>DASYRF010000134.1:0-13581 GCA_036004705.1 Myxococcota bacterium
GTCGTCGGCCTCGGCGCGCGCCGCCTCGGTGCCGAGGAACGGCGCCGTCCGGCCGCCGCACTCGAAGCCGAGCGCGAAGCGTGGGCGCCGCCCGGCGAGCCGCTCGCTGAGACGCCGCGCCAGGGCGCGCGCGCCCTCCACCACCGCCTCGGGGCTGCGGCGATAGAGGTAGACCGTGCTGCCCACCGGCACGGCGCTGCCCACCACCACCGACCCCGTCACCGCGTCGACGCCGAGCACGATGCGCGTCAGGCAGCCGCCGTAGTGAGCCGGCAGCCGCTCCGGCGGGCGCACGCCCAAGAGCCACGAGCCCACCGCCTCGGAGCGCAGCGTCCCGTCGCCGCCGGTCATCTCGTTCCAGACGTCCAGCGCGGGGCGGCCGTCGATTTCTTGCAGGACGTTGGCGGAGGCGCGCGTGACCTTCATCTCCACGCCGGTCGGCTCGGCGCCGTGCGACGTGTCGATGAGCACCTCGCCGCCGTGCATTCCCACGGCGACGACGGCGTCGCGCAGCACGCGGTCGCCGGCGAGCTGCCAGGTGGCCACGGCCAGCCCCCACGTCTGGGCGGCCGACCCGCCGATGACGTTGTCGGTCTCGGCAGTGCGCAGTCCCTGGATGAGGCGGTCCACGTCGGCGCCGGTGAGCGGGTCCCAGTGGCAGACGACCAGCGAAGGCCGTCCGCCCACGGCCACCGCGCGTCCCGCCGCGCGTCCCGCCGCGTAGGCGTCTGCGCCGACGCCTTCGGCGACGGCCACCTCGAAGCGCAGCTCGCTGGAGCGCACCGCCATGGCCGCCGCGGCCGCGCCTTCTTCTATGGAGGCGCCCGCCACGGAGACGCCCTGCACCGAGCAGCCGGCGATGCGCGCGCCGGGCGCCGCGGCGCGCGCCCCGGCCAGCAGCGCCTCGGGATCGTGCCGGATGGTCGCGTACAGCAGCACCAGGTCGGCGCGCTCCACGCCCGCCGCCTGCAGCGCCGCTCCCACCGCCTCGCGGCCGGCGCGCTCCGATTCCACCAGCCGCGACAGCCCCACGCCCGAGGCCGTGCGTGCCGCTCGTTCTTGTGTCGTCTGCATGGGCGACCCCCTGCTTTCAGGTTAGGGGTCGCGCAGCGGGGCTGTCAATGATGCGCCGCGTCGCCGGCGCCGTCCCCGGGCGTGCCGGCGCCGGCCTGCGGCGGCGCGCGGCGCCGCGTCCAGGCCAGCGCGGACTCGAGCTGGCGGCAGGTCTGCAACAGCACGAGGTCAGCGCCGGGCCGGGCGACGAGCTGCGCGGCGTAGGGCAGGCCGCTCGCCGCCGAAACGCCCACCGGGAGGCTGGCCGCCGGCTGTCCGGACACGTTGAAGGCCGCGGTGAACGCGCCGAGCTTGGCGGCCCGCGCGAAGCCTTCCTCGGGCGGGAGGTCGCGCCAGGCGTACACGCGCGGCGCCAGCGCGGCGACGGCCGGCAGCAGGGCCAGGTCGGCGTCGCCGAACCAGTCGAGCACGCGGCGCGACAGGCGCTCCTGGACCTCGCGCGCCTGCGCAAGCGAGACGCGCCGCCCGGGGACGCGCAGCCAGCGCGTGATCGGCTGCAAGCTCGCCTCGCGCAGCACCGGCGCGCCGGCGGCGAGCCGCTGGAAGATCGGCATGAACTCCTCGACCTCGGCCGCCAGCGCGGCCGTCGTGTCGACACGGTGGCCGAGCCCCTCCAGCAGCCGCGCCACGCCGGTCACGGCCGCGGCGATCTCGGGGTCGACCTCGGCGAGCGGTGATTCCAGGCACAGCTTCACGCGCAGCCCTGCCGGCGGCGCGCGGCGTACCTCGGCGAGCAGCGAGCCGGGCGTCGCGGGGTGGGCGACGTCGCCGCGCAGCGCGTCCAGCACCGCGGCGGAATCGTCCACCGTGTGCGTCACCGCGCCCGTCGCCGACAGCCCGAGCGGGTCGAAGCGCGCGTAGAAGTTCGGCAGCAGCGCGCGCGACGCCTTGAAGCCGAAGAGGTGGCAGAAGGCGGCCGGGATGCGGATGGAGCCGGCGCCGTCGGAGGCGTGCGCCACCGGCAGCATCCCGGCGGCGACCGCGGCGGCCGCCCCGCCGCTCGACCCGCCCGCGCTGTGGTCGAGGTTCCAGGGATTGCGCGTCGGCGGATGGATGTCGGGCTCGACGACCGGCATGAGCGTCAGCTCGGAGGTGCTGGTCTTTCCGCAGAACACGAGCCCGGCGCGGCGCAGCCGGCGCGTCGCCGGGCCGTCGAAGGGCGTCCAGGCGTAGCGGTAGGCGCGCGAGCCGACGCGCATGAACGCCCCGCGCAGCGGGTCGGCGTCCTTGATGGCGCTGGGCACGCCGTCGAACGCGCGCGCGGCGTGGCCGCGGGCGCGACGCCGGCGGTCGCTGGCGCGCGCGTGGCGCCGCGCGCGCGCGTCGAGCACCTGCACGAACGCCGCCAGCTGCGGCTGCAGCGCCGCGATGAGGTCGAGGTGCGCCCCCACCAGCTCTTCAGAGGAGATTTCGCCGCGCCGAACCAGCTCCGCCTGCTCGAGCGCCGGGCGCCGCACCGCTTCGGCCAGCGACATGCGCGCATCGTAATACAGGTCCCGCGCGCGTTCGTCCCCGGCGCCGCCCCCGCAGGCCTCCCCCTCGCGACGCGCGGCAGCTTCGCCTAGCATGACGTCCGGGAATGACCATCACCGGGGAAGGCGCGCTGGTCGGGCCCTGGCGTCTGGTGCAGAGGCTGGGGGCCGGTGGCATGGGCGAGATCTGGCGGGCCGAGGGCCCCGACGGCGCGGTCGCCGTGAAGCTCCTGCCGGCGCATCTCGACGACGACCATCTGCGGCGGCGGTTCGCGCGGGAAGGACGCGCGCTGCTGGCGCTGCACCACCCGAACGTCGTGCGCGCGCTGGCGCTGGGCGAGACCGCCGAGGGGCGTCCTTATCTGGCGATGGAGCTGTTGCGCGGCGAGTCGCTGGCGGAGCGGTTGCGGGCGCGCGGCGTGCTGCGCGCCACCGACGCCGCCGGCGTCGTGCTGCAGGCGGCCGCGGGCCTCGCCGCGGCGCACCGCGCCGGTCTCGTGCACCGTGACGTGAAGCCGGCCAACCTGTTCTTGCGCGAGGACGGCGTGGTCAAGGTGCTGGACTTCGGCGTGGCCCTGCGCACGGCCACGGCCCCGGGCGACGAGGCCGAGCGGTTGACATTGACGGGCCTGGTGGGCACGCCGTCGTACATGGCGCCCGAGCAGGCGTCGGGCGGGCGCGACGAGGACGAGCGCACGGACGTGTGGGGGCTTGGCGCCGTCCTTCACCGCGCGCTGGCGGGACACCCGCCGTTCCGCGCCGGCCGGCAGCCCTACGCCGAGCTCTATCGCGTGATCAACGATCCGCCCGACGCCCTTCCGCCGTGGGTGAGCGCCGCGCTGGCGGCGATCGTCCAACGCGCGCTGCAGAAGGATCCTGCGGAGCGGTTCGCTTCGATGGAGGCGATGCGCGAGGCGCTGGCCACCGCGCACGCCGAGGTCCAAGCGGAGGCGCAGGCGCGCGACGCCGGCGAAGTCACGGCGCCTGGAGACGCGCTGTACGCGGGCGCGGGCGCGGGCGCGGACGCGCCGGAGCACGGCTCGCCGCCGCCGCCGAGCGTGCTCGACGAGGAGGTGCGGCTGGTCGTGGCGTTGCTGGCGGAAGAGGTGAACGGCACGGTGGGGCTCGCCGGGTTCTTGCGGGAGGTGCGGCGCCACGGCGGGCGCGCGTCGGCGCTGCAGCAGCGCCGCGCCGTGGCCGTGTTCGGCGGGGCGGAATGGGCGGGCGACGAGGTGGACCGGGCGCTGGCCGCGGCGCTGGCGGCGCGCCCGTTCGCCGCGCGGCTGGGCGTCGGGACCGGCCGCGCCGTGGTGCACGCGTCCGGCGACGGCCACGCGCTCCTCGGCGAGGCGTTCTCCGCCGCGGCGGAGGCGCTGTCGGCCGCGGCGTCGGCGGCGTCGACGGCGGTGTCGTCGCCCGGCGGCCGCGGCGCCCCGGCGCCGAGCGCCCCCACGGTAGGCGCGTGCCCCACCACCGCGCGTCACGCGCAAGGGGCGTTCCGGCTCGACGGCCCGTGCGTGATCGGCGCGCTCCCGGGGCCGCGCGGGCCGGCGGTGCGCGAGGTGGGCGGCGTGGAGGTGCCGTTCGTGGGGCGCGACGCCGAGGTCCGCCGGCTCCTGGCGCTGGTGGAGCGTGCCGGCGAAGCGTCGCGCGCGCAGGTGGCGGTAGTGGTCGGCGCGCCTGGCATCGGCAAGAGCCGCCTGCGCCTCGAGGTGCGGCGCCGTTGCGCCGCGCTGGCGCGCCCGGTCGTGCAGCTCGAGGCGCGCGGTGAGGTGGCGCGCATGCTGGCGCCGCACGCCGCCATGCAGGGGCTGCTGCGCCGCCACGCGGAGCTGCCGGAGGGAACGGCCGCCGACGAGGCGCGCGCGCGCGTCCAGGCGCTGGTGGCCGGCGCGGGGCTGCCCCCGCCGCAGCAGGCCGATACCGTCGCTTTCGTGGGCGAGCTCCTCGGCGTGCCCTTCCCGGAGACCGCGCACCTGCGCACGGCGCGGGCGGAGCCGGCCGTCATGCGTGACCGCATTCGCCTGGCGCTCGGCGACCTCTTCGAGGCGCTCGCCGGCCAGGCCACGGTGCTGCTGGTGGTCGAGGATCTGCAATGGGTTGACGCGGCGTCCCTCGAGGTCGTCGATTTCCTCCTGCAGCGGCTCGGCGAGCGTTCCCTGGCGGTGCTGGCGACGGCGCGGCCCGAGCTGGCGGCGGAGCGGCCCGACGTGCTGCCGGGGGCGGAGCGCCTGGAGCTGCGCGAGCTCGGCCCGCGCGACGTCGGCGCGATCGTGGAGCGCATCCTCGGGCGCGGCGAGCCGGCCGTGGTGGAGCGCGCCGCCGGCAATCCCTACTTCGCCGAGGAGCTGTCGCTGGCCGTACGCGAAGGGGCGGCGCCGGAGTCGCTGCCGCCCACGGTGGAGGGCGCGGTGCAGGCGCGCTTCGACAAGCTGCACGAGGGGGAGCGTGACCTATTGAAGCGCGCCGCCGTGATCGGGCGCCGCTTCTGGACGGAGTCGCTCGTGGCGCTGGGGGCGGCGGACGCGGCGCAGCTGTTGCCAGCGCTGCGCCGCCGCGACCTGGCGGTGCCGCGTCCGGAGTCGCGCCTCGCCGGGTGCCGCGAGTGGGCCTTCCGCCACGCCGTCGTACAGGAGGTGGTGCTGCGCTCCCTCACCGACGCCCAGCGGCGCGCGCTGCATCTGCAGGCGGCCGCCTGGCTGGCCGCGCTGCCCGACGCGGCGCCGGAGGAGCTGGCGCGGCATTACGTGGAGGCGGCGAGCCCGGCGCGGGCGCGGCCGTACTGGCTGGCGGCGGCGGCGGCGGCGGAGCGGCGCGGCGACTCGCGCGAGGTCGTCGCCTTCACCGACCGCGTGCTGGACGCGCCGGGCGTGGCCGCGGAGGGCGCCGCGTCGTCGCCGGGTGCGGCGGCGTTGCCGCCGGCCGAGGAGATGCGGCTGCGCGTGCGGCGCCTGCAGGCCCTGGCCTGGCTCGGGCGCCACGACGACGAGCAGCGCGAGGTCGCGGCGCTGGACGTGGTGGAGCGCCGCGCCGGCGAGGCGGCGGCGCCGGCGCTGCGCGTCGAGGCCTGGCGACAGCGGGCACATCTGCGCCGGCGAAAGGGTGAGCGCGATGGGGCGCTGGAGGCGGCCGACCGCGCCGTGGAGGCGGGGGAGGCGGTCGCGGACGGGACGCTGCTGGCGCGCGCGTTCCTGACGCGCGTCGAGATGCTCTCCTACCTCGGCCGCTTCGACGAGGCGGGCGCCGCCGCGGCGCAGGCGGTGGCCGCCGCCGGGCGCGTGCGGCCCGCGGACCAGCTCGCGGCGCGCGCGGCCGCGGCCACCGCGAAGGCCATCGCCGCCGGTTACAGCGGGCACGCCGCGACGGCCCTGGCGGCCGTGCGCGAAGCGCGCGAGGCGCACGAGGAGGCGGGCGACCTCCGCCAGGTGGCGAACATGGCCGTGAACGAAGGCGCCATGCTGGCCACGCTCGGCGACGCCACCGCCGCCGACCGCATGCAGGGATACGTGCTCGGCATGACGCGCTCGCTGGGGCTCAAGCGCATCGAGGCTTTCGCGCTGCACAACCGCGGGCTCGCGCGCGCGCGTCTTGGCGACTTCGCCGGCGGCGTCGCGCTCGAAGACGAGGCCATCGCGCTGGCGCGGCAGATCGGCTCGCCGCGCGTCCTGGCCGCCTCGCTCGCCTATCGTTCAGCCATCCACCGCGAGGCCGGAGACGTCGCGGCCGCGCTCGCCGACGCCGAGGCCGCCGTCGCGGCGGGCGGCGCCGCCGGGCCCATGGTGGAGCTGTCCTGCCGTGCCGCGCTGGCCGCCGCCCTCGCCGCCGCCGGGCACGCCGCCCCCGCGCTCGAAGAAGCCGACCGCGCCCTGGCGCGGCGCGACGCCGCCGGCGGCATGGAGGAGTTCGAGGTGGACCTCCTGCTGGCGCGCCACGACGCGCTGTCCGCGCTCGGCCGCGCCGGCGAGGCGCGCGCCGCCCTCGTCGCCGCGCGCGCCGCGTTCGACCACCATCTCGCCGAGATCCCCGACGCGCATTTCCGCCGCACGTTCAGCGAGCGGGTTCCGGCGCACGCGCGCCTCCTGGCGCTGACCGGTCCGGCCGCACCGGCGCCAGGGTAGGGGACGCAAGCGCGCACGTCCGCCGTGACCGGCCGGCGGTCGCGGCGCAGGAAGCGCGCGCATCAAGGGGCGCAGACGAGGGCTTCGAAGCGGCCGCCGAACGAGCCTTCATGGTCGGGGCGATCTGCGTCGGGCGGGGATTCGGTCCAGAGCGCGCCCTTCACCTTGGTGCCGGCGGTCCAGGAGAGGGCGTCGAAGCGCACCCACGCGGGCCATGTGCTGAGGTAATCGCCGTCGGGGCCGAGGAGAACGGCGTCGGCCGGCTGGGTCGTCCCCGCGAACGGCCGCTCGCGCGCCGTGCCGCCGATGCCGTCCACGCGCAGCGTCGGCTTCGCGGCGCCGTCCGAGGCCGCGCCGGGCGGCGGACAGGGCACGTGTGGGTCGGCGAAGAACTCGAGCGACCAGATGTCCGCCAGACTCGCTTCGGCGCGGTGGAGGGCGGCGTCGATCGCCTCGTCGCTCGTCGCCGGCCGGCGGTGCAGCACCGCGTGCACCGAGCGCGGCGCGATCGCCTTGCCGCCGAAGGTTCCGCGCGCCGGCGTCTTCGGCGCCTCGGCCCGGAGCCCCACGGTCTGCGCCGGGTGCGGCTCGACGCACGTCCACGTCGAACGTGCCGTGCGCCGACAGGGACCCCACCAACGCCACGATTTCGGCGCCGTCGACGGTGCCGCGCACGCGCGCCCCGCGCTCGAAGCGGAACGGCGCCAAGTCCACGGCCACCGCCGCCGGCCCCATCACGAGCGTGAGCGGCATCGCCGGCAAGCCGGGCGCGATCGTCACGCGGCGCGAGGGCGCGTCGACGATCACCGACCGCCCGATCGGATGGCCGGCGTAGAACTCGCCGCCCGGTCCAGCCGGCACCTCGAAGCGCATGCGGAAGCCCGGCACATCCTTGTCGAGCGGATGGAGCACCCCCACGTCGGCGCACGCGATCGGTGTGCTGTAAAGCTCGACCATCGGCCCGTGAAACCCGTACGTCGCGATCCCCCAGCGCAGCGAGACGGGCTCGTCGTTGACGACCGCCGCGACGTCCGTCGGCCCCGGCGGCGGCGGCACTCGGTCGAGCGCCGTGGCCGGCGTCTCCGCGCCGGGCGCCCGCCCGTCCGCCTCCCCCGCCGCCGTCGCCGCCGCCGCGCCGGTCGCCGGCACCGTCGTCTCGGTCGCGGTGACCGCGGCCCCGGCCGCGGCAGGCGTCCCCGTGGCCGACGTTGCGCCGCTGCACCCGCATCCCGCGCCGACCGCCAGCCACCACGCCAGCCCCGCTCCGCGCCACGTGCCAACGAACATCCGCCTCTCATATCACGCTCGTGGGCGCAGGCCTGGCGCCCGCCGGCGCGACCGTCTTCTCCGGCGCGCGCTCCGGCCGCCCGGCGCGGTCACGGGACCGGGCGAAGCGGTGGCGCCGCAGGCGCGCTCGCGGGAGCAACCGGCGCCGAGGCGGGCGCTCCTCCGCCGGCCTTCTCGCGTCGCATCGGCAAGACGTCGATGATCGTCGCGCCGCTGCCCGGCTCGGCGAGGAAACGCCTTAGCGCGGCCTCGCCGTCGGCGTTGCGTCGCGCCTTCTGGTTCGAGATCAGGATCACCAGCCGCGCCCGCCCCGGCACCCACGCGAGCTTCGTCGCCACGCCCAGCGCCAGCTCGGCTTCGTCGGCGACCGCGCCCTCGTCCGCCAGGAGGCGATCACTGGCGCGCTCCAGCACGTGCACGGCGAGGCTGGGAATCTCCAGAGGGACCACCACACGCGCCGCATAGGCGTCCCCCTCGTTGCGGTACGCCACGATCGCGACCCGCCCGCCGCCGTGCTCGAACGCGCGCACCGGCTCCACCGCGTCCTCCAGCCGGCGGATCGTGGACGACATCCCCCCGCTCGCGTCCACGACCAGCGCCACGTCCAGCGCGCCGTGCGGAGCCGACGCCCGCGCCGCCGCCAGCTCGGCGGCGAGCGCCGTCGCCAAGACGTCCCGCTCGACGGCACGGTGCTTGGCGCCCAGGTCGCCCGCCAGCGCCGCGAGCGAGACCACCGCGCCGCGCTTCGGCACCGGCTTCTTCGACTTTCCGTGCACAGGGTGGAAGAGCTCCACCACCACTGTGTCGATGCGCTTGTCGGCCAGGCGATCGTGCACGCGCTCGGCCGCCAACGGGTCGTAGTGCGCCGGCGCGTCGCTGATGAGGACCAAGAGCCCGCGGTGGCCGGTGGCGTGCAGGGCGGCGCTCGCCGCGTCGAGCGCCTTCCAGGCGCCCTCCGCCCAGTCGCCGCCGCCTTCGTAGCGCAGCCCCAGGTACGCCTCCTCGAAGCGGCTGGCGCCCTCGCCGAACCCCGCCAGCGCGCGCGCCTCGTAGGCGTCGCCGCGGTCCCGGTAGGAGAAGAGCGCGAGCCGGCAGCCGCGTGCGGCGGCGGCGCGGAAGCTGCCGGCTGCGACCCGCAGCTCGTCTGTGAAGCGCTTCATCGACGACGTGTCGTCGACGACCACCGCCACGTCGCGCGGCCGGGACTCGTCGCACCGTTCCATGACGTCCGCGATCGTCTCCGCGACCGACGCCGTGCGCGAGGCCACGCGCACCTCTCCGCCGGCGATCTCGGCCACGGCGCGCAGGTCGTCCCACTTTCCCGCCGACGCGACCAGCGACCGCGCTTCCCAGGCCGCCCGGATGCCCCCCTGGTACGCGTGCGGGTCTTCGTAGATCCCCGGCAGGATGCAACCGACCGCCAGCGTGGCGGTCAGGGCGCCCAGCGCGCGCGACGACCACATGCGACGTTTCTAGCACGCGCGCGCGCGCCTCGGAACGTCAGCCTCCGCGGCGAGCCCGTGATAGAGTCGGCGCCCGAAAGGGGGTTCATGCCCAGACCGACGCCCGAGAACGTGCCGCCGGTGTTCGCGCCGCACCTGCAGCCAGGCGAGCAGCTGCGCTACTTCGCCTACGGTGTGAAGCAGCCGAACATCCTGCTCATCTTGGTGCTGGTGTGCCTGGCGGTGCTGCCGGGGCTCATCGCCACGGCGATCCTCACGAAGCACTTCCTCATCGGCCTCACCGACAAGCGCTTGCTGGTGCTGCGCATCGCCAGCATGGGAAACCACGGGGTGAAGGAGGTGCTGGAGTATCCGCTGGGGTCGCTCACGCCGGCGCAGGTGAAGACGTCCACGGGGGCGCTCTTCACGCACATCCGCATCGACGACCCGGCCAAGCCGTTCGTGGCGAAGTTCCACCGGCTGGGGATGAAGACGAACCGCGATCATTCGATGGCCATCGCCGCGGCCATCAGCAGCAGGGCCCTGCCGGCGTGAGCGGCGCGCCCGCGCCCGCCTCGGCGGCCGCGGCCGAGCGGCCGTGCCCGTTCTGTGGAGCGGCGGCGTCCCAGGGTTCCTGCCCGGCGTGCGGCCGCGATCCGACCGCGCGCCGCCGGGCCTGCGGCCGTTGCGCGAAGATGACGCCTTTCGCCGAGCCGGCCTGCTGCCACTGCGGGGCGCCGCAGTCGAGCGGCCTCGCCGGCGAGATCGCCCTCATCGTGCTGCTGTTCGCCGTGGCGCTGGGCGCTTCGGTGGCGCTGGCGCTGGCGCGCTGAGTCGAGGCACGCCGCAGGCGTCGCCTCCGACTTGGGGAAAGATTCACATCCTCCGAGAAGAAACCCGCTCGTCACCAAGCGATCTCATGCGCCCAGTGTGAGCCGCGGCCGGTGGGCGAGCCAAGTCGAGGAAGCGCCTTCGGCCTGCCCGGACTCACGGACCATTCACATCCTCTGACTCGGACCGCCGGCCGTCACATACTCAACAAGCCGCCATGCCCGTCCGCCCCGCCGACACCGTGCGCCTCGTCTTCCGCTCCTGGCGCGCGGACGACGAGCCGCTGGCGCGCGCCCTGTGGGGCGACGCGCGCGTGACCGCGCTCATCGACGCGCGCGGCGCGCTGGACGACGCCGAAATGCGCCGCCGCCTGGCCGTGGAGATCGAGAACGAGCGCGCGCACGGGTTCCAGTATTGGCCCATCTTCCTGCGCGAGGGCGGCGCGCACGTCGGCTGCTGCGGCCTCAAGCCGCGCGACCCGGCCCGCAGCGTGCTGGAGCTCGGCTTCCACCTGCGCCCCGCGCACTGGGGCGCGGGCTACGCCACGGAGGCGGCGCGCGCCGTCGTCGCCCACGCCTTCGCGCACCTCGGCGTTTCGGCCCTCTTCGCCGGCCACCACCCGCGCAACGCCGCCTCGCGCCGCACGCTGGAGAAGCTCGGCTTCCGCCGTACGCACGACGAGCTCTTCCCGCCGACCGGCCTCGTTCATCCTGCGTACTGGCTGTCGCGGCCCTGACCTCCTGCCGGGCACCGGTCCGGCCCCGCGGTAGCCGCTCCCACGCGCGCCGCGGCGCGCGTCAAGGCTCCTCCCTGTGCGCAGAAACGACGGCCGTGCGTTCCCGTACGCGCCGCGCGCGTGAAGGCTCCTCCCTGCGCGCAGAAATGGCGCCCGTGCGGCGCAATCGCTCCCGCGGACGCTGCGCCGCGCGTGAAAGGTCCGCTCTTCGCGCGGCAACGACGCCGACGCCGCGAAAAGGCTTGACAAGAGTGGCGCTAGGTAGTATGTACGCCGAAACAAGTGAAAGACGCGGAATTGCGATGGCGAGGGGCCGGCAGGCGTTGTTCGACTTCAGGGGGTGGGGAGGCATACGCAAAGGCGCGGGGCGGCCGCGGCGGGGCCCGGCTTGCGTGCCTCACACGTCGCGCGAGCGGATGACGCCGCGCGATCCGGTGCACGTCACGGTGAGGCTGGTCCGGCAAGTCCGGAACCTGCGCACCCGCGGGGCGGCCCTCGTCCTGCGCGCCGCGTTCGAGGGCGGCCGCGACCGCCTCGGCTTCCGCCTCGTGCACTTTTCTGTGCAGCCCGCCCACCTGCATCTCATCGCCGAGGCGGACGACGCGCGCGCGCTCGGGCGCGGCATGAAAGGGCTCGGCGTGCGCATCGCACGGCGCCTGAACCGGCTCCTCGGGCGGCGCGGGCGCGTCCTGGCCGACCGCTACCACGCGCGCGTCCTGCGGAAGCCCGCCTCCGTCCGGGGCGCGCTCCTCTACGTGCTGCAGAACGCGAGGCACCACGACGAGACCGGCGCGCCCCCGGCGGGCGTGCCCTGGACCGACCCCTACTCCTCGGCCCGCGCCTTCGACGGCTGGGCATCCCCGCCGCCGCGCGCCGGGCCGGCCCCGACGCAGGCGCCCCCCGTCGCGGCTCCGAAGGCGTGGCTGCTCCAGCAGGGCTGGCGCCGCCGGGGGCTCATCGACCTGTGTGAAGCGCCTCCTCGCCGAGCGCCGCGCGTGCGGCGCTAAGCGACGCGCGTCCGCCGTGCGGCGCGGGGCGGGTCTCCCGCCAGCCTAACGGTCGCGCGGTGTCGGTGTCGGCGGTGGCGCCGGCGCCGGCGGGGGGTGTCGGGGCAGCAGGTACGGCACGCCGCCGGCGAGAACGACCCAGTGGTACGTGCGGTGCGTCCAGGTCGGGTCGAGCGCGGCGGGCGGCAGCCAGTCGACCCATAGCGTCGCGGCTCGATCGCCGCCTACGGCGTCCTCGCTCTCGACCTCGGCCTTGACCGGCGCGCCCTCGCCGTCGCCGAGGCGGATCCATCCTTCCAGCGCCGTGCCGCCGTGGGGTGAGGTCGGCCCGAAGACAGCCGCCAGCGCGTCGGTGTCTCGTGCGTACAGCATCGTACAGCCGCTGACGTCCCGGGCGGGTCCAAGGCGGCGCCACGCATCCGCGGCTGTGGCATAGAGCTTCGTGCCGGGCACGCGGTGATAGCCCTCCGCCCTCGTCCCGTCCTCCGCCGCCGTGAAGGGATCCACGACGGGCCAGGCGTTCAGATTGCCCGCCGCCGCGTGCCCTGTCAGCGGACCGCCCGCCACGAGGGTCCGCCATTCGCCCCAGTCGACGCTCATGACGCGCTCGTTCGCGGCCAACTCGGTGCCGGGCAGCACTAGGTGAGGACCGCGTGCGTTCCCCTTCACGGGCATTCTGCCCGCGTAGAACGGATCGGGTCGCGGAGGCGTGTCTCCGCGCGGCGCCGTGCTCGCCAGGCGCGGCGTGGCCCCTGGGAACCGCAGTGCCGCGACCGGTACGTCCGTACGCTTGCTCACCAGCGCCCAGGCGCTGCACCCCCCGTCCAGCGACGGGTCGTCGCGGCTGAAGCGTGGTCCTGGGCCGTCACGGACGGCGAGGAGCACGATCTTGACGTGGGTGACGCCTGGAGCGGCCCAGGGCAGCGCGATCCATACAGTCACCGGCTCCTCCCACGGCGGCACCACGCCCAGGTCGACGTAGGCGGCGCGCGAGCCGACGGAGATCAGGACTTGCTGCGCGTCTTGCACGACTAGCTTGACACCCACCAGGGCTCCCGGCGGGTCGTCCAGAAACAGGTCCACGGCACCGAGGCTGCCCTGGGGCGCGTCCTCGGGCGGACGGAACCCCGCGCAGAAGCGCCCCCAGGCGTCGGGCCGAGCGATCCGAGTGAACCGAACGACGTCGACGTCGGGATGCCAACCGCCGGCGGCGGTCGCGGGCGGCGGCGCCGGCGCGGGAATGACCGGGGCGCCGCCTTCGCTCCGCAGCCACAGCCGCGCGCACATCGCGGTCGCGCCCAGCGCGAACGGCGAGACGAGGGTGGCGGCGGCCAGCGCGACCCCGGTCCGGTGCACCGTGCGCATGCCACGAAGCGTGACACCGCCGTCGGCGGGCGGCCAACGCGCGCCCGGCGGCGGAGCGTCGCCTCGAAGACCGCTTCTAGCGCCGTCGCGCCGCGGAACGCGCAGCGCCGGAGGTCGGGCATCGCGCGGCGCCTGGCTTGGTTGACAGCGAGCGCGGCGCGATGATATTCGCGTCGGGCGGGGGAGCGGGAAATTCCAGTGACGTTGGGTGATTACACGCCGTTGCTGGTGGTGTTCGCGGTCACCTTG
>DASYRF010000135.1:0-9466 GCA_036004705.1 Myxococcota bacterium
GCGCGGCGGCGGCGACCTACGACACGATCAGCGACCCGCGCGTGGTCGAGGTCGCTCTGGACGGCTGGGCGGAGGGCGGCGACGCCCCGGTGAGCGCAGTCTACCGCTACACGGAGGGCGCCGACCTGAGCGGGACGTTCGCCTTCGCCGCCGTCGCCGACACCGACGACGCCGGTGCGGCGCCCGAGAACCTGGCCGTGACGAGCCGCTGGACGGCCGGTGGCTCGGGCCGCGGCGACGCGGTGGCCACGGGCGGCGACATGGGCGCCGCGGTGGTGTACATGAGCGAGTGCTGGGACGACGGCTTCGGCCGTACGTTCTACGACGACGACCTGGACCAGACGCCCGTCGTCGGCGCCGTCGAGGCGTGCCCCTTCGCCGAGCCGCTCTACAACGAGTGACCCGCCGGGCGTCGGCGCCGTCGAGGCGTGCCCCTTCGCCGAGCCGCTCTACAACGAGTGACCCGCCGGGCGCGCCCTGCCGTGGTGCGCCGCCTACCGGCCGCCTTCGCGCGACGCACTCCCTGCACAACGGCCCCTACGCGCACGCCGGCGCGGCTCCCATCATGAGATCGATTGCGGGCGGCAGGCCTCGGGGGGCCTCGGATCAGCTCTTGCCGGTGCGGCCGTGTCGCAGAATCCCCTCGCTCACCGTCGACAGAACCGAGCGCTGCTGCTGTCGCACGAAGCGATGGTTGCGCGTGAACTCGACCGCCTGCGCCAGCGAGCGGTCGAGCGCCGCCAGGTCGAACGGCTTGAGCAGGTAGGCGATGCCGCCGTGCGCCTTCACCGCCGCTTCGGCCTCAGGCGTCGGATAGCCTGTCATCAGGATCACGCCCAGTCCCGCCGCGCTGAACTCGCGCAGCAGGTCCAGCCCCGACCCGTCCGGCAGGTTCTTGTCCACGATCATCGCGTCGAACGGGACGCCCGACCCGACG
Organism: Myxococcota bacterium; assembly: GCA_036004705.1. Taxonomy (GTDB): domain Bacteria; phylum Myxococcota_A; class Polyangia; order DASYRF01; family DASYRF01; genus DASYRF01. The sequence continues at coordinate 938 of DASYRF010000135.1, forward strand.
GCCTGGCGGGCGTGGGCGACCGAGGAGGTCGTCACCACCAGGGCGTTGCGCTTCTTCAGGAAGGTGTCGAGCATCCGGCAGACGGTCGGCTCGTCGTCCACCACGAGCAGCCGCAACTGCAAGACCCCACCGTCCGGCACCGCCCCGCTCATGGGTCACACTATACCGCGTCACGCCCGCCGGTGCCCGAACCGGACGGCACGGACACCGCGGCACGCCGCCGGTCGCCTAGTTGCAGTAATCGCAGCCGTACAGTCCCAAGCACGTGGTCGTGCCGTCGCAGCCGCTCGGCGAGCAACCGCCGCCGACCTCGGAGCAGTCCGGATCGATCACGCCGCAGCCGCAGTCGCACCCGTCGTTGGAGCCGCAGTACGTGAGCTGGCATCCCGCCAGCGCGGTGTTCCAGCCCGAGCAGGCGCCCACACAGTCGCCCGCGCAGGCGCCGGGGCCGGAGACCTCGCCGACCTCGCAGACGCCGTTTCCGCACACCGGGCCGCCGCCACCGCAGTCCGCCGAGCAGCTCGCCGACGACTCGCCCGAGTCGCAGCTGCCGTTGCCGCAGAAGCAGTCGCTCGAGCAGCTGGCCGAGGTCTCGGGCGGGTCACAGAAGCCGTCGCCGCACCCGGTCGGCGGGCAGTCTGCCGGACAGGTGCTGGAGGTCTCGGCCCCGTTGCAAATGTCGTCGCCGCAGAACGGGCCCGTCGGGCAGTCGCCCGGGCACGACGCCGTCGTCTCGGTCCCGTTGCACACCCCGTCGCCGCAAACTGGGCCGGTGGGGCAGTCACCCGGACACGAGGCGGTGGTCTCGGTGCCATTGCAGACTCCGTCGCCGCAGACCGGGGCGCCACAGTCGACTGCGCAGCTCACCGCGGTCTCCCCGGCGTCGCAGGTGCCGTCGCCGCAGAACGGGCCGGCGCAGTCGTCGGGGCAGCTGGCCAAGGTCTCGGTGCCGTTGCAAACCCCGTCGCCGCAGAACGGCGCGCCGCAGTCGGCGGAGCAGTTCGCCGCGCTCTCGGGGGCCATGCAGATGCCGTCGCCGCAGGTACCGCCGCGGCGCGGGCAGCCGCCCAGCGCCACGGCCAAGGCCGTTGCCCCGAGGGCGAGCGCAAAGGGAACGGAAGCGATCTTCATCAAGCGGGCGAGCTTCATCCTCGACTCCTTGCCGTCCGGCGGTCGGTGGCGCGATTCAGTTGTGGCCCAAGACTACCATCCCTGCGGCTGGATGCAATCCTCAGGTTACCTTCAGCGATTGCGCTCGTGGATGAGGCGCAGGCCCTTGAGCGTGAGCATCTCGTCTACCACGTCGATCGTCTTGGCGTCGTGGGCGATGAGCGGGGCCAGGCCGCCGGTGGCGACGACGCGCGGGGCGTAGTCGACCTCGGAGCGGATGCGCGCGACCATGCCGTCGACGAGGCCGACGTAGCCGAAGACGATCCCGGACTGCATGGCGTGCACGGTGTTCTTCCCCACGGCGGCGGGCGGGCGGATGATCTCGACGCGCGGGAGCTTGGAGGCGCGGATGAAGAGCGCCTCGGTGGCGATGCCGATGCCGGGGGCGATGGCCCCGCCGAGGTATTCCCCCTTCGGCGACACCAGGTCGAACGTGGTGGCGGTGCCGAAGTCGACCACGATGCACGGCCCGGCGAGCTGGTCGAAGGCGGCGACGGCATTGACGATGCGGTCGGCACCGACCTCGCGCGGGTTGTCCGCCAGGATGCGCATGCCGGTGCGCGTGCCAGGGCCGACGACGAGCGGCTCCAGGCCGAAGTAACGGGTCACCACCTCGTGCATCGTGCCGACGAGAGGCGGCACCACCGAGGCGACGATCGCGGCCTTCACGAGCTCGGGGGCGACTCCCGCCGCCGCCATCATCTGCCGCATAACGATGCCGTACTCGTCGGCGGTGCGGCGCGTGTTGGTCTCGAGCCGCCAGTTGTGGCGCAGGTCCTGCTCCTCGAAGAGCCCCAGGACGATGTTGGTGTTGCCGACGTCGATGACGAGCAGCATCAGGAAAACTCCCGCCGGTTGAACAGGAACGCCGCCAGCCCCAGCGCCAGCGCCGCGTAGGTCGCGCCGTACAGCAGCACCGTGCCGACGTAGCCCCAGGTGACGAACGTCCCGTGCACCGACACCCACGCGCCGTCGAGCGAGCGGCCGCTCACCGAGAAGAGCTGCAGGTTGGGAAGGACGTGGGCGAGCAGCCCGAGCGCCCATTCGCTCCCTGCCAGCGTGGTCTTGTCCGCCAGCGCCAGGATCTCCTCGGTGAGGCGGCCCAGGACGAAGATGCCGAACGCGAGCACGCCGCTGAGGACCGGCGTGGAGAACGACGAGAAGAGCAGGGCCACGGCGCACATGAGCAGGATCTCGGCGGTCACGAGCACGAGCGCCTTGACGACCTCGACGCCGGGCGCCGCGCCTACGAGCCAGAGCGTGGCGAGGAACACCGGCACCATCAGCGCCACGAGCGCGAGGAGCGTCAGCGCCATTCCGGCATACTTGCCGACGACGAACTCCCAGCGGCGCACGGGCTTGGACAGGATGACGTAGATCGTCCTGCGCTCCAGCTCTTGGTAGACGAGGCTGACGCCCAGCACGATGCCGATGGCCACGCCGAAGAACGAGATGCCCCAGAGCCCCATGTCGACGACGGTGCGCCGCTCTTCGCCGACGGTGAGCTCGCCCAGCAGCGGCGCGCCGGCGAGGACCAGCACGGCGAACACCAGGCTCACGTGCAGCACTCGGTTGCGCACCGCCTCCACGAAGGTGTTGCGCGCCACGGCCCAGAGCCGCCGCAGGCTCCCGGTCACGGCTCGGACTCCACGGTACGGTGCGCGGGGCCGACTTCGGCGACGAAGTGATCCTCCAGCGACTGGCGGCGCGGCGTGACCTGATGGACGGTGGCGCCGGCGTCGAGCAGCGCGCGCAGCAGCGCACCGGTTTGCTCGTCGCCCGGGAGCGTGGCCGCCGCGCGCTCGCCGCGCACCGCCACGGCCGCGCCGGCCGCTTCGGCGGCGGCGCGCGCGCGCGCGAAGAAGTCGCCGGCCACCGGCGAGAAGACCACCTCGACCGACAGGACCTTCGGGGAGAGCAGCGACTCCAGCGTGCCCACGGCGCGCAGGCGCCCGTTGATCAGCAGCGCGACGCGGTCGCAAAGGAGCTCCACGTCGTGCAGGATGTGCGAGCTGAAGACGACGGTCTTCCCCTCGGCCCGCAGCGCCGGGATGAAGTCGCGCAGCTCCTTGCGGCCGATGGGGTCGAGCCCGCTGAGGGGCTCGTCGAGGATGACCAGCTCGGCGTCGCCGACGAGCGCTTGCGCCACGCCCACGCGCTGCAGCATGCCCTTGGAGAACTTGCGCAGCGGGCGGTCGAGCGCGGGCGTGAGGCCGACGCGCTCCAGCAGCGCCAGGCAGCGGCGGCGGCGGCCGGCGCGCGGCACGTCGCACAGCGCGGCGCACATCTCGAGGAACTCCAGCGGGCGGAGGTGGCCGTAGAAGTAGGGGTGCTCGGGCAGGTAGCCCACGCGCCGGCGCGCCTCGACGGTCGGGACCGGGTGCCCGAGCACGAAGGCGCGGCCGGCGGTGGGGCGCAGCAGCCCCAGCAGCATCTTGAGCGTCGTGGTCTTGCCGGCCCCGTTCGGGCCGACCACGCCGAAGATCTCCCCGCGCTTCACCTCGAAGGTCACGTCGGTGACGGCGTCGACCTTGCGCCGCCCGAGCCATGCGGCGAGCTTGTGCTTCCAGGGCACGTCGCGCGGACGCTCGGGGAAGCGCTTGGAAAGGCCCTCGCAGCGCAGGGCCAGGTCGGCGCCGGTCTCGCCGATGGCCATGGCGCTCAGCCTCCCAGCGCCGCCCGCAGCGACGCCGCGACGTGGTCTACGTCCTCGGCGGTCATCTGCGGGAAGAGCGGCAGCGCCACGGCGCGATCCGCCAGGTACGACGCCACGGGGAAGCGCGCGTCGCCCGTCGCCGCCGCCGCCTCCGCCGCCTCCGCCGCGTCCGCCGCCGCCTCGCCGGAGCTGCCGGCCAGGTGAGGGAGGCGGTGCAGGGCGAAGGACGCCAGCGTCGCCTCCACGCCGCGCGCGCGCAGCGCCGCCAGCACCGCGTCGCGGGCCGGCATGGCGTCGGCGAGCGCGACCGCGAACGTCTGGTAGGGGTGCAGCACGCCTTCGCCCCCTTCCTGGAACCCGAGCCCCAGGTCCGCGAGCAATGCCCGGTAGCGCGCCGCGTGGGCGCGCCGCCGGCGCACGGCCTCGTCCAGACGCCCGAGCTGCGCGCGGCCCATCGCCGCCGCCATCTCCGGGAAGCGCAGGTTCAGGGCCGGCTCGGCGAAGCGGCCGTCGGCGCCCACCCCATGGTCGCGCAGGGCGCGGAAGCGCGCCGCCAGCGCCGCGTCGTCCGTCACCAGGGCACCACCCTCCCCGGTGGTGACGACCTTGCGCGGATGAAAGCTGAGCATCGCCGCCGCCGCTCGTGCACCGGGCCGCGCGCCGCCGCGCTCCGCCCCGAGCGCGCAGGCCGCGTCCTCCAGCACCGCCGCCCCCGCCGGCGCCGCCACCGCCGCGATCTCGTCCCAGTCGGCGGGGCAACCGAACTGATCCACGGGCATGACGACCCATAGGCCGCCCGCCCCGCCCGCGTCCGCGCCACGCGCGCCCGCGTCACCCGCGCCGCGCCCCCCTCCCGCCGCGCCCGCGCCGCCCGCCCCGCCCGCGTCCGCGCCACGCGCGCCGCCCGCGCCGCCGGCGTCGGCCAGAACGCGCCGCAGCGCCACCGGGTCGAGGTTCCAGGTGTCGGGCCGCACGTCGCAAAGCACCGGCGTGGCGCCGCACAGCCGCACGGCGTTGCCCGTCGCCGGGAACGTCAGGTCGGGCACCACGACCCGTGTGCCCGGGCCCACGCCCAGCGCCTGCAGCGCCACCCATAGCGCCGACGTGCCGCTGTTCATGGCCACCGCGTGCTGCCGCCCGCAGCGCTCCGCGAGCTCCCGCTCGAAGGCCGCGCACTCCGGCCCCTTCACCAGCGTGCCCGACTCCAGCACGCGCCGCGCCGCCTCGAGCTCCTCGGGGCCGGTCCAGGGCCGCACCAGCGGGACGCGCCGCACCACCGACGCCGCCGTCACCGCGCCCTCCGTCAAGCCCGGCGCGCCGCCGCCGGTCCCGGGTTGCGCCGGTACCAGTCGATGGTGCGCACGAGCCCCTCCTCGAGGTCGACCTGCGGCTCGAACCCGAGCAGCGCGCGCGCCTTGCCGATGTTGGGGATGCGCAGCTCCACGTCTGTCCCGTCCCAGGGCACGAACTCGATCGCCGATCGCGACGCGGCCAGGCGCACCACCTCGCGCGCCAGCCGGTAGATGGTGATGGTGCTGCGCGGGTTGCCCACGTTGAACGAATGACCCACGGCCTCGGCGCGCTCCAGCGCGAGCATGATTCCGTCGGCGATGTCGTCGATGTAGCACCACGAGCGGATCTGCGCGCCGTCGTTGTGCACTTGAAGCGTCTCGCCCGAGATGGCCTTGCGCACGAAGTGGTGCACGGCCCCTTCGCCCACCTGGCGCGGTCCGTAGATGTTGAAGGGGCGCACCGACACCGACGGCAGGGCGTACTGCTTGAAGTAGTTCATCGCCAGGTGCTCGGTGGCGAGCTTGGAGACCGCGTAGGTCCAGCGCGCCTCGCCGACCCGTCCCAGCGGCGTCAGGTCGCCCTCGTTGACGTTGTACGCGTAGCTGCCGAAGACCTCGCTGGTGGAGAAGTCGATCACGCGCTCGACCTTGTGCTCCAGGCAGGCGTCCAGCACGTGCATGGTCCCCAGCAGGCTCACTTTCATCGTCAGCACCGGGTTGCGCAGCACGGTGTCGACCCCGGCGATGGCGGCGAGGTGGATGACGTGCGTGCAGCCTTTCACCGCCTCGAACACCTTCGCGCGGTCGAGCACGTCGCCCTGCACGAAACGGACGCGCGGCCGCTCGAGCAGCCCTGTCCCGGCGATGGCGTTGCGCCAAAGGTTGTCGAACACGACGACGTCGTTGTCGGCGCACAAGCGCTCGACGAGGTACGAGCCGATGAAACCCGCCCCGCCGGTGATGAGCACGCGCTTCTGGGAGATCATGTCGCGATGACGCCTACACGAAGGGCGGCCGGAAGGGAAGGGGCGCCGCCGCTGGCCGCGGCCGGGACGTCAGCCGTCGGGGAGCTTCATGCGGCCCGTGCCACGGCGCCCACGTGTGTCGATGGCCCGCTCGGCCGGGCGGTCAGGCGGGGCGGCGCTTCCCGCCCCGCCGCCGCTACCGCCGCCACCGGCGCCGCTGCCGAGCCCCGAGCCGGGGCCGTGCGAACGCGCGCCAGGCCCGTACGATCGGCGACCGTCGGGATAGACGCCACCTCGGCCCCAGCCCGCGTCGGGCATCGCCGGCGCCGGATCGCGCCCTCCCTTGGCCGGCATCTCCTCGTAGCTGCGGCCACCGCCGGCGGCCACGCGCGCCCGCGGGGAGCGCCCGATCAACACCCAGCCGCGCCCGTGCTCCAGCACGACGGACACGACCTCGTCGGCGCAGCCGGGGTCGTTGATTTCCTGCTCGATGAACCGCTGGACGTCCTCGCGGGCGCGGAACTCGCGGACGTAGTAGGTGAATTCGCGCGACATGCCGCGGGAAAATATAGCAGAACTCGGCAATGAACGGGGCGCGTGGTATGTTGCTCGGGCGGGAACGGAGGGCGCCGCGATGTTCGAGATGCCGAACCTGGCCGAGATTGCCTTGCTGGTCACGGTGTTGGCCATCGTCGCGCTGCCGGATCTCATCCGCCGTGCGACCAGCCCCCGCCACGCGGGAAAGGGTACGCCGTGATGCTTTCGCTCCTCGGGTTCGGAGTCGGAGCCACCGAGCTCATCATCATTCTCGTCATCGTGCTCGTGCTCTTCGGCGCCGGGAAGCTGCCGCAGGTGGGCGAGGCGCTGGGGAAGGGCATCCGCAACTTCAAGCGCAGCGCCTCCGGGGAAGACGAGATCGACATCACCGCCAAGAAGAGCGCCGGCGCCGCCGCGCCGCGCGAAATCGACGAGCCGCCCACCAGGGCCGGCGGCGCCAAGGGTGAGATCACCGACGCGTCGGTGGTCGAGAAGAAGTCCTGACGGCGGCGGCGAGGCGGCGCGCGTCTCCGCGCACGCGCTCGTGCAGGGTCGCGTCCGTCGCCACCAGCTTCAAGTCCTCGCGGCGCAACAGCGGCAGCAGCCGAGCCGTGATTTCGCCCGGCGTGTAGGGGTTCAGGCAAAGCGCGCGCTTCACCGAGTAGCGGCGCACCCAGCGCTCGGCGCGGAACACCTCGCGCAGCACGTCGGCCACGGCGGGGCGGCGCGCGGCGATTTTCAGCACGTCCTTCTCCGTGAGGCGCGGGTTCTGCAGGAGCTGGCGGATCACCAGCGCGGCCGGATCGGCGAGCAACCGCTCGATGTGGTCGCGGTCCTGGCGGCGCGCGAGCTGCTTGCGCGCGCCGAGCGGCACCTCGGCGACGCGCGGGTCCGGTGGCAGCGGCGTGTCGGCGTCGATGGCGGCCGCCGCCGGCGACCCCAGCAGGAAGCGCGCCAGCTCCGCCGCGCCGGCGCGGTGCGCCTCCTCGTAGATGGCCGCGACGACCGGGTAGGGGAGCGCGCCGGGCACGGCCAGCAGCGCGCCGAAGGTCTCGAGCGCCGTGTACTCGGGGTGCTGCGGGAGCGGTGCGCAGTCACGCAGGAACTTCAGCAGTGCCACGGACTCGGCCGGGCCGGCGGCGGTGAGCGCCTCCGCCAGCACGGCGCGGCGCATGGCGCCTTCGGGGAGCGAGGCGAGGCGGCGCGCCAGTCGGCGCACCGCGGCGGTCAGGTCAGTGGCCATCGCCCGCGGCGGGCGCGGGATCGAGGTCGGCGCCGACCACGTCGGCGACCGGCTTGAAGCCGCCGCAGCAGCCGGACGGGGCGTCGAAGAAGACGACGGCGAAGTCGACGGCCTGGAAATGGCCGACGTGGAGGTTCGTGCCACCGAGCCCGTCGAGCGCATAGCGGGATTTCAGCAGCTCCTCGGTGCGCGGGAGACGCATGTCGTCGGGGAGGTCGCGCAGGTCGGCGCGCAGGGCGCGCAGGTCGTCGTCCTTGAAGCGCGTCCCGGCGGGGCGCGTTGCCGAGGCCACTTCCTTGCCAGCGGCGTCGAGGATGCGCGCCCGCACGACCAGGTGGCTGTAGGGGACGTCGGCATTGTTGAGGAGGTTTCCCTGCACCACGGCGATGCCGCGGTTGGTGGCGTCGCCGTAGATGATTTCGGGGACGAGCACGAGCTTCAGGTCGCGGACCGTGAAGACTTCGGAAAGTGGCTTGGTGGGAGGCGCGGGCGTTCCGCTGCCGCCGCCGCCGCCGAGCGCGAAGAAGGCCGCGGCGGCGAGGGCGATCAGGATGAAGAGCACGACGGCCACTTTCGGCAGAACGGAGCTTCCGGTGGAGAACTCGCCCGCGCCGGCAGCGCCGACGTCGACAGGCAGCTCCATGTAGGAAGGCCGCGCGGCCGGCG
>DASYRF010000136.1:0-11926 GCA_036004705.1 Myxococcota bacterium
CTACGTCTTCGGCGTTTTCTTGCTGGGGGCGCTGGTGGCCGAGCCCATCGCCTCTGCGCTGGAGAAGGTGGCCAAGGCGCCTGAATGGTGCACCTCCAGCAAGGGGCTCGCCACCTACGTGGTCGGCTCGTTCCTGACGTACGGGCTGGCACAGGAGTTCACCAAGTACGCCGTGGTGCGCTGGACGGTGTACCTGTCGGCGGAGTTCGACGAGCCGGTCGACGGCATCGTGTACATGACCGCCGCGGGGCTGGGCTTCGCCCTGAGCCGCAATTTCCAGTACATCACCGATACGGGCGGCGTGTTCCTCACGGTCGGCGCGGTCACCGTCGTGGTGACCACCCTGGCGCACGCCTGCTTCGCCGCCATCACGGGTTATTTCATGGGCAGCGCGCGCTTCGGCGGCGGGCGCTACGTGCAGACGCGCTTGCTGGTGGGCGTGCTGGTCGCCGCGGCCGCCAACGCGGTGTTCGGCGCGGCGCACGCCCGCCTGGTGACCGCGGGCGGGTCGCTGGTGGGCTATACGCCGGCGCTGTGGCGCGGGCTCGCGTTCTACGGGGTGGCGGTGGTGGCGGTCTTCACGATCGTCTTCTATCTCATGCGGCGGCAGGTCGCGCTTTCGCCGCACAAGGCGAGCTGACCCATGAGCGACGACGGAAAGAACAAGCCCGCGCCCGAGACCGTGGCCCCGAAACCCCTCGGCGAGAAGCCGGCCGCGGAGAAGCCGGCCGCGGAGAAGCCGGCCGCGGACAAGCCGGCCGCGGACAAGCCGGCCGCGGAGAAGCCGGCCGCGGAGAAGCCCGCCGCGGAAAAGTCGCCCGCGGAGAAACCCGCCCTCGCGGCCGCGGAAGCGCCGGCCGCCGAGACGCGTGACGCCGGCGCCGAGAAGCAGCCCTCCCCGGGGGCCGCCGCCAGGGCCGTTGCGCGCCCGCCGGCGGGGACAAGCGCGGCCAGCGTTGCCGCCGCCGCGGAGGCGGCCGAGGCTGCCGCCAAGACGCCTACCTCGCCCGGCATCCCCAAGGCCGCCGTGGCGGCGCGCGTCGCGGCGCTAGGGCCGCCGCCGCGTCCCGGCGTGCTCGATCGCATTCGTCAGCTAGACTTGCTGGTAATCGCCGTGGTGGCCGCCCTGCTGGTGGGGGGCTGGCAGCTCGGCAAGCGTTGGGGCATGGCGACCGACATCTACGTGAGCGCGACGACCGGCTTGAGCCTGCGCTACCCGCAAGGGTGGCTCTGCGCGGAAAGCACTGCGCTCGAAGAGGGCGAGCTCGCCCGCGTCGAGTGCGTCGACCCTTACTCCGAGGGGGCCGCCAAGGCGCGGCTGCGCGTGGTGGTCGTCGAGGTTCCGCCGGAGGCGGCCGCGTTCGGCGTGGCCGCTTACCTCAGCTTGAACCGCCCGCACGACGAGCCGCTCTATTCGGAGATCTCCGGCGCCGACGCGCCCCTCAGCGGCAACCCCGGCCGCCGCACCGAGTACGCGTACGCCTGGAGCGAGCCGCTGAGCCACGACGTGCCGGCGGTACTGCACGCGCTCGAAGCCTACGCGCTGAAGGGGAACCGGCTCTACACCGTGACGTACGCGTCCGAGAAGGACGCCTTCGAGAAAGACCGCAGGCGCATCGAATACATCTTGGGCTCCGTCGTCATTCCCTGAGCGCCCGCCGGCGCGCCGCCCCCGGAGGGAGCGGTGTGCGGGGTGCAGAGGAGGTCGCGTGCGTAGCAGCAGCAGCCAAAGTCGATGGTGGACGAAGGTCGGCGCCATGGCGTCGGTGGTGACGATGGCAGTGGCGATGGCGGCGTTCAGCGGCCCGCCGGCGTCGGCGATGGACAAGGGCCTGCGCGAGGGCGTGATGGAGGCGGTCGTCTTCATCATGGCGTTCGAACCGAAGGGCAGCCATACGATCCCGGTGTCGAGCGGCTCGGGGAGCGTCATCGACCCGTCCGGTATCATCCTGACCAACTACCACGTCATCTACGACCTCGCGACGGACCGGCCACACTACCTGGTGCGCGTCGACTTCACCAAGCGCGGCGCCTGGGACAAGCGCCCCACGCCGACGTGCATCGCCGATCCGGATAACGCATTCATCGACAAGAGGAACGACCTGGCGCTCATCAAGTGCGAGACGGACGCCGACATGAGCGCGCCGCGGCCCATTCCGGCCGGCAAGAAGTTCCCGTATCTGAAGATGGGGACCAGCGGCGGGATCGTGCCGGGCGACGACGTGAGCATCATCGGCTATCCGGGCATCGGCGGCGAGACCATCAACTTCACCGCCGGCAAGATCGCCGGTTGGCTGGGGCCGGACGGCAAGGCCGGCAAGGAATGGCTGAAGACCGACGCCATCATCGCGGGCGGCAACTCGGGGGGCGCGGCGCTGGACGACGACGGCAAGCTCATCGGCATCCCCACGCGCATCGGCGATCTCGAGATGCGCGGCGGGGCGACGATCGGTCAGATCAACTACCTGCGTCCGGTGGACTTCGCCAGCACGCTGCGTGGCGCCTCGCTCACCAAGAAGTGGGACCCGCTCAAGGACGGCAGCGCCGCCATCGCTTCCAAGACCGGCGGCAAGTCGGACAAGTCGGGCCGGTACGGCGATGACGGCGGCGGCGGCGGCGGCGGCGGCGGTGGGGGTGGCTCGGGCCACTCCGCCGGGAAGCGAGACCCCGCCTACAAAGGCATCGACGTGTATCCCGACGACGGCGTCGGCCCGAGCGACGACGGCGCCGACGACGCGCCCGGGCCGCGGCCCGGTCCAGGCAAGGGTCCGGCACCGTCGCACGGCGACGATGGCGTCACGGTGGTCGGGCGGCTGATGGCGAGCGACACCGGCAAACCAGTCGGCGGCGGCATCGTGCTCTTCATCATGCCGGGCGTGCGCGTGAAGGGCCTGACCGACTCGACGCTGCCCCGCTCCGTGTACACCAAGGCCATCGCCGACGGGAAAGGCTACTTCGAGACGGAGCGCCCGCTCGCGCGCGGCGCCTCCTACGGCGTCGTGGTGCTCGCCAAGGGCTTCGAGCCCGTCGCCGTCGACGACGGCGTGTCCATCGGCGACGGCCCCGACCGCTTCGACGTCGGCAACGTCGAGCTGGCCAGGGACTAGCCCGCGCCCGGCCAAGCCGCAGCGGCTGGTCACCCCTTGCGGAACTGATCCAGGACGCTGGTCTCCAGGCTGGCGCGGCGCGTTCGGCGCGCCGCCCACTCTCGCAAGGCCTTGATGCGCTCTTCGTAGGTGGCGTACAGCGGCACCGTCTCGGCCGCCGCTACGCGAAGATCCTCCGGCGTCAGCTCGCGCCCGGCGGCGAAGGCGGCGTACAGGCCGCTCACGACCACCTGCTCGATCTCGGCGCCGCTGAGCTTGTCGGTCGCCTGCGCCAGCACCGGTAGGTCGAAGCGGTCCGGCGCCCGGCCGCGCCGGCGCAAGTGGATCTCGAAGATGGCGGCGCGCTCGCGCGCGTCGGGGAGGTCGACGAAGAAGACCTCGTCGAAGCGGCCCTTGCGCAACAGCTCCGGCGGCAGCTGCTCCACTTCGTTGGCCGTGGCGACGACGAAGACAGGGCGGTCCTTTTCCTGCAGCCACGTCAAGAGCGATCCCAGCACGCGCGCCGTGGCGTCGGCGCCGCCGCCGCCGCCGGCAGACGAGAAGCCCTTCTCGATCTCGTCGATCCACAGCACCGACGGCGCGATGGAGCCCGCCACCAGCAACGCCCGGCGCAGCGCCTCGTCGGGTCCGGACGGCGAACCGAAGAGCGCGCCGAGGTCCAAGCGCACCAGAGGGAGCCGCCACTCCGCCGCCACCGCCTTGGCCGTCAGTGACTTCCCGCAGCCCTGCACGCCCAGCAGCAGCAGGCCCCGCGGGGCCGGCAAGCCGAAGCGCCGCGCGTCGTCGCCGAAGGCGCGCGCGCGCGACTGCAGCCACACCTTCAGGTCGCCCATGCCCCCGATCGCCGACAGCCCCTCGTCCGGCTCGAAGTACTCGAGCACCTCGCTCTGGCGCAGCACGCGCCGCTTCTCGCGGATGATCTCGGCGACGTCGCCCCCGCGCGCCAGCACTTCGTCGCCGCTGCGTTGCCAGGCGACGAGCGCACGATGAAACGCGCGATCCGCCTCTCGCGCCGTCAGGCCGCGCGCAGCGCGCACCATCGCCTCGCGCACCGTCGCCGGGTAGGCGAGGTCGCGCTCCAGCAACGCCTTCTCCAGCAGCTCGGCCAGCTCGCCCTCGTCCGGAAGCGGCACCTCCACCACGCGCACGTCCGCCTCCAGCTCCAGCGGCACGGCGCGGCGTGGGGCGATCCAAACCGCTGTCGCGCCGCGCGCCTCGAATCCCGCACTGAGCTCACGCCACGCGCGCACGAGCGCCGCGTCGGCGAACGTCGGATAGGGGTCGAAGCACACGTGGATGGCGCCGGACGCGGCGTCCAGCGCGAGTCGGCCGAGCGTCTGGCGCAGCTCGGCCGGCGTGGCGCCGAGGTCGATCGTCTCGACCGGGCGCTCCAGCCGCGCCGCGACGTCCGCCAGCGTCCGCAGCGCGCGCTGCTCCTCGTGAGTGACTAGCAGCACGATGCCGTACGGCGCGCGCAGCACGATCTCCAGCTCGCCGGCGAGCGCAGGAGCGGCGGCGGCGTTGGCGCCGCAGTCGGCGGAGGTCACGACTCGTCGGCCTGCGTCACGCGGATGACCTCTTCGAAGGAGGTGTCGCCGGCGGCGAGGCGCCGCACCGCCGTCTCGCGCAGCGTCGTCATGCCGTCGAGGCGCGCGGCCTTCTGCAGCTCCGCCGCCGGCGCGCGCGCGTTCACCAGCGTGCGGATCTTGTCGGTGATCTCGAGGACCTCGAACAGGCCCAGGCGCCCGTACAGACCGGTGCCGCGGCACGTGACGCACCCCTCGCCGCGACGCACCGTCAGCGAGGGCGGCTTCTCACCGGGGCGCAGCGGCAGCTGCAGCGCCGCGATCTCGTCCGGCGTGAGCGTCACGTCCACGCCGCATTTCGCGCACACCTGCCGCACGAGCCGCTGCGCCATCACGCCGACCAGGGTCGAGGAGATGAGGAACGGCGGCACGCCCAGGTCGAGCAGTCGCGTCACGGCGGTGGCTGTGTCGTTGGTGTGCAGCGTCGACAGCACGAGATGGCCGGTGAGCGCCGCCTGCACCGCGTTCTCCGCAGTCTCCAGATCGCGGATCTCGCCCACCATGATGACGTCGGGATCCTGGCGCAGGAGCGTACGCAGCACCTGAGCAAAGCTGAGCCCGGCCTTCGCCTGCACCGCCACCTGGTTGAAGTCCGGGTACACCAGCTCGATCGGGTCTTCGATCGTCACGACGTTGATCTCCGGGGAGGCGAGCAGGCGCAGCGACGAGTAGAGCGTCGTGGTCTTGCCGCTGCCGGTCGGCCCCGTCACCAGGATCATCCCGTGCGTGCGCGCGATGAAGCGTTCGTAGCGGTCGCGGTCGGGGCCCTCCAGCCCGAGCTGTCCGAGATCCTGGAGCAGGACGTCGGGATCGAAGATGCGCACGACGATCTTCTCGCCGAAAGCGACCGGCAGGGTGGAGACACGCAGCTCCACTTCGCGGCCCTGGTAGGAGGTCTTGATGCGACCGTCCTGGGGGCGGCGGCGCTCGGCGATGTCCATTCGCGCCAGCATCTTGATGCGGCTGCTGAAGGCCGGATGAACTACGGCCGGGATGGTCTTGATGCTGTGCAGGACGCCGTCGATGCGGAAGCGGATCAGCGACTCCTCGCGCTTCGGCTCCAGGTGGATGTCGCTGGCGCGCTGCTCGAAGGCGAAGTGCAGCACGTACTCGACGGCGTTGACGACGTGCTTGTCGGTCGCTTCGATCTCCTCGGCGCTGCGCAGCTTGACGAGCTGCTCGAGGTTGCCGAGCTCCACGCCCGCACTGATGTCGCGCGCCGCCGACTGCACGCTCCGGCCGAAGCCGTAGACGTCGGTGATGTGGCGCTGGATGTCGCTCTTGGCACACAGCACGGGTTGGATCTCGCGGCCGGTTTGCCCGCGCAGGGTCTCGAACAGCTCGTGGTCGAAGGGGTTGGCGACGGCGACTTCCAGGGTGTTGCTCGCGGCGTGGAAGTCCAGCGGCAGCGCGGTGTGGCGGCGCGCGAACGGCCGCGAAAAGGTCGCCGTGATGAGCGCCGGGGCCAGCCTCAGCGGGTCGATCTTCCGGTAGGGGACGCCGGTGGCGCGCGCGACGAGCTCGGTGATCAGATCCTCGTCCAGGTCGCGTCCGTCGGGGAGCTTGAGCCCCATCGCCGCCACGAGCTCCGGCGGCGCCACTTCGTAGGAGGCGCGGCGGCGGTCGAGGCCGGGGCCCGCCCCGGCGCCGTTGCCGCTCTTCTCCTTGAGGATGCGCGCCCGCACCGCCGTCTCGCGCACCTCCACCTGGCGTCGCTGCTCCGCGGACAGCAACCCCTGCGACGTCAGCAGGTCGAGGACGAAGGCGGTCGTGTAGTTTTCGCGACGCGCCCGAGCCGGCTCCATCGCGGGCATCGTAACACGCGGGCGATCATTGACCGCCCGGCGCCGCACGGCTACCATCGCCCTGGACACTGTCGGGGTTAGGAGGGCACGTCATTGGAAGTGACCGGCTCCCCTGCGCCTTCCCGGATCTTGATCGTCGACGATGAAAAGGCGATCCGCGAGATCCTTACCGACTTCCTCGAGATGGAAGGGTACGTAGTGCGGACGGCGCCCTCGGGGCGCGCGGCGCTGGAGCTGCTCGACCAGGAGGAGTTCCACCTGGTGGTGTCCGATCTCAAGATGCCGGAGGTGGGCGGCCTGGAGCTGCTTAGCGCCGTCCGTGAGCGTGACCTGAACTTGCTCACGATCATCATGACCGGATTCGGGACAGTGGAGAGCGCCATCGACGCCATGAAGCAAGGCGCCTACGACTACGTGCTCAAGCCGTTCCGCTGCGAGGACGTGCTGCACGTGGTGCGCCGCGGCCTGGAGAATCAGCGCATCGTGGCCGAGAACATCCGGCTGCGCGAAACGGTCTCGCTGTACAAGGTCACCGAGGCGATGGGCGCGGCGGCGCTGTCCATCGAAGCGATCCTGGACGTCATCCTCGACGCGACGGTCACCGAGACGCAGGCCGACCTGGTGGCGATGGTGGTGCGCGACCGCGCCGACGACCGCTTGTTCGAGAAGGCGCGGCGCGAGACGAACGATGTTTCCACGGGGCTGCGGCTGGATTGGCCCGCGCTCTTCCAGGCGCTGTCGGCGCAATCCGCGGTGCTGGAGGGTGAGCTGGGGGCGCGGCGCTACGTGCTCGACGGCCCGGTGCCGGCGAGCTTGATGGCGGTGCCGCTTCGCAGCGGGCCGGTGGACGTGGGGATGGTAGTGGCGGCGGGGTACAGCAACGTGCGCCGCTTCACCGAGGGGAAGCGCAAGATCCTGGCGGTGCTGGCCAGCCGGGCCGCCAACGCCCTGGAGAACGCGCGGCTGCACGAGGAGCTGAAGGACGTTTTCCGGCAGACCTTGCAGGGCTTCACGCAGGCGCTGGAAGCGAGCGACATGTACACGGCGGGGCATTCGGACCGCGTGTCGACCTACGCGATGTGGATCGCGCAAGGGCTGGGGATGGGTGCGGAGGAGACGGAGTTCGTGCGCCAGGCGGGGCTGCTGCACGACATCGGCAAGGTGGGCGTGGCGACCGAGGCGCTGAACAAGCCGGGCAAGCTGACGGACCTGGAATACGAGGCGTTCAAGAGCCACGTGGTGTTGTCCAAGCGCATCCTCGAGCCGATCCGGTTCTTGAAGGACGCCATCCCCGGGGCGTACTGCCACCACGAGAAGTGGGACGGCACAGGCTACCCGCAGGGTCTGAGGGCAAACGACATCCCGCTGCTGGGGCGGATCATCGCCATCGCCGACACGTGGGATGCGATGACGTCCGACCGGGCCTACCGGCGCGCGCTGCCGTACGACGTGGCCATCGCCGAGCTGCGGCGTTGCGCGGGCACGCAGTTCGACCCGAAGCTGGTGGACGTGTTCATCGAGCAGGTCGAGAAGCACCGCCAAGTAGGCGACCCGGTGCACGCCTCGCAGTTCCGCCCGCGGCGCAGCGTGGCCGAGCGGCTGTACGAGGGTGCGGGCGAGTGGGTCGACGAAGAGCCCGCCGCGGGTACCTACTGACCGGGACTTTGCCGCGAAGAGTGCTTGACGGTGCCGCGCCCTGGCGACAGGCTTGGCGCATGAACGAGGCCGCCCGCCCGGTGGAGTCGCTTCAGGGACATGCGCTGGAGAACCTGCGCTTCATCCGCGAGACGATGGAGCGGTCGGGCTTTTTCACCGCGGTGCCGGGAAAGGGGGGCATGGCGATGGGCGCGGCCGGCGCCGGGGCGGCCCTGCTGGGCGCGGCGCGCGTGGGCACGCCGGCGTGGCTGTGGATCTGGCTTGCGGCGGCGGCGGCGGCAGTGCTAGTGGGGGCGGCCGCCATCCGGCGGAAGGCGCGCGCCACGGGCGAGCCCATCCTGTCGGGCGCAGGGCGGAAGTTCGCGCTCGGACTCGTGCCGCCGATGGTGGTCGGCGCCGTGCTCACGGCGTTCCTCTGGCGGGCGGGGCTAGGGGCCTGGCTCCCGGGCGTGTGGCTGCTTTCCTACGGGGCGGGCGTTGTGACTGGCGGCGCTTTCTCGGTGAAGCCGGTGCCGGTGATGGGCGGGCTATTCATGGCGCTGGGCGTCGCGGCGCTGGCAGTGGGGCCGGCCTGGGGCAACGTGCTGCTGGGCGCCGGCTTCGGCGGCCTGCACGTCGGGTTCGGCGCGTGGATCGCGCGGAGGCACGGTGGCTGACGCGGCCAGCGCGCGGGGACGGCGGGCGCGTCGCCACGCCGGGTCGGCGGGGACTGCGGCCACGCGGGCGGGCGCGCGCGCGGGAGCGGCCGCCGAGCTGGACCGCCTGATCCACGAGCGTGTGCGGCTCGGCATCGTGAGCGCGCTCGCCGTCAACGACGCGCTCAGCTTCGCCGATCTCAAGCGCATCCTGCACACCAGCGACGGCAACCTGAGCGTACACGCGCGGCGCCTCGAAGACGCCGGCTACGTCGTGTGTCGCAAGTCGTTCGAGGGGCGCGTGCCGCGCACCGAGTTCCAGCTCGCCGCCGCCGGCCGTCGTGCGCTGGAGCGTTACCTGAGCCACATGGAGGCGCTGATCAAGATCACGCGCCGGTAGTCGAGGCGGCGCCTGCCTGTGGCGCGCTCAGGCTCCCGATCCTCGACATGCTGCTGCGATGGTGCGCCGCGCTCGATAGAGCGGCCACCCGGCTGGCCGTCGGCTTCGTTCCGTGGTTAACTTTGTATTACAAAGTTCTTCGCACGGAGGAGATCAATGGAACGAGTGGACGTGCTGGTGATCGGAGCGGGGCTGGCGGGACTGGAGTGCGCGCGCCGCCTGGCGGCCCGCGGGGTCGCCGTGCTGCTCGCCGACGCCAAGGCAGACGTCGGCGACGCGGTGCACACCACGGGAATCTTCGTGCGCCGAACGCTCGAAGACTTCCGGCTCCCCGAGGACCTGCTGGGGCCCGCGGTGCGGCACGTGACTCTTTACTCGCCGGCGGGCCGCGCGCTGCGGCTGGCGAGCCCCCGCACCGAGTTCCGCGTGGGTCGGATGGCGGCGCTCTACCGACGCTGGCTGGCCGCCGCCGTGCAAGCCGGCGCCGCCTTCGCCCCCTCGACGCGCTTCGCCGCGGCCGAGCCGGCGCCGCGCGGGGGCGCTACGCGCGTCACGCTCGAGACCCGCGCCGGCCGGCACGTCGTGGAAGCGCGCTACGTCGTAGGCGCGGACGGTGCCACGTCGCGCGTCGCCGCCGCCTTCGGGCTCGACCGGAACCGCGCCTTTCTCGTCGGCGTGGAGGACGTCTACAGCGATGCCGCGCTCGACGGTCCGCCCGAGCTGCACGTCTTCATCGACCCGCGCCTCGCCCCCGGCTACATCGGCTGGGTCGTTCGCGACGGTGCGGAGGCGCACGTCGGTGTCGCGGGCCAGGGACCCGGCTATCGGCCTGTCGAAGCGCTCGACGCCTTCCGCGCGCGCGCGCCCGTGCGCGCCCTCCTCCCCTCGCGCGACGCGGCGCCCCTCGAGCGTCGCGGCGGCCGCATTCCGGTCGGCGGGGTGCTGGCGCGAATCGCCTCGCCCCGCGCGTTGCTCGTCGGCGACGCCGCCGGCGCGGTGTCGCCCCTCACCGCCGGCGGGCTCGATCCGTGCCTCCGCCTCTCCGCCTTTGCCGCCGACGTCGTCGCGGCCTACGTGCGCAGCGGCGACGCCGCCTCCCTGGCCCCCTACGCCGGCACACGCTTTCGCGCGCGTTTCCTGGCGCGGCGCTGGATGCGGCACCTCTTCGGTGCGATCCGCCACCCGGCGTTGCTCGAGCTCGGCTGCGCCGCGCTCGCCCGCGCGCCGCTGCGCGCCCTCGTCGAGCACGTGTTCTTCGGCCGCGGGTCGTTTCCCGACGTCGCTCTCCCGGCGCGCCAGACGCTTCTGCTCGAAGAGGGCCGGCCGCTCGGCTAGTCGGTCAGCGCGCCGCCCATGGAGAACGTGCGCAGCAGTCCTTCGCGCGCGGGCCCTTCTCCCAGTGCCGCGGCCTTCTCGCGCAGCCGCGCCCGCGCCCGTGCCAGCACCGCGTCGGCCTCCTCCTGGCGGCCGGCCGCGCGCAGCAGCCGCGCCAGATGCCAGCGCACCTCCTCCTCGGTGCCGATGACGCCCGGCAGCGCCACGCCGCCTTCGACGATCGCCGTGGCTTCAGCCGCCGCCGCCAGCGCTCCTACCGCCGCGCCTTGTTCGTCGAGGCACAGCGCCAGCGCCAGCAGCGCCTTGGCACGCGCCGCCAGCATCGCCTCGGTGCGCGGTGTGTCCAGCACGCGTCCGATCAGGCCCAGCGCGCGCGCGCGGTCGGCACCCGCGCCGGCGTTGCGCCGCAGCAGCGCCCGCGCGAACGACGGCGCGATGTACAGCTGCAGCAGCTCCTCCCCGTGGCGCTCGGCGTGCGACATCGCCTCCTGGTAACGCCCGATCGCCTCCTCCAGCGCGTCCTGCGCGGCCCGCGCGTCCGCCAGCAGGTAGAGCATGTGCGCGTGCGTGCGGCCCAGGTCCATCTCGGCGGCGTCGCGCGCCGCGCGCCGCAGTCCTTCCTCGGCGCGGGCCACCTCGCCTACGTACATCTGCACCAACGCCAGGTTCCCCGTGGCGATCAGCGCGCCCGGCGCATCGCCAATCTCCGTCTTGAGCGCCACTGCCGCCTCCAGCGCCTCGCGTGCCTCCAGGAAGAGCCCCGCGTCGGCCAGGGTCGCCCCGAGGTTCGCCAGCGCCGTGCTCTCCAGGCGGCGCGCGCCGATGCGCCGGAACAAGAGCGCCGCTCGCCGCAGCAGGCGCGCCGCTTCGCGCAGCTGACCGTGCGCCTTGTACACGACACCTACCTGCACCAGCGTGCGACCGAACAGCGCGCGGTCGCGGTGCGCGCCGGCGATGCGCAGCGCCTCGCGCAGCGGCGCCATCGCGTCGTCGAGCCGCGCCTCGTAGAAAGCGGCGCGCGAGAGCGCCGTGAGCGCCTCGCACTGCCCGCGGTAGTCGCCCAGCTCGCGGAACAGCCGCTCCGCCTCCTCCAGCGGCGCCCGCGCGCGCTCGTTCTCGCCGGCGCCCAGGGCGTCCCGCCCCACGAGCAGCTGCGTCCGCGCCAGATGCAGCCGGTCGCCCGCTGCCGCGGCTGCGCCGATTGCCTCCGCGGCTGCCGCCCGCAGCGTCGCGTGGTCCGCCGTCTCCTCCGCCAACCGCGCTCGCCGGTAGGCGGCGAGCGCGCGCACCGTGGCCGGCGCGTTCGGCCGCGCCGCCAGCTCTTGCAATTCGCGAACCGCCGCGGCCTGGCGCGGCCGGTCGCCCAGCAACTCGCACAGGTCGTCCAGCTCGGCGAGCAGCT
>DASYRF010000137.1:0-12125 GCA_036004705.1 Myxococcota bacterium
GCGGCGGGCAGCCGCTCTCGGCCGCGAACGGGTCGCAGGGCAGCCAGCAGCAGCCCGGCGGATCGGACGGGCCGGCGTCGCTCGGCGACTGGTTGGCCGCGCACGCGACGGTCACGCCCGAGTCGGAGCCCGACACGTTGCAGGTCGAGCCGACCGGGTCGCAGGGCGTCTGCAGCAACGCGGAGACTGCGGTGGCCCGGGCGCAGCTGTCGTACCATCCGGGCGGCGCGTAGCAGATTCCGTCGGCGCCGCAGATCCACTCTTTGATCATGCAGCCGGGTACCTCACGGCAGTCGTCTGTAGGCCGGCCTGGACCGCAGCCGGCGGCGAGCGCCACCAACGTCACCACCACCGCGATCGGCTCGATGCGCGGCATCACGCCCTCCTTGCGTGCGCGGCTCCTAGCAGCATGGCGGGCGCCGTCAATACGCGCAAGCGGGATGCCGGAGCCGGAGGCCGTGTCGCAGCGGAACCGGAGCCGGAGGCGAGGCGGTCAGTCGAGGCCGAGGACGGTGATGCCGGGGGGGCCGGCGGCGGGGGCGGGGCCGCCGTCGCAGAGTACGTAGACGACCTCGGAGCCGCCGTTGGACGCGACGGCGAGGGCAAAGGGGCCGGCACACACGGGCGTGACGGGGCCGCCGAACGTGAGCAGCGCGGTAGCGGGGTCGAGCGTGACGGCGAGGACGCGCGCGTTGCACCAGTCGGCGACGTACAGCGTCGTGCCGGCGAGGGACAGCGCGAGGGCGCGCGGACAGGCGGGGGCGCCGGCGGCGTCGGGGACCACCGCCTCGGCGGCGAGATCGGTGGTGGCGGCGGTCGGCGTGCCGGGGGGAATGTACGTCGTGACGAAGCCGCCGGACGTCGCGGTGTCGTAGGAGGCGGCGGCCAGGACGCCGCCCGGGGTCATCAATAGATCCCGCGCGTGCGCGGAGGGCTGGTCGGCGGCGTCGAGGTAGCCGGAGTCGCCGGCGATGAGGGAGCCGGTGGTGCTGAGGTTGAGCTCGAGCACCTGCGTGTTTTCGCCGAACGCGAGCCAGGCGTAGACCGCGCCGGTCACGGCGCGCAATGCGATCGCGGACACGCGGTCGGGCGCGGCCACGGAGAAGGGCGCGAGGGTGAGGTCGTGCGCCACCGGGTTACCGTCGGTGACGACGCTGGACTCGAAGGTCGTGGGGCGGAAGAAGACGACGCCGGGAACGTCGCCGCGGGCGGCGAGCGCGTAGGCGGCGCCGGCGTCGGTGACGACGCGCAAGGTGGTGCCGCCGGTGGCGGGCGGGACGAAGTCCACCTGCTCGACGCCCGTGGGGTCGACGCCGCTGTCGATCTGGAAGTCGGCCAGCGTGCTCGACGCTTCCGCCGCCACGTAGACGCGTGCGGTCGCGGGAAGCGGATTGACGGCGACGCCTCGCGGGTCGGCGATCGAGGTGGTGTCCAAGAAGCGCGTCGTGGCGGTGCCGCCGAGGACCGACCAGACTGCCCCCGGGCCCGGGCCGGGCAAGGCGTCCAGCGTCATCACGACGGTGTCCGCGGCGGCGGCGGCGGCGACGGGCACGAGCCCGGCGGCGTCGAGCGCGCAGGCGCCGATGACGCAGTCGGTGTCGGCGCCGTCGCACGGGTCGGGGGTTCCGGGCTCGCGCAGCGGGTCCTCGGCGGCGCAGTCGGCGGCGTCGATGGTCGCGTCGCCGTCGGTGTCGTCGCAAGCGTCGCCTTCGGCGTCGCTTCCGGGCGGCGCGGGGTAGCTGTTGGCCTGGCCGGGGTTGGCGACGAAGCGGCAGTTGTCGAGGCTGTCGGGGACGCCGTCGTTGTCGGTGTCCGGCTCGCCGGCGTCAGCGTCGGGGCCGGCTTCACCGGCGTCTGCGATCGCACTGTCGGCGCGGGGCACGCAGAAGCCGTGGTAACATTCGAGGTCCGCGCCCGTGCAGTCTGCCTTGGTCTCGCACGATGTCGCCGTGAACTCCGGCAGGAAGCAGCGGCAGCCGCCCGCGCTGACAGCGGTCACGACAAGGAGCGCGAGGGCGGGGCCAAGGCCGCAACCGGAAGCGGAACCGGAGCCAGAACCGAAACCGGAGCCGGAGCTGTAGCGGCGGCCGTCACGGTCGACGGCGATCAAAACGTCACCCGCAGCGCGGCGCCGCGCGGGGCGGGCAGCAGCTCGACTTTGCCCGTTCCCGCGGGAACGCTCTCGGCGCCGGACGGCTTGCTCTCGCCGTCGCCGGCGCCGCCGCTCTTCGCCGCAGTCCCAACGGGGCCGGGGTAGAGCACGACCAGCACGGCCCCGGCGGCGGCGATCGCGGCGCCGGCGACGAACATGCCGGTCGCGATGTCGGCGAGCCGCTCGGCGGAGTGGCGCAGGTCGACGGCGTTGCGCGGCATGTCGTCGAGGCGCATCTCGGCGGCGGCGGCATTGTTCATGGCGCCGGCCCCCACGCCGAAGCTCACCGCCACGGCGCCCGCGCCCAGCGCCAGCGCCACGAGGCCGAGCTTGCGCTCCAGCCGCGTACCGGTCCGCCCTCGGTCGAGGTCGCTCGGGTTGGTCGTCACCAGTGGGTCCGCCGGCCCGCCGGCGAGGTAGCGCGCCAGCGCGAAGAGCCCCGCCGCGTCGCGCGCCGGCGCCCCGCCGAAGCGTCCCGTGCCGCTCACCGTCGCCACCGAGACCGTCACGTAGGGAAGCCCGCCGCGCGTGGCGGTCTCCACGATCAAGGCCGCGTCCGCGCCCACGCGCGCCGCTACTTCCAGCGCCTCGGGGGGGCCGTCACGCGCGCCGATCGACGGTGGACCCAGCGGCGTGCTCAGCGTGACGACCGCGCCGCGCGCCATCGTCAGCTCGCTGCGCCATGGCGCCAGCCCGGGGCGCCACACCACGACCGCGTGCTTCCCCTCGGCGAGCCCGCCCGCCGGCGTCGTGCCCGTCTCGCCGCGGCGCAGGCCGTCCACGTAGAGCGGCACCCCCGCCGGGGCGCTCGCTACCACCAGCGCGCCCGTCGCCGCCGGATCGATCTCGGCGCGCAGCTCGTCGGCCAGTGCCACGACCATCGGCGAGAAGAGCTTCTCGTCGAGCGGCACGTCGCGCCAGGCGTGCAGCAGCGGCCGTAGGATGGCGGCGGCGTCGTCCCGGCGCTTGCGCCCGAGCTCCGCAGCGGCGCGGAAGGCGACCGCGCGTACCAAGTCCTCCGTCTCACCGAGCGGCACCTCGCCGCCGGCGAGGATGTCCTGGGCCTCGGCCAGCCGTTTCACGGCGTCGTCGTAGCGCAGGTCGTAGAAGAGCTTCTCGCCCTCGCCCAGGAGCGCGCGCGCCCGCTCGCGCGAGGCGTCTGCTTCCGGATGGCGGGCCCCCGCCGGCGCCACCCCGTAACCCAGCACGCGGTAGGCCCCGGCCGCCTCCAGCGCGGCCGCCAGCTCCGCGGCATCGGCGGGCGGCACGTCGCCGCGCGCCACGAGTACCGCCACGATCGGCTCGGCCGCGCGCGCGTTTGGCGCCCCGCCGCCCAGCAGCGCCACGACCGTCAGCACCGGCGCGGCCAGAAGCCCGAGGGCGCGCGCCGGCGCGAACGCGAACGCGTATGCCCCGCCGCCGCCGGCGCCGGCGCCGCCGCCGGGGACGGAGTCTGCGACACCGCCGCCGCCCTCTCCGCGCGTGCCGTGCATGATGTTCCTTCCTCCTTAACACAACCCGCGCGCCGCGGCGCTCAGGCGTACAGCGTGTGCTCCGCCAGCGCCGCCCGCACCGGCGCAGCCTCCTCTTCCCATTGCGCGCACACTTCCGCCACTGGCCGCCCCGCGTCGATCGCCTCGCGCAGCGCCGGCCCGCCCGCCAGCAGGTCGATCGCCCGCCGATCGC
Organism: Myxococcota bacterium; assembly: GCA_036004705.1. Taxonomy (GTDB): domain Bacteria; phylum Myxococcota_A; class Polyangia; order DASYRF01; family DASYRF01; genus DASYRF01. The sequence goes on from DASYRF010000137.1 coordinate 3,839, forward strand.
TGACGTACTCGTAGGGCTCCTCGCGCCAGCGGAACCGGTCGCCCCCGGCGGCGCGCAGCGCCGCCAGCACCTCGCAACCGGTGCGGACCGGGCGGAAGGCGGGGCCGTCGGTGACGTGGAGCTGCACGCCGCCGCAAGCTTCGCCGGCGAACTTGTGGAACGTGGGCTGGAAGACCAGCGGACGCCAGCGCACGCCGGGCAGCGCGCGCGCCTCCAGCGCCGCCGCCAAGCGCCGGCCGTCGACCCACGGCGCGCCGAAGATCTCGAACGGGCGCGTCGTCCCGCGCCCCTCCGACACGTTCGTTCCCTCCAGCAAGCAGAGGCCCGGGTAGACGAGCGCCGTGTGATACGAGGGCATGTTCGGCGAGGGCAGCACCCAGGGCAACCCCGTCGCGGGGAAGGTCGCCGCGCGCGACCAGCCGCGCGCCGCCACCACGGTCAGCTCGCAGCGGGCCGCGCCGCTCGCCGCCAGGTACAGCGCCAGCTCGCCGGCCGTGCGCCCGTGCCGCTGCGGCCAGTCGTAGAGCCCCACGAACGACTCCCACCCTTGCTGCACACGCCCACCCTCGAAGGCAACGCCGCCGATAGGGTTGGGGCGGTCGCACACGACGACCGGTACGCCCGCGCGCCCGCACGCCGCCATGCACAGCCCCATCGTCGCCACGAACGTGTAGTAGCGCGCCCCTACGTCTTGCAGGTCCACCACGAAGACGTCGACCCCGGCGAGCATCTCCGCGGTCGGGCGCAGCGACTGGGCGGTCGGCCCGTAGAGCGAGTAGATCGCGGGCCGCGCCGTCGCGGCCCCCGCCCCCGCTTCCGCTCCCGCTCCCGCCCCCGCTCCCGCCCCCGCCCCTGCTCCGGCCCCCGCCCCGTCCGTCGCCTGCGCCGGCACGGCCGCTGCCGGCGGCGCCGCGCCCGACCCTGGTTCCGCCACGGGAATCATGTCCTGCGCGGCCCCGGCCAGCCCGTGCTCCGGCCCGAAGAGCGCCGCCAGTCGCGCGCCCGCCACGCCGGCGACGAGGTCGGCCGCGTGCACCAGCCGCTCGTCCACGCTGGCCGCGTGGCACAACAGCCCCACGCGCCGGCCGCGCAACAGCTCGGCGCGCTCCTCCACCAGCACCGTCAGCCCGGGCGTTACGCTCACGGCGCGAATCTCGCCCCTGATCCCGCCCGCGTCAAATCCGTCGCGCCCGCCGCGACTTTCCTCCACGGCGCGCGCGGCCTACAGTAGGGCCTCATGCTCTGGCTCTCGCCCGAACAGATGAAGCGCGGCAAGAAGATGATGCGGGTGGCGGCCAACCGCGCCGTGCTGCGCTTCGTGAACGGCCTTTCGCTCGTGATGGACGGCTCGCTCGGGCCCACCGACGCGACGCCGCACGAGGTGGTTCTGCGCCGCGGCAAGCTGCAGCTCCGCCATTACCGCCCGCTGGGCGGCGAGGCGCTCGAGATCGGCACCGAGGTGATGCGCACCGAGCGCGCGCGCCGCCGCGTACCCGTCGTGCTGGTCCCGCCGCTGATGGTGCAGCCCTACATCTACGACCTCCGCCCCGAGCACTCGATGGTGAAGACGCTGCTGCGCGGCGGCTTCGAGGTGTTCGTCGTCGACTTCGGCATTCCCGACCGCGCCGACGCGCATGTCCGGCTCGACGACTACGTGCTCGACTGGCTCCCCGCGGCGCTCGCGCGCGCCCGCGAGGTGGTCGGACGCCCGCGCCTGCACCTCGGCGGCTATTGCATGGGCGCCATCTTCGCGCTCATGCACACCGCCGCCCACCGCGACGAGGACGTGCAGACGATCCTGTCGATCGGGGCGCCCATCGACTTCCACAAGATGGGCATGCTCTCGTTCCTCGCCCGCACCGCGCACGACAAGGTGGACGTGCTGGTGCGCCGCGTCGGCAATATCCCCGGGCAGGTGTCGTCGCTGGGCATGAAGATGCTTCGCCCGGTGAAGTCGGTGACGCGCTACGCGGACCTCTTCGTCAACCTCTGGGACGACGAGTACGTGAAGGGCTTCTCGGCCATGAGCCAGTGGTCCAACGACTTCATCCCGTATCCTTCGGAAGCGTTCCAGCAGTTCGTGCGCGAGTTCATGGTGGAGAACAAGCTCAAGCACGGCGGCGTGAAATTCGGCGACCGCACCGTGGATCTCAAGACCGTGCGGGCGCCGATCCTGGCGTTCGCCGGCTCGACCGACGCCATCGCCCCGGTGGAGGCGGCGCGCGCCATCCTGGATTCGGTCGGGTCGGACGACAAGGACTTCCGACTGGTGAGCGGTGGCCACGTCGGCGTGATGGCGGGCAGCCGCGCGCCCGAAGAGGTGTGGCGTCCAGCCGTCGAGTGGCTGGCGCGTCACGATCAGTAAGCAGCAGGCAGCAGGCAGTACGCAGTAGGCAGTACGCGTACGCAGCAGGCGGTACGCGCCGGGCGAGCGGAGCCGCTACTTGGCGGCGGCGGGGGGCGTCGCGGGAACGAAGTCGAACTTGCCGGTGAAGCTCACGTAGGCGATGCAGTCGGCGCCGGCGTTGCAGGACGTGATGTGCTTGGCCTTGCCCGGCTGGAACCAGTAGGACCCGGGCGGCATCGGCCGCGGCGCGGTGTCGCCGTCGGCGGCGTTCACGATCGTGCCCTGGATCACGACGGCGTTGTAGTCCGACGTGTGCGAATGCATCGTGCCGGGCGAGCCGCTCTTCATCCTGATGAAGAAGCCCACGGGGCCCTTCTTGAGATCGCCGTGCAGCACGGCGATCTCGGGGCCGCCGGGAGGTGCGTCGGGCGCGACGGGCACCCACTTCAGGTCGGCCGGCACCATCGTCACAGGGGCCTTGGCCGCCGCCGCTGCCCACACCGTCACCGCCCCGCCGGTCGATACGGCCACGGCGAGCCCTGCCGCCGCGGCGATCCACGCTGCCTTTTTCATCGGTTCTCCTGGTTGTGTGCGCCCCGCGGGGCGCGTTCGCGGCCGACCCTAGCAGCCTCGCCTGCACAAGCCAAGCAGCGTGCGTGCCGCGCCTTGACTTGGCCGCGCGCCGGGCGCGAGGCTGGCCCGATGTCGTCGACGACGCTCTTCATCCTGGGCGCGTACCTGTTCATGTACGCGCTCGCGCTGTTGGTGGCGCGGCGGGGGCGGCCATGACGATGGGGCACCTGGCCACGGCGCTCGTGCCGCACAGCCGCTTGCGCGACGCGCCGCTCTGGCTATTGCTGCTTTGCGCCCAACTCCCCGACTTCCTCTGGCTCGTTCTGGCGCTGGCGGGGCTGGAGGCGCCGGCACCGACGAATTTCCTCGACGTGACGATCGTCGGCTTGCGCACCGACCTCATCTACAGCCATAGCGGTGCGGGCGTGGCGCTGACGGCGCTGGTCACGGCGGGGATCGTCCACGCAGTCTGGCGGCGCGCCGATCTGAGCGCGTGGTGCGCCGCGCTCGTGGTCCTGCACTGGCTGGAGGATCTGGTGTGCGGCTGGAAGCACGAGCTGCTGGCGCGCGGCTCGCTGCGCGTGGGGCTCGATCTCTATACGCGCGGGCCGTACTTGGCGTTCGCCATCGAAGGGGTGTTCGCCGCCGCGCTGGTCGCCTGGTACGTCCGCTCCGAGGCGCGGCAGGGCCGCGGGCTGGCGGCGGGCAGGCAGGTGGCGCTCTACGCCGCCTTCGTCGGCGGCTCGCTGATGTTCGCCGGCACCTCTTACTATTCCTTCCGCACGCTGCTCGGGCTGGGTGCCTGAGCCGGGGACGACCATGCTCTTCTGCGCGCAGTACTGGGTGGAGCCGGACGACGTCGAGGTGGCGATGGCGAAGCGGCTGGAGTTCGAGGAAGTGCGCCCCGACACGCTGAAGGTCGTGTGCGAGTACGCGCTGCACGGCAAGCCGCCGCCCTACGGCGGGTTCATGGTGGTGGAGACCGACGACCCGGCGGCGCTGAACTTCCTCGTCATCTACTTCGGCAAGACCGTGACGTTCGACATCCGCGCCTGCAGCGACGTGGTGACGACGGTCGCGATGACGCAGGAGGCGCTGAGGGCCCGCGACGCCGGCGCGCCCGCCGGCGAGACCGACTAGGCCCGGGCCTCGACCCAGCGCGGTCGCAGGGCGTCAGAGCACCGGGCCGTTGTGGGCGGGGTTGCCGCCCCACATGTGCCAGCCGTCGAGCGACGCGTCGGCTAGCGAAAGCCCCACGACGCGGCCGTCGTTGGTGGCGACGTAGACCCAGCCGCGCGCGACGATCGGCTGGAACTGCACGGCGGCGCCGAGCCGATACGACCAGACCGTCATGCCGGTGTCGGTGTCGAGCGCGTAGAGGTCGCCGCCGTACGTGGAGAAGAAGATCATCGACCCGGCGACGGCCGGGGCGGTGAGCGCGCGTGTGCCCGCGCCCTCCGTATAGCGGCGCTCCCACAGCGGCGCGCCGCCGCGGGGATCCGCGGCGACGATCGCGCCGGCCATGGTGTCGAAGCGCCGTCCGCCCAGCACGACGGGGCGCGAGCCTTCGAGGCGGGCGTCGAGCGCACGCGAGCCCCCGGCGAAGTAGGAGGCGTCGGCGGTGCGCAGCACGCGCGCCGGCTTGCCGGTCGCCGCGGAGAGCGCTACTTGCAGCTCGCTCGCCGCGCCCCCGTCGGCGGCGCGGCTCAGAAAAAGCTCGCCGCCCGAGACCCAGGGGGCGCTGGTGCCGCCCAGCGCCGCCGACCAGACGGGCGTTCCGTCCTTGCGCGCGAAGCGCAGCGTCGTGCCGTCGACGGAGGTCAGGTAGACGGAGTCGCCGTCGATCACCGGGGCGGACATGAGCTCGCCCGGGATGACCTTCTCCCAGGCCGGCTTGCCGTCCTCCAGCCGGAAGGCGCCCAGGCGCACGCCGTCCGAGGCCGGGTAGGCGGCGTAGATGAGCCCGTCGGCGTAGGCAGGTTGCGCGAGCACGTGGGAGCCCAGCCACCGGGTCCAGCGCTTCGCGCCCGTCTTGGCGTCGAGCACGTAGAGCGTGCAGCTGCCGGTGTTGAACATGACGTTGCCCTTGTCGTACACGGGCGCGGACGGACCGCCGTCCGCAAGCCCGTTCGTCCAGGCGAGGCGCCCGGTCTCCGCATCGAGCGCGTAGAACGTGGCCGAGCCGCCGGGGCTGACGTAGAGGCGCCCATCGCCGAAGGCGGGAGAGGGGAGCGCGCCGCCGCCCGGCACGCGTGCCACCCAACCGCTCTTTCCGTCGTCGAAGCTGAACGGGATTGCCGCGCCGGCGGGCGGGTCGGGCAGCGGCACTGTCACGAGCGGGCGGTCGGCGCCGAGCGGCACCGGCGCGCCGGCCTTCCCCGCGGGTGCGCTGTCGGCGCGCGCCGCCAGCCCCCAGGCGCAGCTGACGAGCATCATTCCTGCCGGAACCGTCAAGGCGGTGAGAGTGCGAAGACGCATCGTATCCTCCTAGTAGGTGACGGCGACGTGATAGGCGTGCGCCGCGGCCGGCGACTTGGCGCCGAATTTCATTTCCAAACGGCCGTCCTTGGCGGCAGTGGCCACGCACGTCTCCAGCGCTGCGTCCTTCGGGCCGGCGACCGTCGCCGACACCACCGCGCCGTCGGCGCCGACCGTGAAGCTGACCGGCAGCCCCTTGCCGACGGGCACCTTGCGGGCGGCGGCCGACGCCCAGCAGCCGCGCATCGCCGACGCGTACTTGTCGCGCACCGCGGAGGCGAGCGAGGCGGTCGCCGCGGCCGCTGCGGTGCCAGGCGACAGCTTCTCTTCGGATGCGCTCTTCGGCTTGGGCAGCGCAGAGCCGCCACCCTTGCCGCCGCCTCCTCCGCCGCGCGAGGGCATTCCCTTCTTAGGGGCGGAGCCGCTGCCGCCGCCGCCGCCGCCCCCCCCGCCTCCGTAGTAGCCGCTCCCGCCCCCGTCGGCCGTCATGTAGCCGTCCGCCTCGTCGCCGCCGCCGCCGCCGCCGCCGCCGCCGCCGCCGTCGTCGCCGGTCGGCGCGTCGTAGCGGCCACCGCCCTTTGCGCCGCCCCACGTGGCGGCGGCCTTGGCCATCTTCGGGGCCGGCTTGGTGACCGTCTTCCCCGCCGGCGTAGAGGGCGCGTCGGCCGGGATCTCGATCGTGATGGTGTCCATCGGCGCGCCGGCAGCGTCTACGCCGGCTGCGGCGGGCACGAGCCCTTCAGGCGCGTCGAGCGGAACGGGAACGGCGACGGCCGGGCCACCGTCGGTCTTCTTCGCGCTGACGGCCACGAACGACGTCCAGCGCGACAGCAATCTGTGCTGCAGCGCCAGCGACGTGATCGCTTCCACGACCGCGGGGTCGTCCTTGCGGATGAGGCTCCGCGACAGCTCGCGGATCTTCGCCTTGGCCCACACCGCCGCCACCGCGCCGTCCTCGTCGCGGCGCGCCGGCAGCTCCACCGCGACCGGCAGCGAGACCGCCTTACCGCCCAGCTTGCCCTTCAGCGCAATCGTCGCCTTGCCGGGCTTCGTGTAGCGGCCGTAGAGCACGAGCGGCTGGCCGAGGAAGAGGTCCGGCGGCGCTGCCGGCACGAGCTCCTCCACGCCGAGCCCCTTCCAGTCGATCGTGAGGTCGGTCAGCACCGGCGCGGCGATGCGCGCCTCGAAGCGTGCCACGGCGGCGGCGGTGTCCTCGTCGGGGCGAACGATCTCGGCGGCGCCGCGACCGAAGGCCGCCAGCTCCTCCAGCAGGTAGCGGTTGACGGCGGTGCCGACCCCGAAGGAGAACAGCCGCGCCGCTCCGAGCTTCGCGTGCACGGTCGCCAACACGTCGTCCTCGTTGCCGACGTAGCCGTCGGTGACGAAGAGCACCAGGCGCAGCCGCCGCGGGTCGTGCGGGAATTCCAGCGCTGCGCGCACGCCGTCGATCATCGCGGTGCCGCCGGCGGCCGCGAGGCCGCCGACCCAGGCCGTCGCGCGCTTCACCTCCTTGGCCGTGGCGGGGAGCGGCGCGGCCCCGAGCGCCGAGGCGGCGTCGGAGAAGCGCATGACCTGGAACGTGTCGTCGGGGCGCAGGGCCGCGAGGCTGGCGCGCACGACCTCCTTCGCCTTGGCGAGCGGCTTGCCGGCCATCGACGAGGACGTGTCGATGACGAACACCAGCTCGCGCGGCGCCACGTCCGCCATGGCGGCGGCGTCGGCGGGCGGTGCGATCATCAGGAAGAAGCTGCCCTTGGCGTCCTTCTCGCCGCGGTGCGCGACCATGGCCGCTGTCGGGGCGTCGCCGGCGACGTCCCAGCGCAGCACGAAATCCTTGTTGGGGATCTTGTCGCCCGCGCCTAGCGTGACGCGCGCGCCGTGGGCCGTGGCGCCGCTCACCGCGATCTTGTGTGACGGCGAGCGCAAGTCCTTCATGGGCACGGCAGCGTCCAGGTCTACGGTGAGGTCGACGTCGTGCGAGGAGCGCACGCCCGCCGGCAGGAAAAGCGGTGCGGCGGCGGCGGGGACCTTCGTCGCGGCGGGGCTGAGGGCCGGGGCGCCGGCCGCGGCGGCGGCGGGCGCGGTCGGCGCGAGGGCCGCAGGACCGGCCTTGGCGCCCGGCGCGCCCTTGGCCGGAACGTAGCGCGGGCTCGCCACCAGCGGAAAGACGAGCTCGTAGCTGCCATGGTCGTAGGGCAGCTCCTGCACATAGTGCAGCGACACCTCCACGCGCGCGCCCGGCTCGATGTTGGCGACGGACTGCGTGAAGAGATTCGCGCGCTCTTCCTCCAGCAGCGCGGCCACGCGGCCGCCGTCCTTGGCGAGGCGGTAGACGGCGGCGGCGTCGGCACGCCGCTTCACCTCGCCCGTCACGACCTCGTCGCCCGTCTTCAGCGACATCCGGCTCACCGCGGCGCCGGTCGGCAGCGGGAAGGCGTAGATGGCTTCGATCTTTCGGGCGTAGGGGTTCTTGAACGTCTGCGTGACGTCGACCTCCGCGAGCCAGCCGGCCACGCGGATGCGGACCTCGGTATGGTCGAGCGGGACCTCGACCACGCCGCCCTTCTCGTCGCTCGTCACCAGCGTGCCCTCGGTCACGCCGGCCCAAGCCGGGGCTGCCGCCGGAAGCCACAGCCCGCACACCACACCGATCACGCCGAGTGCGCGTCTCATGCGCTCGCTCCTCCGGCGGCCGGTCCGAACGCGCCTCCCGACGCGCGACGCGTCCCGGCGATCTAGGAATGTTTGGAGGGCCAACGAATGGAGCGACGGACGGGACCGCAGGCGCTGTGCACGTCGGACCGCCACGCCGGCGCTTTGCGCTCTGACCTCGCAGGACCCGCAGAACCTCGCCCGCGGTCCTGCCCCCCCACGACGGTCCCAAGGCTC
>DASYRF010000138.1:0-4450 GCA_036004705.1 Myxococcota bacterium
GCGGGCGCGGGCGCGGGCGCGGGCGCAGCGCCGGGCGGAGCCAAGCCGGCGACCGGCGCGAGCGCGCCGCCGGCGCTGCCCGGCGCGGCGCGCAAGGCTGGCGGGCCAGGTGCGCCGGAAGGTCCGAGCGGACCGCGGCCGCTGCCGAAGCTGCCCGACCCGGCGAGCCTCGTGCTCGACGCCGATGCGGACGTGCAGGAGGACGACGACGAGCCGCCCACGGTGCGCACCGCGCCGCTCCCGCGCTTCGACCCGGCCGATCTGCCCGAGCTCGACGAAGAGGCCGACACCGACGAGCCCACGGGCGGCGGTGGGCGCGGTGGCCAGGACGGCGGCTCGCGTGGGGGAAGCTGAGGCGAGGGCCGGCAGGCGCGAGGGCGGCTGGCAGCGGGCCCTCTATCGCGCGGCGTGGTGGGTAGCGGCGCCGCTCGCGGCCGCGGGCCTGAGCGTGGCGCCGCGGCTGCGCGCTCCGCTGCGCGAGCGGTTCGGGCGGTTCGGCGCGGACGTGGCGCGCGGCGGCGTGTGGCTGCACGGAGCGAGCGCGGGTGACGTGCGGGCCTTGCTGCCGCTGGTGCGCGCGCTGGCCGCGGCGGGCGGGGTGGCGCCGCTGCTGACCAGCTCGACGCGCGCGGGGCGCGAAGTGGGCGGCGAATGGCGCGCGCGGGCGTTGCCGCTCGACCATCCTTGGTGCGTGGGCGCGGCGCTGGACGCGGTGGCGCCGCGCGCGCTGCTGCTGGAGGCGCGCGAGCTGTGGCCGGAGCTGGTGCTGGGGGCCGTCGAGCGCGGCGTGCGCTGCGTGGTGGTCAACGCGCGGCTTTCGGAGCGATCGGCCGCGGCGTACCGGCGCTGGGCAGGGCTGTGCGGGCCGCTGCTGGCGGCCCCGGTGCGCTGGTGCGCGGTGGACGCGTCGGCGGCGGCGGCGCTGGCGGCGGCGGGGGTCGACCCGGCGCGCGTGCGCGTGACGGGAGACACCAAGATCGAGGCGGCGCTCGACGCAGCCGCCGGCGTCGACGGCAGCCGCAGCGAAGGGGGCGAGGGAACGCGCGAAGGTGCGGGCGGCGCCGGCGCCCGAGGTAGAGCGGGGGAGACGCGCGAAGGTGGCGCCCCGGGCAGAGCGGGGGAGGCGCGCGAAGGCGGCGCGCCGCGGGTGGTGCTGGGCTCGGTCCACGACGGCGCCGAGTGGCGCGCGCTGATGGCGGCGCTGGAGCCGATCGCCGCGGCGCATCCGGAAGCGCTCTTCGATCTGGTGCCACGCTACCCGGCGGAGGGGGCGGCGATGGCGCGGCGCCTGTCGCGCGCGCCGGCGCTGGGAGCGCGCACGTCCGTGCTCGCCCGCATGGGCGTGCTGCGCGCGGCCTACGGCGGCGCGCTGGCGGCGTTCGTGGGGGGCTCGCTCGCCGACCGCGGCGCGCACAACGTCGTCGAGCCGGCCGCGGCCGGCGTACCGTTCGTGGTCGGGCCGTCGCGCCGGAACGCGCGCGCGGCGCTGGCGGCGTTGCGCGGGACTGGCGCCGTCGAAGCGGAAGACGCGCCAGGCGTGGCGGCGGCCATCGGGGGATGGCTCGCTGATCCGGTGGGCGCGCGGGCGGCGGGAGCAGCGCTGCGCGCGCGGGCGGAGCGGGCACGCGGCGCGGTGGCGCGTACGCTGGCGGTGCTCGCTGAGCTGGGGCTGGCGCCCGCGCCGGTGACGGCGGAGGGAGCCGCGGGCGCGGCGGCGACAGGCGAGAGCGCGACCGCCGCAGGCGACGGCACGACGCCGGCAGGCAAGGGCGCGACGGCGGCAGGGGAGGGCGCGACGGCGACGGCAGGCGAGGGCGCGACGGCGGCGAGAGGCGAGGGCGCGACGGCGGCGGCAGGCGAGCGCGCGACGGCAACGGCGGGGGCGGTGTGAACCGGATCCTGGTGGTGCGCTACTCCGCACTCGGCGACGTGGTGCTGGCGACGGCCGTGCTGCGTGCGCTGCGCGCGCGGCATGCAGGCGCCTCCATCGAGGCCTTGACCGACGCGCCTTACGCCGCCGTTCTGGCGCCGTGGTGCGACGCGCCCGTCTGGACGCTCGACCGCACCGCGCCGCGGGCGAAGGAGATCGCACGGCTAGGCGGCGCACTGCGCGCCCGGCGGTTCGATGCGGTCCTGGATCTGCAGGGCAAGCTGACTTCGCGCGTGCTCGCCCGCCTCAGCGGCGCACGGCGCTTCGGTCCGCCGGCGCGCGCGGCGACCGGCGGCGACGCGCCGCCCGTCCACGCGCTCGATCGCTACCGCGCCGCGGCGGCCGCGCTCGTCGGCGCGGCGCCCCTCCCCGATCCCGCCGCCGTCACGCCCGGCGGCTTGGCCGCCGCCCGCGCCGCGCTTGCACGGCGGCTGCCTGCTGCGCGCGGCCCGCGCGTCGTGCTCCTGCCGGGCGCACGCCATGCCACCAAGCGCTGGGGCGCCGCGCGTTTCGGCGCTCTGGCCGCGCTGCTGGTCGGCACGCGCGGCGCCGGCGTCCTGCTCGCTGGCGGTCCCATGGACGCGGGCGAGATCGCGGCCACCCACGCCGCCGCGCTCGGCGCGCTCGCGCGCACGGGCTCGGTCGCGACCGCCGGCGCCGCCGCGACCACCGCGCACGGGAGAATCTCCAGCGGGCCCGTGCCCGTGACGGCGGGCCCGGGCACGGAAACGCCGCCCTGGGCGGCGGCGCTCCTGGGCCAGGCCGTCACCGGCCCCGATGTGGCCGACCTGCTGGCCCTCGTGGCTGGCGCCGACGTCGTCGTGGCGGGCGACACCGGCGCGTTGCACCTGGCCGCTGCCGCCGGCGTCCCGACGCTGGGACTGTTCGGCCCGACCGACCCGCGCGCTTGGGCGCCCCGCGGCGCCGCCATCCTCTGGCACCATCCGTCCTGCGCCCCCTGCAGCACGCACGGCCAGCGGCGTTGCAGCGAGCCCCGCCGCCACTGCCTCGACGACCTTCCGCCCGCTGAAGCCCTGGCCGCGCTCGACAAGGTGGACGCGCTCCTTGGCGCGCGAACGGGGGCCGAAGGCGATGCCCGCGGCGCGCCATGATCACGTTCTTGGAAAGGCTCCGGCGACGCCGCGTCGAGGTTGCCGGGAGCGCGCGCGTCGAAGCATGAGCGCTTTCTTGCAGACATTCCTGCGCCGCGCCGAGACCGCGGCGGACGCGCGGCTCGAAGCCCCCGGGCCGCTCTGGCGCGCGGCGATGGCCCTGCCGGCGGCGCTGTACGGCGCGGCCAGCGCGGCGCGGCTTCGCGCGCGCGCCGCCTCGGCCGTCGGCCTCGCCGTGCCGATCGTTTCGGTGGGCGCCCTCAGCGTCGGCGGCGTAGGGAAGACGCCGGCCGTTCGGATCGTCGTGGAGGCGCTGCTGGCGCGCGGCCGCCGCCCCGCCGTCGTGACCAACGGCTGTGCCGCCGACGAGACGACGCTGCTGGCGGCGTGGCTCGGCCCCCAGACCGTGGTCCTTGGCGCGCGCGCCCGTGAGGACGCCGCGCGCGAAGCGGCCGCGCGCGGCGCCGACGTCGTCGTGCTCGACGACGCCTTCCAGTACACCGGCCTGAAGCGTGGCCTGGATGTGCTGTGCGTCGATCCCGCGGATCCGCTCGAGGGCGGGCACGTCCTCCCCGCCGGAAGACTGCGCGAGCCGGTGTCCGGGCTTCACCGGGCCGGCCTTCTCTGGACCTTCGTCTCCGCCCCCTCAGACCACGGACGCCGCGACGGCGGCCACCGACTCGGCCCGGACGAAGCCTCCGCCAGTGTCACGCGCGCCGCCCGCCGCGCCGGCGCGCGCGAGACGCTCGCGGCCCGCGTCGTCGTCGCCGTCACCGCGCCCGTCGCGCCGCACGGGCTGGGGCCCGGCGCGCCGGTGGCGCTCTGCACCGGCGTCGCTCGCCCGAGGCGCGTCGCCGCCAGCGCTCGGGCCGCCGGCCTGGACGTGCGCGCGCACTTCGTCCTTCCGGACCACGCCGACCTGGACGGCCCCAGCGCCGATCGAATGTGGCGCCGCGCCGCGGCGGCCGGTGCGCGCCTGCTGGTGACGACCGAGAAGGACGCTTGCCGTCCCGGCCTCGCCGCGCTCGTGGCGTCCGGCCGCGCCGCCGTGCTCGGGCAGCGGGTGACCCTGATGCGAGGGGCGGCGCACCTCGAGGCCGCGCTCGATGCCGTGGCGCCGCGTGGACCGGCCGCCGCCGGCTCTGCTAGAAGCTGATGGATGAGGCTCGTGCTGCGCGGCTTGGCGGCGCTGCTGGAGATGATCGCCGCAGCCGTGCCCCTGCCGGCGCTGCTCGCCGCCGGTCGCGCGCTCGGACGGTTCGTCTTCCACGTCGTACGCGTACGGCGTGCGGAGGTGAGGGCACGCCTTGCCGAAAGACTGGGCCCGCCTGCCGTCGCGCTGGCGCCGCGCGTGTACGAGCACCTCGGAATGTGCCTGATGGAGATCTTGCGCGTACGTAACGCCGCG
>DASYRF010000139.1:0-8896 GCA_036004705.1 Myxococcota bacterium
GCGCCGGCGCCCAGGAGGCGCCGTGAAGGTCCTCGTCACCGGCGTCGCCGGCAAGCTCGGCCGCATGGTCGCGCAGCGGCTCGCCGCCGCCGGCCACGCCGTCATCGGCATGGACCGCCGCCCTTGGCCCGACGCGCCGCGCGGCGTGACGATGCAGGAAGCCGACGTCCGCAACCGCACCGCCGAAGACGTTTTCCGCAAGCAGCGCCCCGACGCCGCCGTGCACATGGCGACCATCACGCACTTGAGCGCCGGCGCCGAGGAGCGCTACCGCATCAACCTCGGCGGGACGCGCGCCGTGTTCGAGCACTGCGACCGCTACGGCGTGGCGCACGCCCTCTTCGTCGGTCGGCACACCTATTACGGCGCCGCGCCCGACGCGCCGCTCTATCACACCGAGGACGACCCGCCGCTGGCCGTGACGACCTACCCCGAGCTCGCCGATCTCGTGGCCGCCGACCTCTACGCCGGCTCGGCGCTGTGGCGCTGGCCCAACCTCGTCACCACCGTGCTGCGCGTCTGCTACACGCTCGGCCCCAGCGGCCACGGCAACCTCGCCACGTATCTGCACGGGCCGCGCGTGCCCATGGTCCTGGGGTTCGACCCGCTCTTCCATTTCATGCACGAGCAGGACGTCGTCTCCGCCATCGTGCTCACGCTGGAGAAGCGCGTGCGCGGCGTCTACAACGTCGCCGGCCCCTCGCCCGTGCCCCTCTCGGTCCTCGTGCACGTCACCGGCCGCAAGCGCCTGCCGCTGCCCGAGCCGCTCTTCGTCGCCGCGCTCGGCCGCTTCGGCCTCCCGACGCTGCCGCCCGGCGCCGTCGCTCACATGAAGTACCCGGTCGTCATCGACGCCGCGCGCTTCCGCGCCGCGACCGGCTTCGAGCACGAGTTCGACGAGGACCGCGCCATGCAGTCGTTCCGCCTTCGCTGAGTTCCCGCCTACCTCGGTCTGTAGTGCGCCGCGCAAATCTCCGAACCTCCTCCCCGACGTAGCTCGACCTCTTTCTCGCGCGAGGCCCCGCCACGGTGTATTCGGCGCGGCTAGAGCGCGATCTGCAGGCGGCACAAGGGGACGGTCTCGGGCAGGCCCGACCGCGCCCCGTCCCGCGCGGCGGCTACACGTCGCGGCGGGCTTCGTGCACGAGGCGTTGCACGTCGTCGTGCACGGCGGCGGCGAGCGTCTCGGTGGTGCGCGCGGAGGCGGCGAGGCGCGGGGCGCCGACGGCGACGCCGACGCGCAGGCGCGGGCGTGAGGCGACGCGTGCGAGGTGATCCATGAAGCCGTCCTCGATGAACTCGGTGCCGGGCTCGTAGGCGAGGCCGACCGGGACGACCTCGGCGTCCAGCCGGCGCAGGGCGGCGAAGGCGCCGGGCCGGAACGGGCGGACCTCGTCGCCCGCATGGGTCGCTCCCTCGGGGAAGACGATGACGGTCGCGCCGGTGCGCAGGCAGGCGCGGATGGCGCGCAGCGCCGCCGCCCCGCTGGCGCCGCTGTCGCGGTCGACGAAGATGGTGCCGGCGCTGCGCGCGGCGTATCCCAGCACCGGCCAGTGGGCGAGGTCGGCGCGGCTGAGCACGTGGCCGCCGAACAGCGCCAGTAGGACCGTGATGTCGACGGGCGAGCGGTGGTTCGCCACGACCAGCCGCGCGCGGCCGGCGGGTGGGGGTGCCGCGGCGGCGCCGCGCCCCGCCTCGCCGCCCTCCCAGCGGGGGCGCACCTCGACGCCGAAGATGGCGTTCACACCGCGTGCCCAGCGGCGCAGGTGCGGCTCGTAGAGGCGGCGGCGCGCCGCCGGTGTGGCGCCGCGCAGCTGGTCGAGCTCGACCACGGCGACGCAGCCGGCGGTCCACGCGCCCAGCGCGGCGGCGCGAGCCCCGGCGCGCGCTCGTCCGATGAGCCCGCCTTCCATGCCTCCTTAGATATCGCCGCAGGCGCGCCGGTGCAACGCGCGGCGGGACGAGACGGCGGCGGTTGCGCGACACCCCCCCGGCGCGCTACACGGCCGCCGGACGCACGCAATGCCCGATCCGCACGCACGAGCGCACCAGGCGCGCAGGGATTCGCCGAAACGCGACGACGCGGTGCGGCTCGTCTGCCAGAACCGGCGCGCGGGCCACGACTACGAGCTCGAAGAGCGCTTCGAGGCGGGCATGGTGCTGCTGGGGAGCGAGGTGAAGTCGCTGCGCGCCGGCAAGATGTCGATCGCCGAGGCGTTCGCGAAGTTCGACGAGCGCGGCGACCTGTGGCTGGAGGGCAGCCACATCAACGAGTACGCGGCGGCGTCCTATCTGGGGCACGACCCGAGGCGGCGCCGCAAGCTGCTGTTGCACCGCGGCGAAATGGACAAGCTGCGCGAGAAGGTCGAGCGCCGCGGGTACACGCTGGTGCCGACGCAGGTCTACTTCAAGGGAAGCCACGCCAAGACGGAGATCGCGCTGGCGCGCGGGCGGCACAAGGGCGACCGGCGCGCCGCCGCGCAGGCGCGCGAGGCGGAGCGCGACAAGGGGCGGGCGCTCGACCGGAGCGCGCGTGCGGCCCACGCAGTGCGCACGGGAGGCGGCAAGCGCGGCGGTGGCGGCGGCGGCGGCGGCGGGCGCGGCGGGAAGGACTAGGAGAGGCGTTGGGGACCATCGGCAACACGGCGGATACGCTGCTCCTCAGCCTGGAGCTGCTCGGGGCCGAGGAGGTGGAATCGGTCGACGACCCCGTGACCACGCTGGCGGAGGTGGCGGTGCGGCACCTCGACGCGTCGGGGTCGGCGCGCGAGCTCTTCCGCGTGGCGACCTCGCTGACGGCGGACGAGGTCGCGCAGCTGGCCGCGGAGCTGGAGGGTTTCGCGGCGGGCGAGCAGCCGGTGTTGCGCTTCGCCCCGCAGGAGCCGGATCTAGAGCTGGAGGTGCGGCGCGAGAGCGAGCTGATGTTGCTGGAGGCGCGCATCGACCTGGGAGCGATTTCCGAGGTGATGCGCGACGACGGGATGGGCCGCAACCAGATGAGCGTGCGCTTCACCACCGACGGGCCGCGCCTTCGTGCCTTCGCGGAGGGGCTGCGCCGCGAGCTGCTAGTCGCCTGCCGGGGGCGGCTTGCCAGCTGAGACCGTGATCGTCGCGCTCCTCGAGCGCATCCAGTTTCGCAACGACGACACGGGGTGGACGGTCGCGCGCTTTCGGCCGCACGAAGAGAAGGACGCCCCGGCGGTCCCCGCGGCGCGCGCCGGGGCCTCTCACGGCGAGCTTTTCGCGGCCGCGCCGCCCAGAACGCCGGCTTCGCCGGACGCAGCACCGCGGCGCGGGCCGCCGCCGAACGCGGCGCCGCCGCCGGGCGTGCGGGTCGACGACCAAGGCCGGTTCACCGGGGCGGGGATGCTGGCGATGGCGGCCGAGGGCGAGGTGCTCGAGCTGCACGGCCACTGGGAACGCCACCGCCGTTTCGGCGACCAGTTTCGCGTGGACGCCTACACGCCGCGCGCGCCGCGCACACCCGACGCCATCGCCGCCTACCTGGGGAGCGGGCTCGTCAAGGGGCTGGGGCCCGTCCTCGCCGGCCGCCTCGTCGATCGCTTCGGCGCGGCCACGCTGGAGATCATCGAGGCCGCCCCCGAGCGGCTGCGCGAGGTGCCGGGCGTGGGCGCGCGCAAGGCCGCGGCGCTGACCGACGCGTGGGCGAAGCAGCGCGCCGTGCGCGAGGTGATGCTCTTCCTGCAGGGGCAAGGGGTGTCGCCCGCCTGGGCGGCGCGCATCTATCGCCACTACGGCCCGGGCGCCGTCGCCGCGGTCAAGGCCGACCCGTACCGCCTGGCGCGCGACGTCCCCGGCATCGGCTTCAAGATCGCCGACGACATCGCCCGCAAGCTGGGCATCCCTGCCGACGCGCCGCGCCGCATCGAGGCGGGGGCGCTGCACGTGCTGCGCTCGTTCTCCGACGCCGGCCACTGCTTCGCCCCGCGCGTCGATCTGTGCGAGCAGGCGCGCGCGGCGCTGGGCGTCGACGTCGACCTCGTCGGCGGGGCGGTCGATCGCCTGACGGAGCGCGGCGAGATGGTGGCCGAGCCGCGCCGCGACCTCTCGCCGGCGATGTGGCTGCCCGAGCTGCGCGACGCCGAGGTGCGCCTGGCGGGGCGCCTGCGTGCGCTCGGCGCCGCTGCCGTCCGCCCGGTCACCGACGCCCCTGACAAGGCGCTGGCCTGGTTCGAGGAGGAGAGCGGCCTGAAGCTGGCTGACAGCCAGCGCCGCGCCGTGGAGGCGGCGCTGCGCGAGCCGGTGCTCGTCATCACCGGCGGCCCCGGGACGGGCAAGACGACGCTGACGCGCGCCATCGTCCGGCTGCACGAGCGCAAGCGGCGCACCGTGGCGCTTGCCGCGCCCACCGGCCGCGCCGCCAAGCGGCTCGGCGAGGCGTGCGGGCTCGACGCCTCCACCATCCACCGGCTGTTGGAGTTCGACCCGCGCCAGGGCGTCTTCCAGCGCAACGCCGACGAGCCGCTTGCCGCCGACCTGGTCGTCGTCGACGAGGCGTCCATGCTCGACCTCCCCCTGGCCGAGGCGCTGTGCGCCGCCGTGCCCGTCGGCGCCCGCCTGGTGCTGGTCGGCGACGTCGACCAGCTCCCGCCCGTCGGCGCCGGCAACGTGCTCCGCGACGTGATCGAGAGCCGCGCGGTGCCGGTAGTGCGCCTCACGCAGGTCTTCCGGCAGGGGAAGGGCAGCGACATCGTGCACGCCGCGCACGCCATCAACGCCGGCGAGATGCCGCACGCTTCCGGCGACCCGCACGGCGAGTTCCATTTGGTGGAGCGCGAGGATCCCGATCAGGCGCTGGAGACGATCGTCGAGCTGGTCACGGCGCGCATCCCGCGCGCCTTCGGGCTGGACCCGCTCGCCGACGTGCAGGTCCTGGCGCCGATGCGCAAAGGGCGCTGCGGCATCGAGGGCCTCAACGAGGCGCTGCGCGAGCGGCTCGTCCCGCCCGGCCCGGAGCTGCGGCGCGGCGCCACCGGCTTTCGTCCCGGCGACAAGGTGATGCAGCTCAAGAACAACTACGAGCTGGAAGTGTTCAACGGCGACCTCGGGCGCGTGGTGGAGGTGAACCTGGAGGAGGGGCAGCTGGCCGTCTCGTTCGACGGGCGGCTGGTGAGCTATGCGTCGGACGAGCTCGACCAGCTCGTCCTGGCGCTGGCCATCTCCGTGCACAAGAGCCAGGGCAGCGAGTACCCGGCGGTGGTGATGCCTCTGCTCTCCGAGCACTACATCATGCTGCAGCGCAACTTGCTCTACACGGCGGTGACGCGCGCGCGCCGGCTGGTGGTGCTGGTAGGCGGGCGCCGCGCGGTGGGGCGCGCCGTGCACAACGCCCGCGTCGGCGAGCGCCACACGCGCCTGGCCGAGCGACTCGCCGAGATGCACTAGTTTACGCTAGCCGCCGCCCGCCGGCGAATTGACGCTGTGCGAAGCGGGGTGGCACCTTAGCGTCATGCCCGAGCTGTCCGCGGCGGCGATCGAGCGACTGCTCGCGGAAATCCGGCGCGTGCTGGAGAGCGGGTCGCGCGGCTCGCCCGACGCGGCGGCCGCCGTGGTGGCCGAGCTCGGCGCCGCGGTGGGTGCCGGCCCCGAGACGCTGCTGCACCACGACGCCGTGCGGCGGCTGTCGCAGCTCGCCGAGCTGGGCCGCATCTCCGCCGAGACCATCCACGAGCTGCGCCAGCCGCTCGTGGCGCTCAAGGCCTATGCCGAGATGTTCCCCGAGTTCATCGGCGACGACGAGTGGATCAGGGGGACGGCGGCAATGATGTTCTCCGAGGCGAAGCGCATGGAGGAGCTGGTCAACCGCGTGCAACGCTTCGCGCGCGCCACGCACGACCGCCGCCGCCTCGGGCTGGAGGAGCCGGCGCGCGCCGCCGCCGACCTCTTGCGCCCCATCTTCCGCCAGCGACACGTCGAGCTGGAAGAGAGCTACGGCGAAGGGTTGCCGGCGGTCGACGCCGACCCGGCGCAGCTGCAACAGGTCCTGGTGAATCTGCTGGCCAACGCGGCGGACGCGGCTTCGCGCGAGGGCGCGGCCGGGCGGACGGTGGTGCGAACCTGGGGCGCGGACGGGGCGGTGCACTGCGACGTCGAGGACGACGGCCCCGGCATCGAGCCGGGCGCGGCCGCCCACATCTTCGAGCCGTTCTTCACCACCAAGGAGCCCGGCCAGGGCAGCGGGCTCGGCCTCGCCATCGCCCGCACCATCGCCCTCGAGCACGGCGGCGCGCTGGAGCTCGTGAACGCCGTCGCCGGCGCCACCACCTTTCGCCTGACGCTCCCCGCGAAGTAGGGGCGGGACGTGCATTTTGCGCTGAGCGAAGAGCAGCAGCTGCTGCAGCGGCAGATCGCCGCGTTCGTCGACGCCGAAGTGGCGCCGCGCGCCGCCGCCATCGACCGCGCCGGCGAGTTTCCGCGCGAGCTGTTCGCGCGCTTCGGCGCGCTGGGGTGGTTCGGGCTGCGCCATCCCGAGGCGGCGGGCGGAGCCGGCGCGGACCTCGTCACGTATTGCCTCTTCATCGAGGAGGTCGCGCGCGGGTCGCTGTCGGTGGCGGCTGCCGTGGCGATGCAGTCGCTGATGGGCACGACGTTCGTGGCGCGCTTCGGCACGGCGGAGCACCACCGCCGCCTGCTGGCGCCGGCGATCGCCGGCGAAAAGATCGGGACGCTGGCCATGACCGAGCCCGGCGCCGGGAGCGACCTCGCCGCCATCGCCACCGCCGCGCGCCGCGACGGCGACGGCTGGGTGCTCGACGGGCAGAAGACCTGGGTGACGAACGCCGCCGTCGCCGACTTCGTGACCGTGGCCGCGATGGTCGACCGCGCCCGAGGGCTCAACGGCATCGATCTATTCCTGGTGGAGCGCGGCACGCCCGGCTTCCACGTGGGCAACGAGATCGAGAAGCTGGGGACACGCGGCACCGCCACGGCGGAGCTCTTCTTCGAGGGCTGCCGTGTGCCCGCGGAGAACCTGCTCGGCGCGCCGGGCAAAGGCTTCTCGCTGCTGCGCGCTTGCCTGAACGACATCCGCATCATGACCGCGGCCCTGGGGCTGGGGCTGTCGCGCGCCGCCCTCGCCGACGCCGTCGCCTATGCCAACGAGCGCCGCGCCTTCGGAAAGCGCATCGCCGAGTTTCAGGGCGTCTCGCACCAGATCGCCCGCGTGGCGGCCGAGCTCGACGCGGCGCGCTGGCAGACGTACCACGCTGCGTGGATCGCGGACGGCGTGGCCACCGCGGGCGGCGCGCGCGGGAACTTCGAGGCCAACGCCGCCAAGTGGTTCGCCACCGAGGTCGCCCAGCGCGCCGCGGACGTGTGCGGGCGCGTGATGGCGAGTTATGGCTTCGCCATGGAATACCCGGCCCAGCGCTATCTGCGCGACGCGCGCTTCCTGCTTCCCGGCGGCGGCACCCCCGAGATCTGCCTCAACGGCATCGCCAAGGAGATCGGCCTGTGAGCGACGCCCCTGGCAAGCTCCGCCCCGTGACCTGGGAGTCGGGCGTGGAGGTGAAGCCGGTCTACGGCCCGGACGACCTGCGCGGCGTGGACGTCGGCGCCGAGGTGGGCGCGCCGGGCGAGTTCCCCTTCACGCGCGGCATACACCGCGCCATGTACCGCGCCCGCCCCTGGACCATGCGCCAGTACCTCGGCTTCGGCTCCCCCGAGGAGACGAACGCGCGCTTCCGCTACCTCGTCTCTTGCGGGCAGGACGCGCTCAACGTGGCGTTCGACCTCCCCACGCAGATGGGGCTCGACTCCGACGACCCGCTCGCCGCCGGCGAGGTGGGCCGCGTCGGCATGGCGGTCGACACGCTCGCGGATTTCGAGCTGGCCTTCCGCGGCCTACCGCTGGGCGACATCTCCGTCTCCCTCACCATCAACGCCGTCGCCGCCATCTTCATCTGCATGTACGAGATCGTCTGCGACCGCTTGGGCCTGCCCAAGGACCGCATCCGCGGCACCACGCAGAACGACATCCTCAAGGAGTACGTGGCGCGCGGGACGTGGATCTACCCGGTGGAGCCGTCGCTGCGCCTGACGGTCGACACGATGGAGTACTGCGCCAAGCACCTGCCGCGCTACAACCCGGTGAGCGTGTGCGGCTACCACATCCGCGAGGCCGGCGCGGATTGCGCCCGCGAGATCGCCTACGCGCTGGAGATCGCGCGCGAGTACCTGGCGCGAGCCGTGGCGCGCGGGCTCGACGTGAACGCCGTCGCCGCCGGCATCACTTACAACTTCGACGTCTTCGGAAACCTCTGGGAGAACGTCGCGAAGTTCCGCGCCGGGCGGCGGCTCTGGGCCGAGATCGTCAAGCAGGAGTTCGGCGCCACCGATCCCAAGGCGATGATGTTCCGCATGATCGCCGGCGGCGGCGGCGGCGGGCTCATCGCCCAGGAGCCGGAGAACAACATCGTGCGCGGCGCCTACTACGCGCTGGCCAGCGCGCTGGGCGGTGCGCAGACCATGGCGCTTTGCTGCTGGGACGAAGGGCACACCATCCCCAGCGCCGCGGCGTCGAAGCTGTCGCTGCGCACGATGCAGATCCTCGCCGAGGAGATCGGCCTGTGCGACACGGTGGACCCGCTGGGCGGGAGCTGGTTCGTCGAGGCGACGACCCACGCCATGGCGGAGAAGATCCAGGAGCACCGCGCGCGGGTGGCGCGCTGGGGAGGCATCGTGCGCGCCGTCGAGTCGGGCGCGCTGCAGCGCGAGGTGGCGGACCTGGCCCACCAGGCGCAGCTGCGGCTGGAGCGCGGCGACGACGTGAAGGTAGGCCTCAACAAGTTCGTCGACGCGGAGGTGGAGGCGAAGGCGGCGCAGTCGGCGCGCCTGGAGCTCTACCGCGAGAACGCCGAGGCGCTGGCGGCGCAGC
>DASYRF010000140.1:0-19651 GCA_036004705.1 Myxococcota bacterium
CGAGCGCGCCGCTGCGCCTGACGGCGACGGCGCCGGCCGTCTCCTCCGCGATCGCGCTCCAGCACACGGCGCGGGCGCCCTCGCATCCTTCCCTGGCGGTGCGCGCGCCGTCGCTTCGCGCGGATCCGCGGGCGCCCGCGCGGGCGCCCGCGCCCGCCGGGCCGCCTTCCCAGGAGCTGGACCAAGGCGTCCCCGTTCCGGCGCTGCAGGCGGGCGCCGAGCCCGTCGAGCTGGACGCGGTCGCCACGGCCGTCAGCACGCCGCCCGAAATGAGGCGCAGCGCACAGACCGTCATCAAGCCGCACCCGGTAGAGTCGGCGGCGGTGTCGACGAGCCGCATCGCCGCCGCCCCTGAAGCCAACGTGCCCAGCACGCTGTCCGTGACGGCGGCGGAGCTCCGGCGCGTGGACCCTCCTGCCGCCGGACGGCGCAGCTGGGCGCTGGTCGTCGGCCTGGCGGTGGCGGGGGTCATCGCCGCGGGCGGAACGGTGGTGGTGCTGTCGCTGCAAGGGGGCACGGGCGACGACGACGCGGCCGGCATGCGCGCGCCTCGCCCGGCCGCCCGCGACACGGACCGTGCACCCGAGGCCCACACCGCGGCTCCCGTCGCACCGCCCGAGAGCGCCCCCGCGGCGTCGCCCGGCACCGCTTCCGCCGCGCCGACCGCGAAGGCGGACGCCCTCACCGCGAAGCCGTCCGCGGCGCCGAAGAAGATCGCCGCGCGCCCCGCCGGCGCCAAGAAGCCCGTGGCCAAGAAGGGCACCGCGAAGCCCAAGTTCGACCTGGCGGACTAGTGCGGCGCCCGGCGGTGGTGCTCGCGGCAGTGGCGGTCGCGTCTGCGGTCGCAGCGTCCTCGCCGTCCGCGCCGTCCGCGTCCGCGGGGTCCGCGTCCGCGCCGTCCGCGCCGTCCGCGACGTCCGCGACGCCCGCGACGTCCGCGACGTCCGCGACGTCCGCGACGTCCGCCGCGCCCGCCACCGGGCCGCCGTCGCCCGCGCCGATGCTGCCGGACCCCGGCTACGCCGCCGCCGCGCATGCGCCGCAGGACGTGGAGCCCGTCACGCTGATCGGCGCGCTCGTGCACCCGACGCTCGGGTTTCCCGCGCTGGTGCACGCCGGCGAGCGGCTGGAGGTCGTGCTGTGGGCCGGCGACGGCGCGGCGGCGCCACCGTCTGCCGCGCTCGCCGCCGCGGACTTCACGGTGACGCTGCGCCTGCGCCGCGGCGCCGGCGCGTTCTTCTCGCCCAGCGCCGCCGGCGAGGCCGGCCGCGACGACGTCGTGCTCGCGCTCGCCGCGCCGGTGCGCGCCCTCGCCGCCGGCGCCGGCGGCGCCTGGCGCCTCTCCGCCGAGGTGCCCCTCGACGCCCCCGCCCTGACGTATGACCTTGCCGTGGCCGGCCCGCCCGCGCTCTTGCCGCGCGGCGAGGAGACGCAGCCGCTGGCGGTGCGCGTGCTGCCGGCGCGCGCCGCCGCCGCTCCCGGCACACCGGACGCCGGCTTCGATTTCGCGCTCGTGGCCGACTACCAGCTCTGGGACCCCATCGGCTTCGACGCCGTCGAGCGCAACGCCGGCGCCTATCCGCCCAAGGCCACCCTCGACGACGGCGCGCGCGCCATGGCCGTGCAGATCCAGCACGAGCTGGCGCTGCTCGACCCCGACTTCACGCTCATGGCCGGCGACCTCGTCTTCGGGCTCGACTACCGCCGCGAGCTGGACGACGCGCTCGGCCTCTGGCGCGCCGGCCACTTCGCCACGTTCTTCGCGCTCGGCAACCACGACGGCTACGCCTCTTACACGCTCGACCTCGCGGGCGCCGCAGGCGCCGTCGGCGGCGCGACCGGCCGCTGCGCCGCCAAGGCGCCGACCTCCGCCGACCCCGTCGCCGTGTTCGCCTGGCTCTCCTGTCTGTACGGCGACACCAAGTCCGTGCTCTTTCGCGAGCTGGTCGAGGACGGCGCCGTGGCCTGGGCCCGTGTGCTCGGTCCGCGCTACTACGCCTTCGACCACGACGGTTTCCGCTTCGTCGTGCTCGACACCTACGACGGCTCGCCGGAGCGCCGCCACGCCATCGTCGTCGGCCTCGGCTGGGCGGGGCTCGACCTCGGCGTGCCGACGGTCGACAACTACGGCGGGTTCGTCGGCCCCGAGCAGCTCGCCTGGCTCGCGCGCACCGCGGACGCCGCCGCCGCCGCCGGGTTGACCCTCGTGCTCGTCGGCCACCACGACCCGCGCGGCAGCCTCGCGGACGGGCCCGACACCGCGCCCGGCGACCGCTACTCCGCCGACGATCCGTTCCCGACCTCGCCGCTCGGCCTCGGGCCCTTCGAGGAGTGGAACTACGACGGCCCGGACTGGGACAGCGACCCCGGCGACGGGCGCGGCGCCGAGAGCGCCGCGCGCAACAGCGGCACGGCCGTCCTGGAGGTGCTGGCGCGCCACGGCGGCTACTACCTGTGCGGCCACGCCCACGCCGACGCCGCGGCCCACTACGAGCCGGGGCACGCGCTGGCGCCCGGCGTGACGGCGACGCGCCCGGTGGACGTCATTCGCGTGACCACGGCGGCGGCCGGCACGCGCGGCGACGGCTACCGCGGCTACCGGCTCTTGCACGCGCGCGACGGCAAGATCACCCGCGCCACGTTCTACGACGCGCTCGGCCTTGGCTCGGTGCCCGCCGGGAACTTCTGGCTGACGGGCCGCGTCCGCCCCGGCCTGGCGCTTCCCACGCTGGCCGTGACGGCGCACAACGCGCTGCCGCTGCCGCTGGACGTGAAGCTCGCGCTCCCGCTGCCGCTGTTCGCACCCGGCTGGGACGCGCGCCTCGTCGCGCCCGCCGGGGGCGCCGCCAAGGACGGCGGCGCGCCCGCCGCGCTCCTCCCGCTGCGCGACGCCGCGCAGGGCCCGTCGGGCGAGGTGATGGTCTGGGCGCTGTCGCTGCCGGCCGCCGCGCCCGGCGCCATGACCGAGGCCGCGGCGGGCAAGGAAGCCATCGTGGCGGTCGAGGTGAAGCCCGCCGCCGGCAATCACCCGCCGCTGCCGAAGCTGCGCGTGCTGCGCGCCGGCGTGGAAGTCGCCGCCGGCGCCGAAGCCTACCTGCCGTCGGGCGATCCCGTGACGCTGAGCGCCGTGACCAGCACCGACCCCGACGGCGACCCGCTCTGGCGCGCGATCTGGAGCTTCGACGACGGCGCGCAAGCGGCCGGACTCGAGGTCGTGCACGCGTTCGTCGGCGCGGGCGCGCGCCGGGTGCGCCTCGCCCTGACGGATCCTCACGGCGCGACGGCCACGGCGGAGCTGGCGCTCCGCGTCTCGCCGCCTGTCGTTGCCCCGCCCGGGCCGCCCGCCGCCACCGGCTGCCATTGCCGCGCTGTCACGCCGGCCGCGCCGCCCGCTGACGGAATGTCCTGGCTGGTCTTCGGCCTCGTCGCCTTGACCCTGGGTCGGGCCGCGCGGGCCGCGCGCCGGCCCCGCGCCCGGAAATTGCAGGGCCTCCGCCGATGACATACGATCGGACCGCAGCGTGGGGGTTGCGGAGACGGTGATGGCGCACGAAGCGCGAGCGGTACGGCGGCGAGGGGCGATCACGGCGTTTGCGGCGGCGGCGGCGGCGTTCGCGGCCGTGGCGGCGGCGGGGCTCGCCGGCTGCGGCCCCGGCTACATCAAGGGCACCAAGATCCCCAACACCGAGGACAACCGCGCCATCATCGACGTGCTGCGCCGTTATCAGCGGGCGATGGAGGCGCGCGACACGGGTGGGCTGGTGGCGCTGTGCGCGTCGACCTACCACGAGGGCTTGGGCACGTTCGGCGGCGACGACGACTACGGCTACGACAAGCTGCCGTCACGCCTCGCCGACCGCTTCTCCAAGATCCGCTCGCTGCGCTACGTCGTGACCGTGAACAAGATCGAAGTCACCGGCGGCCGCGCCGCCGTGTTCTACACCTACGAGATCCGCTATCAGTACGAGCTGGACGGCACCGAGCACTGGTCGACGGAGACGGCCGACCACCGCATGATGCTGGAGCGCGCCGACGGCGCCTGGAAGATCGTCGCCGGTCTCTAGCCGGCCGGCTGCGGCGGCGCCGCGGCGCGCTCGCGCAGCAGCTGGTTCAGCACGCGCGCCTCCTCGTCGAGCAGCTTCTGCGCCTCCGACGCGATCACCCGCTCGGCGATCACCCCCAGCAGCATCACCTTCACCTTCAGCTCGCCTTCCGTCAGGCGCGTAGTCCGGTCCGCCCCAGCCGGCACGAAGCGCACGACGCCCTGGTTCGTCAGGCGCGTCTTCGCCGGCCCGGTCAGCGGAACGTTCTCGAAGCGCAGCTCGCGCGTCTTCTTGTCGAACGTGGACACTTCGGTGAACGCCATCCATTCCGGCGGAACCCTCTTCGGGCCGACCGACTTGATGATCGGCACCGGGCGGTAGAGGGTCCGCCGCCGGATCGTGCGCTCGTCCTCGCTGCGCTCCAGCGGCTCGATCTTCTCGATGAGCTTCATGTGCGCGCCGAGGTACGCGAAGTATCCGTCCCCAAACATCGTCTCGATGACGCGCTCCACCGGCGCCTCGAGCACGTGACGGAACTCGAACTTCACTTGGCCCTCTTGCCTGCGGCCGCCGCCCGTGAGAACCACCCGCCCGTCAGCGCATCGAGCTGCGCCGTCAGCTCCTGCAGCTTCAGCTCCGAGCGCACCGCCGCCGCCACCGTCGTCGGCGGCGCCAGCATGAGGTCGATCTGCAATTTGCGGCGCTCGAAGTAGACCTTCGTCGCCAGCGTCAGCAAGTCGTCGCGCGCGCGCGCGATCGTCGCCACTTTGCCGGCGAGCGGCACCTCGGCCGGGTTGAACACCAGTCGGTCCAGATGGAACGTCGCCCAGCCGTAGGTGTAGAGGTCGTTCTTCGTGTCGATGCCGAAGCCGTCGGGCGACCCGGCCGAGAAGTCCGCCGCCTCGTCGCGCGCGATGCGCCGCACGACCTCGAAGCGCAGCTCCGGCATCGCGCCGGCGACCTTGGAGCGCGCCGCCAGGCTCTCCAGCACCTCGGGGTGCACCGACGCATAGGTCTCCACCTTGCGGTGCACCTCGGCGATGCTCGGCTCGAAGGCGAAGCGGTCGAAGATGGCGGCCACCGTGTCCCGGGACATCGTCGCCCCTGGGTCGAGCGCCGCGCCGGCGCCCGCGCCAGCTCCGCCGCCCGTCGCCACCGGCCCGCCCGGCGTCAGCGCGCCGATGCCCGCGCCCGCGCCCGCCCCCGCGCCGGCCGCCGGAGCTGCCACGAGCACGTACGGCCGCAGCTTGTCGAGCGTCGCCGGGCCGATCTTCGGCACCTTCAACAGGTCGTCCACCGCGGCGAACGGTCCGTTCTCGGTGCGGTAGGCGAGGATGCTCTCCGCGAGCGCCTTGCCGATGCCCGGCAGCGAGACCAGCTGCTCCAGCGTCGCGCTGTTGAGGTCGATCTTCTCGTCGGCGCGCGCCGTCGCCGGCGCCGCCGCCACCGCGGCCACGGCCGCCGCCACCCCCAACGCCGCCGGCCCCGCCGCCGTCGCCGCCGCCGTCGCCGCCGTCGCCGCCGCTGCCGCTGCCGCCATCGCCACCGCCAACGCGGCGCTCGCCGCGGACCGAATCGAGAGGACGCCGGCCGCCACCGGAGCCGCCCGCTTCGCCAGACCTTGCTTCATTTCTTCTCTCCTTTTTTCTCCAGGGCCAGGACCCGGGAGGGTTTCACGTGCCGCGAGAACCAACCGCCCGTCAGGCCGTCCAGCTCGGCCGTCAATTCCATGAATTTCAGCTCGCCCGCGAGGCGCGCCTTGGGGCTCGAGGGAGGCGTGCGCACCAGCGCGATCGCCACCGCGCGCCGCTGCGAGTAGGCCGCCAGCACGCGGTCCACCAGCTCTTCGCGCGCGTCGGCCCAGCGCGCCGCCAGCGACGGCAGCACCGTCTCGTGCGGGCTCGCCGTCACCGCGCCCAGGTCCCAGCTCAGCGTGCCGACGAAGTAGTGCGCGTCCAACGTGTCGATGCCGAGGCCGGTCAGCGGCGCCCCGTCCGGCGACTCCGAGTGCCCCAGCCGGTAGCTCCAGTACAGGCGCACTTCCGGCAGCAGCGCCGCCCAGTGCATGCGCTCGGTCATGTCCACCAGGTGCGCGGGGTCGAGCCCCGCGTGTCCCACGGCGGCGGCCAGCGTGGCGTCGAGCGTGGGGTCGCCGTCGAAGCGCGCCGCCAGCATGCGCAGCTCCTTCTCCGCCAGCGCCTCCAAGGAAACGCGCATCCAGTGGAAGAGCCCCGCCGACGACACGGCCCACACCTGGCCTTCGTGGTGCGGGTCGGCGACGAGGTCGCGCGGCCGCGCCGTCGCCCAGCCGTCCGCCAGCTCCGTCCAGGCGGCCGCCACACCGCCGCCGTCGACGCGGTAGACGCGGCTGGTGCCCGCGGCGAAGACGAGGTCGCTCCCCGCGCGCGACGTGATGGCCAGCGGCGTCTCGTCCAGGTCGGGCAGCTCCGACCACGTCTCGCCGGCGTCGTCGCTGAAGAAGCTCTCCTCGTCGCCGGCGACCGCCAGACGTCCTGCCGGCGCCCCTATGAACGTGAAGGCGCGGATGCGGCCGGCGGCGGTGGCGGCGGCGAGGTCGCGCGTCGTCCAGCTCTCGCCGCCGTCGTCGGTGAGGCCGAGGATCGTGCGCGTCCACGCCGCGGCGCGGTCCGGGTGTGCGCCGTCCCAGCGCACGCCGGCGACGGCCTTCCCCTCCAGCTCCGCGGGGCCGGTTCCGGTCCAGGTGACGCCGCCGTCGGTCGACTCCCAGAGCCCGCGCAGCGTCGAGGCGAGCACGTGGTCGGAGTCGTCCGGATCGACGGCCAGCTCGGTGACCGTGCGCCCGCCCGGCACGGCGCGCACGTCCCAGGTGGTGCCGTCGTCGTGCGACACGTACACGCCGGCCGTGCCGCCCGCGTAGATGACCGCTGGCGCCGCCGCCGAAGACGCGATGGTCTCGATGGCGTCCAGCCGCAGCTCCGCCGGCGCGTCGGTGTCGGCGCCGCCGCCCCCTTCGGCCTCGCCGGCGACCAACAGGTCGCCGAAGCGCTCCTCCACCAGCGTCTCCAACTCCTCGGGGATGACGACCTCGACGTCCTCGCGCGGGATGCCGAACTCCTCCGACAGCTCGTCGATGGCGGCTTCGGTGATGTCGGCGACCAGCTCCTCGCGCGCCGACTCCTCGTCGCCGCCGGTCGCGCCGGTGTCGTCGCCGGTGTCGTCGTCGCTGGTGTCGGTGTCGGACTCGTCGGTGTCCGAATCGCCGCTGCCGGCGGCGGCGGCGGCGTCTTCGGCGTCGCTGGAGGCCGCGGCGGCGGCGCGCGCCCCGCCGCCGAGCGTGCGGCTGCGTGCGGCGAGGCGCAGCGACTCCACCCACGTGTCGCCGCCGTCGTCGGAGTAGAGCACGCCCCCGACGCCGCCCAGCCAGACCACGCCTTTACGGAACGGATCGGGGTACACCACGCGCAGGTCGCCCGCGCGCGTCGGCGGCGAGACGTCGACCCAGGTGTCGACCAGCTCGGCGGCCTCCGCCTCGTCGGGCCCGCCCGCCAGCGTGGCGGCGCCCGTACCGGCTCCCAGCGCGGCGGCCAGCCAGACGAGCGGCAGCACGCGCGCGGGGAAGCGGCGGGGAGCCATGAAGTGCGTCACCCTACCGCGGGGTCGGGTCAGAAATCGAGCCTGTTGATCCACTCCGGGAAGCGCACGTTCTCCACGCGGTCGGTCTGCGGGAGGTACGGCTTCACGTCGACGATGGGCGTGCCGTCGACCACGTCGAGCCCGCGGATCGTGAGCCGCTCGCCGTCGCAGCGGATGAGCTCGCACACGGTGACGCCGATGGGATTGGGGCGCGACGACTCGCGCGTGGCGAGGACCCCGACCTCCGGCGCCTCGGCCTTGCCTTGCGGCACAACCTTGAGCCGCGGCGCGTCGGCGCGGTCCATCCAGAAGAGGACGATGACGTGCGAGAAGCCCTCGAGCCCGGCGGTGGCCGGCACCAACTCGGGGTTGAGATACACCTCGCACGTCACGTCGCGGAAGCCGCCGGCGCGCATCTTCGTGACCGGACTGCGCGCGCGGCCGATGGCCTTGAGAGGGAAGTGCTTGGACATGGACACCTCGGTTGAAAGCGCGCGGATGATAAACGGAACGGGGCGATTGTAAAGGGCGCTTTCGCCGGCGGCCCGCGACGGCGCCACGCTCGGCGCCACTTGGGCGTCGACGGGGCGGCGCGTTGGTCTCGCGCGCGGAACGGGCGCACGGCGCGGCGCGGCGCGACGCCGGGCCGGGGCGCTACTTGGGCTTCTTCGTGGGTGCAGCCCCTTTGCCCCCGGCGGGGCCGTGGGCCGGGGCGCTGCTCTTGCCGGAGCCGTGCGGGGCGGCGGCAGGAGCCTTCGGCCCCGCGGCAGTGGGCGCCGCCTTGCCGCAGCCGTCGATCACGTCACGCGCCTTCTCCAGCGCCGCGTGCGCGTCCGCGTCGGCTCGGTACTTCTCGACGGCGGCGTCGAAGCGCGTGTGCGCCTCATCGCACTTCCCCAACGCCACCGACACCAGCGCCAGGCCCCGGTCGGCGATCACGTCGCGCGGGTCCAGCTCGAGCGCCTTCTTGTACGCCTCGACCGCGCCGGCGTTGTCGCCCGCCTTTCGCAGCGCGTTTCCGTAGGAGGCGCGCACCGCGCCGTCCGCCGGGAAGGCCTTCACCGCGTCCGCCAGCGCCGCCGCGGCGTCCGCCCAGCGGTCCTTGCCCGCGTAGAGGTCGGCGAGCGCCGTGTAGGCGTCGCGCATCTTCGGGTCGGCCGCGTAGGCTGCGCGGTACGAGGCCGCGGCGCCGTCGACGTCGCCGCCGGCCTTCTTTGCTCCCGCCAGCAAGTAGCGCGCCTCGGCGTTCTTCGGCGCCAGCGCGACGGCCTTCTCGAAAAGCTTCACGGCGCCCGCGCCGTCGCCCGCCTTCGCTTTCACCAGCCCCAATTCCAGATGGGCGTCCACGTCGGTCGGGTTGGCGGCCAGCACCGCGAACAGCTCGCGCTCCGCTCCCGTGAGGTCGCCGCCGCGGCGGTAGGCCATCCCCAGGTTGAAGCGCGCCGACGTGTCGCCCGGCTTCAGCGCCAGCGCCTTCTCCAGCGCGGCGCGTGCCTCGGCGGGCTTGTCGAGGTCCAGGTACACGGCGCCCAGCTCGTTCCAGCCCTCGAAGAACTCCGGCTTCTTGGCGACGGCGCGCTCCAGCGGCGGCGCCGCCTTGTCGGCGTGGCCGAGCGCCACCTCGCACAGCGCCACGTTCAGCAGGACTTGTGGATCGTCCGGCGTCGATTTCTCTGCTTCTCTAAAGGAGACGAGCGCCTCGTCGTAACGGCCGGCGTCGAACGCCTTGACGCCGGTCTCGAAGGCGCGCGCCGCGGCCGCGTCGGCGGCGCCGCTTCCCCCCGTCCCGCCGGCGACCACGTCGCCCGGGTCGTCGACCGCCGCCTTCGTGGCGGGACACCCCGCGGCGCCGAGCGCCGCAGCGGCGACGCAGGCGGCCATCGCGGCGGCGGCGGCCATGTTGGCGCGGGCGGCGGGAACGGCGCACGCGGCGCCGGCCGCGCGCGCGGCGAGGTCGGTGCGGGCGGCGGGAACGGCGCAGGCGGCGCCGGCCGCGCGGGCGGCGGGGAGGGCGCGTCGGTGGGGGAGCGTGAGCATGCCGCGTAGGATAGGCCATCCGCGGCGCGCCGCCAGTCGCGCCCCGGCGCGGGGCCGCCGCGCGCGCCCGCGCCCCTGGCCGCCGCGGCTGAACGGATGTATAGTCGCATGCGAATGGCCCCGCGAAGCGTCGAAGCCCCGAGCGACCCCGCGCTGACGCCCAGCGCGCGCACCGTGCTGGCGCGGCGCTACCTGCGGCGCGACGCGCGCGGCGACCCCGCCGAAACCCCCGCGCAGCTCTTCGAGCGCGTCGCCGCGGCCGTCGCCGCGGCCGAAGCCGGCCTCCCCGGCGGCGACCCTGACGCCTGGCGCCCCCGCTTCGCCGCCCGCCTGCGCGCGCTCGAGCTCCTCCCCAATTCGCCCACGCTCATGAACGCCGGCCGCCCCGACGGCCAGCTCGCCGCCTGCTTCGTGCTCCCCGTGGAAGACTCGCTCGCGCGCATCTTCGACGCCGTGAAGCACGCCGCGCTCATCCACCAGACCGGCGGGGGCACCGGCTTCGCCTTCTCGCGCCTGCGCGCGCACGGCGACGCCGTCGGCGACTCCGCCGGCGTGGCCAGCGGCCCCGTCGCCTTCATGAAGGTCATCGACGCCGCCACCGAGGCCATCCGTCAGGGCGGTGCTCGCCGCGGCGCCAACATGGGCATCCTGCGCGTCGACCACCCCGACGTTCTCGCGTTCGTCGAAGCCAAGTCCCGCCCCGGCGTGCTCGAAAACTTCAATCTCTCGGTCGCCGTCACCGACGCCTTCATGGCCGCCCTCGCCGCCGGCGGCACCTACGCGCTCGTGTCGCCGCGCAACGGCGACGGGGCGGAGGTCGGGCGCCTGCCCGCGCGCGAGGTGTGGGAGCGCATCGCCGCCGCCGCCTGGGCGTCGGGCGAGCCCGGGCTCGTCTTCATCGACCGCATCAACGCCGACAACCCCACCGGGCACGAAGCCGCCATCGAGAGCACGAACCCCTGCGGCGAGCTGCCCTTGCCCCCTTTCGACTCCTGCAACCTCGGCTCCATCGCCCTGCCGCGCTTCCTGCGCCGCGGCGCTCCCGCGGACGGCACCCTCGGCGCCGCGCGTGCCGCGCTCGACTGGGAGCGTCTCGGCGAAGCCGTGCGCGAAGCCGTGCGTTTCCTCGACGACGTCATCGAAGCGAACACGTTCCCGCTCCCCGAGATCGCCGCCACCACGCGCCGCAACCGCCGCATCGGCCTCGGCCCCATGGGCTGGGCCGAGCTCCTCATGCGCGCCGGCCTCCCTTACGACTCGGAGGAAGCCGTGCTCCTCGGCGCCGAGGTCGCCGCCTTCTTCCAGCGCGAAGCTCGCGCCGCCTCGCGCGCGCTCGCCGCCGAGCGCGGCCCGTTCCCCGCCTACGCCGGCAGCCGCTGGGAGCGCGAAGGCGTCGGCCCCCTGCGCAACGCCACGCTCCTGACCGTGGCCCCCACCGGTACCATCAGCGTCATCGCCGGCACCACCAGCGGCATCGAGCCCCTCTTCGCCCTCGCCCTCACCCGCCACGTCCTCGACGGCGCCGCGCTCCCCGAGACGTTCCCCTTCTTCGAGGAGGTGGCCCGCCGCGAAGGCTTCTCCACGCCCGCCCTTCTCGCCGAGGTCCAGCGCCGCGGCACCTGCCGCGGCCTCGCCGTGCCCCCGCGCTTTCAGCGCCTCTTCGCCGTCGCCCGCGAAATCGCCCCCGAGTGGCACCTCCGCCACCAGGCCACCTGGCAGCGTTTCGTCGACAACGCCGTCTCCAAGACCGTGAACCTCCCCGCCGACGCCACCCCCGCCGACGTCGCGCGCATCTACGCCCTCGCCTACGAATGGTCCTGCAAAGGCATCACCGTCTACCGCGACCAGAGCCGCCCCGGCCAAGTCCTCGAAGCCGGCCTCCCCACCGACGACTAGTTCACAATTCGCGGGAGCAGAACCTAGATTGTGATGAAGGCCATCGAGGCTGCCCGCTAGAGTCTGAGCGGCAAGCCGGAGCCGCGCCGGCCGGCTCCCGTGGCCTCTACCGTGGGTGCGCCTTCCCCGGCTGCACGAACCGACAATTCGTCGATGTGCACCACCTCTACCATTGGATTCACGGTGGGCGCGCGACGCCCAAACTCCCGGAAGGCCACCATGCGCACCGAGACTTACGTAACGCGCTCGGCCAGGGAGCAACGCCGCGCCCGGGCGAAAGGCTACCTGGCGCGGTCGAAGGTGTACGCCATTTCCGCGAGGTCGTCGGCCAGCGCCGCGCCCGCCGTGCGCCGCAGCTCCTCGCGCGGGCCGTCGGACGCGCGGTCGCGGCCCGTCTCGGCCCCGTACGCCGGTCCGGCGGCGAGCCGGTCGCGGAAGAAATCGCGCGCGTCGCGGCCCGGCTTCGCGTCCGCCGCAGTCAGCCACGACGGGTCGAGCAACGCGCCGACGGCGGCGGCCGCGACCAGCGCAGGAAGGTAATCGGACTGATTCGACTCGTTCGGCCAACCGGTGAACGCGCGCTCGAGCGCGACACCCCCGCTTCCCGATAGGCGCACCCGCTCGTGCAGCGGATCGTAGGACCCGAAGCCGTGCACCGCGCCGGCGCTCCCGGGCCCGGGCACCTCGCGCACCGTCGCCACCAGCGCCGCGCGAGCCAGGTCGATCGCGGCGGTGACGTCACCCGCCCGCAGCGTCGCGCGCGCCATTCGGGCCGGCGGCGGAGCCAGGGGCCCGGCGCCGCCGCCCGCGCAGCACGCACGACAGCTGCAGGCGTGGGCGAGCCCCAGCGCCGCCCACACGCCGGTTGCGCCCCGAAGCGGGCGCAGGCGCCAGAGCTCGACGGTCGGCTCCATGCGCTCCATCACGATCTCCCGGGGTCGGTCTCCCACCGGGTCGCATCCGAACTCCACCTCGATCGCGCTGCCGTCCATGACGGAATGGAAGCGCCCCCGTATCTCCGCCGCCACCCTTGCCCTGGCGCTCTCCGGGACCGGGTAGCACCTCCACGCCGGCGCCAGCGCGGCGGCCGGGCGCGTGGCGGCGGCCCCCATGGCCACGCCGGCCGCGGTCAACGCCACGAGCCCGAGCCTCGTGACCCGCCGCCGGGCGGCGCGACGCGCACGATCGAACGTCTGCACCGCCACGGCCGACACCGCCGCCCGACCGAAGTTTCTCCCACACACCCCACGCGCGGCTTCCCCTCCGCTCCACCCGCCGCGCGCTCGCGCCCGCGTCGGCCCGCGCACGGCGCGCCGCCCGTGGTACGATCGCGCCATGGGCGCCGGCGGCCTGCAGCACGTGATCGAGCGTGTCGACGGCGTGGCCTACGCGCTCGTGTTCGGCTCCGTCGCACGGGGCGAAGCCCGCCCGGACAGCGACCTCGACGTGGCGCTCGGCCTGCGCCCCGGCGCGCGGATGGACGCGCGCACCCTGGGCACGCTGATCGCGGACCTGGAGGCACAGACCGGCCGTCCGGTCGACGTCGTCGTCCTGGACGACGCGCCCGTCGCGCTCGCCTATCGCATCTTTCGCGACGGCCAGCCGCTTTTCGTGCGTGACCGCGACGTGCTGGTCAGGCACAAGGCGCGCGCGATCGCCGACTATCTCGACTTCCAGCCCATCGAGGACCGCTGCGCGCGCGGCGTCCTCGCCGCGGCCGCCCGCCATGGTCGATAGGCCGCTGCTGGCGCGCAAGATCGCCGCCGTCCGCGACGCCGTCGCACGCGTCCGCGCGTTCCTTCCCGCCGACGCCGCCGCCTTCGCCGCCGACCGCACGGCCCGGGAGGTCGTGACGCTGAACGTCTTGGTCGCGCTTCAGGAATGCATCGACCTGGCGTCTCACTGGATTGCCGATGCGGGCCTGAGCGTTCCCCAGAGCTACCGCGATCTCTTCGCCGCCCTGGGAGAGCAAGGCGTGATCGATCCCGCGCTGGCGGCGCGGCTGGCGGCCGCCGCCGGGCTGCGCAACCTCATCGCCCACGGCTACGGCGCGCTCGACTGGGGCCGGCTACACGCCGTCGCACGCGCCGACCTGGCGGATCTGGAAGTGTTCTGCGCCGCTCTCGCGCAGCGCGCCGGCGCTGAGTGAGGCGCGTTCACGGCTGGGCGCGCCCCCCGTCGATCATCCCTCGCGGCGCGCGGACGCGCGCGGCGCGCCGGTGGTGAGCGGCGCGCGGGAGGTGAGCGGCGCGCCGGAGGTGAGCGGCGGTCGGGGCGAAGCTCGCCGCGGAGAAGGCGCACGCAGCGATTGATCGGGAGGGCGCCTCCCGCGTCGTCGTCCGAGCCCGCTCACTCGTACGGCAGCGGAAACGTGTCCACGGCGACGTCGTCGCGGCGCCACTCGACGCGGCCCGCGCCATCCAGTTCCCGGGCACACAGCCGGCCCAGCCGTCGCAGGTCGCGCGTTCTGATGAAGGTGACGCAGCCCCCGTACGGCTCGGGGATCGCGACGAGCGCGCCGTCCGGCGAGGGCGAGGCGCCCGCGGTGAACGCGTTCCCGCTCCTCCCCTCCTCGGGCCACCTGGCCACGCGCTCGAGACTGTGCGCGTCGTACACCCACGTCCCCGCATCCTCGCTCACCACGAAGAGGAGCGGGCGCGCTCCTTCGCTCGCGATCAGGCGCGCGTGCGACGCGTGCCCCCCGTCGCCCGCGACCTGTACCGCCACGCCGCCCGCCGCGAACCGGTACAGACGCGCCCGCGCTTCGAGGCGGCCTGCGACCTTCTCGAACCACGAGAGCTGCACGAACGCTCCGGCCGAGCTCACCAC
This sequence comes from Myxococcota bacterium, assembly GCA_036004705.1. Taxonomy (GTDB): domain Bacteria; phylum Myxococcota_A; class Polyangia; order DASYRF01; family DASYRF01; genus DASYRF01. The sequence continues at coordinate 14,421 of DASYRF010000140.1, forward strand.
GACTTCCGACAGCGTCCCGGCCGGCGCGCGAACGCGCGCGCACGCGCCCGCCGTGACCTTCTCGACGTCGATCGCACCGAGCAGCACGGCCGCCTCGCCGGCGTGCCCGCCGTCCCGCCCGCCGTCCGGATCGATCCCCGCGGTGAAGAGCGTCGCCCCGTCCGGGGAGAATCCCGCGCTCACCACTGCGCCGCGCCCATCGAACCAGCCCCGCGCCCAGCCGCCCTCCGCCTTCCGGAAGAGCCAGCCGCCCCCCCGTTCCCAGAACCATGCCGCTTCGCAGTCTGGCGAGAGCACCGCCTGGTACGACGCAGGCGCCGGATCGCGCGAGAGCAGCCGCTCCCCGCCGGCATGGATCTCCAGCACCGAGTATATGTACCTCACCGTTCGCGATTCGAACCGCAGGCGATCGCCGCAGGCGGTCGGCGGCGGGCCCACCCGCGCAGTGTCCATCCTCGCCAGCTCCTCGTACTCCCACCCGTGCGGTCTCACGGCGACCGGAACGCACCGGTCCCCCATCGACACCGCGAGTGCCCCCGCCCTCGACTCGCAGGCGATCGCGTCCGCGGCCGCCGCCGGCTCGCACCCCGCCGCGCCCGCCGCCGCGTCCGCCGCCTCGCACGGCCGCAAGGCCCCGCCGGGCGCCGCCGGCGCACGCCCCACCCCGCATCCGAACGCGACCGCACCCACCGCCAGCCACGCACCCCGGGCACACCTCATTCCAGCCTCCGTCACGAGGTGGCTGTTGACGCACCAGACGCGGAGAAGTTCCTGGGGATCGCCTGGAGATCGATCGAACGGCGGCCGTCGCCGTCGCCGTGGCTTGGGGCCGTTCACATCTTCTCAGTGGACCTCCTTCGCGGCCGCCGCCGGCACCGTTCTGATCGCGCCACGTCGCGCGTGGACCAACTTCGCGCCGCCGCGGGCACCGTTCTGATCGCGCCATGTCGCGCGTGGTACGCTACGCGGGTGAGCCGCTCGCTGCGCCCGGCCGCCCTTTTCGCGCAGTCGGACGCGGACGCCGTCCGCGAGGAGGTGTCCGCGGTGCGCGGCCTCGACGCAGAAGCGCGGGCGCGCCTGTTGGAGAGCCTCTGCGCGCTCGCGGTCGAGCTCGTGATGCAGCATCCCGACCCCGCCCGCGCGCTCGCCTGGCAGGATCCCCTTCCCGCCGAAAGCGAGGCGCTCCTCGCGCGGCTGCGGGCGAACGCGCGTGAGGCAGGCGGAGTGTGGCGCGGCGCCGATGGCTGACGCGCCCCCCGGCACTCCGCCGTCCGCGACGGTCGTGGCGCGCGCCGTCGCCGACGCCCTGCAGCGCGCCGGCGTTCCGTACGCCATTGGCGGCGCCATCGCGCTCGGCCTTCATGCGCCGCCGAGGGCCACCAACGACGTGGACGTCACCGCCTTCGTCGGTGTCGACGGCCTGGGCCCCGTGATGGACGCGCTCGAGCGTGACGGCGGCCGGATCCACGACCGCGCCGGCGCGCTGGCCAGCGCCGCGGAGCGCGGCGATTTTCGTGTCGACTGGGGCGGCCTGCGCGTGGACGTCTTCGTGCCGTCCATCCCCTTCTACCGCCTCGTCGCCGAGCGCGTCCGCTCCGCGTCGCTCGGCGGCCGGCCCATCCAGGTGCTGTCTCCGGAGGACCTCGCCGTTTTCAAGCTGCTGTTCTTCCGCGGCAAGGACCTCGTGGACCTGGAACGGCTCGTCGCGTTCCAAGGCGCCGCCCTCGACGCCGCCTACGTGCGCGACGCGCTCGTCGACATCGTCGGCGCGTCGGATGCCCGCGTCGTTCGCTGGGACCAGATTGTGCGCGCGTACGGGTCGGTCTGAGGCGGCCGCGCTCGCCGACAAAAAAAGCCCCGCCCCCCTGGCGAGAGGGGCGGGGCCCTACTACTCGAGGCGCCCGACGCCGGCTAGCCGGTCGTCGGGGTGACGGGGCCGGTCGGGGCCGGCAGGGCCGCCGGCGCCTCCGAAGCCGCGCCGATCAAAGCCGTACCGCCGCCGCCTGTCTCGTCCGCCGCCACGGCCACCGCCGCGCCCGCGCGCGGGGCCGGCGGGATGATGTTGGCGATCTCCGCCTCCGACATCCCGCCGTTCTTGAGCTCCCGCTTCAGCCGCGGAAGCTCGGCCCAGGCGTCGCGGACGACCGCCGACTGGACCTGCTGCGCGTGGAAGTGGCCGACCTTGGCCTCCTCCAGGGCGCCCGCCGCCTGGGCCAGCGGCGCACGCGCAGCGTCGAGACGGTCCGCCCACCCGATCCGGGCCGTCTCCTCGAGGCGCGGGTGGCGGATACGACGAAGCTTGGTCGCCACCAAGCCCATCAGCACCGCCGCGCGCGCCGGGCCCTGCTTCGCGAACGCGCCCACGCCGCCCCCGAAGAGGCTGTTGTAGGTCGCGTTGCTGTGCTGGCGCCCCAGCGCGTGCTTCACCTCGGTGGCCACCAGGGACAGCTCCGAGTAGGTCACTTCCTCGACCGCCGTGACCCACGCCTTCGCGTCCACCAGCGCCGCCTGCGCCGTTGCGACGTCCTCTTCGGCCGTCGCGATCACCGGCTCGTGCGGAGCGAGCCGTCCTTCCGCTTCGTCGCGGACCCAGTCCGTACGACGCCGCGTTCGAGCCAGCGTGGTGCCGAAGACCACCTTCAATTTCGACACCGCCGCTGTCCGCAAGACCATCGTTGCCATGCTGCACCTCTCTCCTGCCGGCTCCCGCCGGCTTGGTTTTGACGCCGCCCGCTCCCATGGCCCCGGACCATCCGCGGCTCGGGTTTCGTGCGCCGTCGCTCAGGGGATAGGTGCAACCGCGATGCCAGCGCGCGCGCGCCGCTCGTCTCGGGCACTTACGCTGGTGCGCCGGGCCGGCGCTGGTGCACCCGCCGCCCCCGCTGGTGCACCGCGCACCAGCCGGTCTCGCCGAGGTCATGCAGACGACGTGGAGCGGCGCTCACTCCCCGCGGGCGCGCTCGCCGAGCGCGGCGGTGGCGAAGCCGACGATGTGCGCGCGGCGCGCGTCGGCCAGCGCGGCGGCCGCGGCGGCGTCGGGAACGTCGGCGGCGCCGAACGCCGTCTCGCTGCCGTGGCAGGCGGTGCAGCCGATGCCGCCGTGCGCGACGGGCCGAATGAACATCGACGGCTCGAGCGCGGCGTGGGCGACCGGCGCGAGGACGCCGCGCGGCGCGTCCAGCTCCACCACGCAGGCGGGCGCGCGGGCGGCGAGCCCGCGGCGCAGCTCGATCGTGGCGACGAGCGGCGTGACGTGCGCGCGGCGGTCGCGGTCGAAGCCGACCACCTGCGCGACGAGCGCGCGCGTCGGTCCGCCGCGAAACGGATGGAACGCGAGCGCGCCGTCGTTCGCGCGCTCGTGGACGAGCAGCGTCTCGCCGCAGGCCTCGGTGCGCCGCTCCACCCAGCCCGCGCGCGGGCCGAGCCAGCGCTCCAGCGCCGCGTCGGGCGCGGCGCCCATCGCCGCGAATGCCGCGCCGGGGAGCGCCAGCGCGTCGACGAGGGCGACCGCGTCGTCGCGCAGCCGCCCGAGCGTGCGCAACGGCGCCGGCGTGGCGAGCTTGGTCGGACGCGCCAAGCCGTCGAGGACGCCGGCCAGGCGGTACGCCCCGTTCTGCGCGAGCAAGCGGTCTTTCAGGGTCAGCGCGCCGATATCCACCGCGCGCATCCCGGCGAGCGCGAGCGCGGCGTCGCGAAGCCAGTCCGGCCCGCGGGCGTGCCCCGCCGCCTCGAGCGCGAGCGCCGCGTCCGCCGCCGCGCGCGCCGCCGCCGCATCGGCCGTGTGCGCCGCGGTGAAGGCCGCCGCGAGCGGCACCTCGGCCGGGAGCCCCTCGCAGGTGTAGGCGAGCGCGCCGTCCGCGCGTGCCACCGGAAGGGGCCGCGCCGGCGCCAGCAGCGCGCGCGCCCGCGGCGGGGCGCCCAGCGCGAGCGTCAAGCCCACCGCCAGCGCCACGCCAGCGGCCGTGCAAGTATTAACGTTGCGCATCGCGGTCTCCTTGGTACCGGTCCCAAACCTTCGTTCGCTCCGGCTGGCAAAGCCAGCCTTCGCTTGGCCGGGGCTCCGCCCCACGCCCCGCAGCCGGAGTTTTGGGACCGGTTCAAACCTCGGCTGAGGGAGAAGACGCGGCCGGCCCGGGACCGCTAACCGAGAGTGTCAACGACGGTCCCGGTACACACACAGGCGTCCCGGCGAGCCCATCGCCGCAATACTGAGCCGGCGCACATTCCACCGAGGAAAAAACGCACATCGTTTCAAGTTTATGTATTGACAATGTACCAAACAAATCATATGCAAACGCATGCTCACCGACTGGAAGGAAGTCGACGGCGGTCTGCGTCGTCTCGCCCGCACCCGCGCCGCGCACGACCACGAGGAGGGTCGGTTCCTGCTGGCCGCGCGCCGCACCGCCGTCCACGCGCACCTCGGATTCGCGACGATGGCGGAGTACGTGGAGCGCGTGCTCGGGTACGACGCGCGCACGACCGCCGAGCGGTTGCGCGTGGCCGAGGCGCTGGAGGGGCTGCCGGCGCTGGCGGCGGCCCTGAGGTCCGGGGCCATCTCGTGGTCCGCGGCGCGGGAGCTGACGCGCGTGGCGGCGCCGGCGACCGAGGACGCCTGGCTCCGCGCCGCCGCCGGCCGCACCGTGCGGCAGATCGAGGAGGCCGTTGCCGGGCATCGTCCCGGCGACGCGCCGGAGGATCCGTCCGATCCGTCGCTTCGGCCGCGGGTCGTGCGGCTCGAGCTCTCGCCCGAGGCGCTCGCGCTGTTTCGCGAGGCCGTGCGCCGCCTGCGCGTGGAGACGGACCCACGCCTGAGCGACGAGGACGCCGTGATGGAGATGGCGCGTCGGGCGCTCGGCGGCCCGGGCGACGAAGGCCGCGCGCCGTATCAAGTCGCGCTGACGGTCTGCGCGCGGTGCCACCGGACGTGGCAACAGGGCCGCGGCGAGGCGATCGAGGTCGGCGCCGACGTGGCGGAGCGCGCCGCCTGTGACGGTCAGCACGTCGGCCAGACGGCGGTCACCGCGACCCGGCTGGAGGCGGGCATCGGCGCCCACGGGGGCCATGACGCCGCAGGCACCCACGTGGGCATCAGCGCCCACGGGGGCATCGGCGCCCACGGGGGCATCGGCCCCCACGGGGGTCATGACGCCGCGGGCGCCCACGTGGGCATCGGCGCCCACGGGGGCATCGGCCCCCACGGGGGTCATGACGCCGCGGGCGCCCACGTG
>DASYRF010000141.1:0-9585 GCA_036004705.1 Myxococcota bacterium
AAGGAGCGCGGCAAGGGCACCGGGCTGGGGCTCTCCACGGTGTTCGGCATCGTGAAGCAGAGCGGCGGACACATCTGGGTGTACAGCGAGCCCGGCCGCGGCTCGGCGTTCAAGGTGTACTTCCCGCGCGTGGAGCGGGAAGACGCGGCCGTTGCGGCGGCCGCCGCCGCCGCCGCCGCCGCCGGCGCCGGAGCGACGCCGGACGAGCCGCCCGCCGGATCGCTGCGCGGCAGCGAGACGATCCTGCTCGTGGAGGACGACGAGCAGGTACGCGCCGTCGCGCGCCGCGCGCTCGACCGTTATGGCTACTGCGTGCTGGAGGCGACCGGCGTGCACGCGGCGCTGGAGCTGTGCGCGTCCTACGAAGGGCCGATCCATCTGTTGCTGACGGACGTCGTCATGCCCGGGATGAGCGGACGCAAGGTGGCGGCGCGCGTCGTGGCGTCGCGCCCTTCCACGCAGGTGCTCTACATGTCGGGGTACACGGAGGACGCGATCGTCCACCACGGCGTCCTCGACCCGGGCATCGCGTTCGTCGCCAAGCCCTTCACGCCCGAGGGGCTGGCGCGCAAGGTACGCGCGGTGCTGGACGGTTGAGCCGCATCGACGCGGTCGCCGCGCCGTCTACTCGTTCCAAGCGATCTCGAAGCGGGCGTAGCCGCGCGCCGGTGTGTTCTCGAGCACCGTGACGCTGCCGGTCTTGCGGGTGACGTCGAGGTAGCCTTCGAACGAGCCGGCGGTGCCGGCGACATGGGCGCCCGAGACGGCGAGCGCAGGAGGGTAGCCGATGTGCTCGATCTCCACGCGACGCGCGACGGGGTCGTCGGCGGCGAGCTGCAGCGTACCGAGCCCGCGCGTGGCCAGCGTGTAGCCCTTGGCCGTCCAGCGAGCGAGGCCTGCGGGCGTGGCGCCGAAGAGTCGGATGGTCGCCTCGAAGAACGGCTTCAGCAGCGGCGTCTGCACCATGTCGAGGAAGACCTTCCGCCACAGGGCGCGGTAGTCGCGCTCGCCGAGCGCGGAGTAGACGGCGTCGGCGATCTGGTGATGGGTCTCGGCGGGGATCCACGTCAGCGAAAGCGACTCGCGCACGAGCGCGAGTGTCTCCTCGGGCAGCGCGGCGCGGACCCGTTCCCCCGTCTCGGGAAACCGGCGGTCGAGCTGAGCGAGCATCGTGCGCGCGCTGCTGATGCGGTAGGCGGGCTCGTCCGGCATCGTCCGGCGTCGTCCCCTTTCCGCGCCAGTGTACTCCAGGTGCCGCTCCCTCCCTCGCTCTCCCGCTTCGTTCCGGCTCCCTTCCCGTCCGCTGCCGAACGAGCGCTCTAGCTCCCCGCGGCGCCCCCACCGCCCGAGGAGCCCTTGGCACCGCCCGCCGAGCCCTTGGCGCCGCCCGCGCCGAGGGACCAGAGGCCGGACACGGTGCCGGGCGGCGTGACGAGCGGGAGCGGGCGGACGTGCACGCGCGGCGTGAGGTCGGTAGGCACGGCGCACACCACGCGGTTCTTGCCGTCCGCCTTGGCGCGGTACATGGCCGTGTCCGCGGCGCGCAGCAGCGCACTCTGGCGCGAGGCCGTGTCGGCGGACTCGTGCAGGCCGAGATCGCGCAAGCTGGCGACCCCGACGGAGCAGGTGATGACACCGCGCAATCCCACCGCGGGCTCGTCGTCGGGCCCGGTGCCGGCGGCGTAGGCGGTTCGGGCGATGACCTCGCGCACGTCCTCCGCCAGGGCGCAGGCCTGCTCCTCGTCGATCCCGGGGCAGATGACGACGAACTCGTCGCCGCCGTAGCGGGCAGGCACCATGCCGGCGGGGAGCGTGCGTCCGAGCAGCGCGCCCACCTCGCGCAGCACGCGGCTGCCGGTGAGGTGGCCGTGCTGGTCGTTCACGTCCTTGAACCAGTCCAGGTCGAGGAAGAGCAGCGAGAGGTGCGCGCTGCGGGCGATCGCGGCGTCGACCCGATGGCCGAGCTCGTGATGAAGGTATCTGTCGTTGAACAGGCCCGTCAGGTCGTCGCGACGCGCCAGCTCCTGGCTGAGGCGCGCGTCCATGGCGTTCTGCAGCGACGACGAGATGTAGCCGGCGAACACGGAAAGGAGGTCGAGGTCACGCGGGCCGTAGGCGGGCTGCTCGGTGGCGTTCAGCAGCTCGAGCGCGCCACAGACGGCGGTGCCGATGGCGATGGGCACGCAGAGGATGGTGCGCGTCTCGAAGTCGATGCGCGCGTCGATGTCCTCGTAGAAGTAGGGGTCGCGGCGCGGGTCGCGCGACAGGTAGGGCTGACCGCTCCGGTAGACGCGCCCGACGATGCCGTGCGTCGAAGCGATCTCCTGGCCGACGAGCGTCTCGGAGCGCTCGCCGAAGCAAGCGACGAACACGAGCCGGTTCACCGAGGCGTCGTCGCGCTTCGTGGCGGGATCGTCGAGCAGGATGGACCCGGCGCTCGACGGTACGAACTCGTTCGCGGCAGCGAGGATCGTCGTGAAGATGGCGTCGAGCGGCGTGTCGGGCAGCGTGCGCGCCCGCGTGCCTTCGCCGCGGCGGCGGCGGTGCAGGAACTGGAACAGGCGCTCGGGCGGCAGCGACGTGAACTTCACGGGTGTCTCGGGGCAAGGTTAGCCCGAGTAGGGCGGGACGTGTAGATTCCCGCCGTGGCGGAGCGCGTGGCGGTGCTGGGGGCGAGCGGGCTGGTGGGGCGGGCCCTGCTCGCGGCGTTGGAGGCGAGCGCCCCGGCCGAAGGGCTGGATCTGCTGGGGACGGCGCTGACGGACGCGCACGCCCTGCCCGGCGGACGGCCGGCGCGGCGGCTCGACGTGCACGACCCGGTGCAGCTGGCGAACCTGCTGCACGACTTCCGCCCGACGACTGTGGTGGCGGCGACGCGCTACCCGCGCGAGGGCGGCGACTACACGACGGAGCAGCGCGACCGCGAAGTGAAGCTGGCGCGGCGGCTGGCGTCGTGGCTGGAGAAGACCGGCGGGCGGCTCGTGCTGCTGAGCACGGCGAGCGTGTTCAGCGGGCGGACGGGCGCGTACCGCGAAGACGACGCGCCCGACCCGGTGACACGCTACGGCGAGGCGCGCGCGGAGATGGAACGCCAGATCGCCGCGCTCGGCTGTGTGCATCTCGTGGCGCGCCTGGGGCGGACGGACGGCTTTCGGCCCGGGGCACCGACGCGCTTCGCGGCGCTGTGCCGGGCGCTGCGCGCCGGCGAAACAGTCGAGCGCAGCGGCGACGCGCGGCTGAACCCGGTGAGCGCGGCCGCGACCGCCGCGGCGCTGGCGCGCCTGATGGGGGCGCGCGCGGAAGGGACGTGGCACCTCGCGGGCGCCGAGGCGCTCAGCGAAGCGGAGCATGCGCGGCGCACGGCGGCGGCGCTCGGCGTCGACGCGGCGCTCGTGCGCGAAGCGCGCGGCGAGGGCGAGCCCGTGACGCTGACGCTCGACCCGTCGCGTGCGCACGAGCGGCTGCGGGCGCTGAGCCTGAAATACCCGCCGCCGTTCGACGAGGACCTTCGCGCGCTGGCCGCGGCGGCGCCGCGCGTCTGAGGCGCGGGTCGCGCACCGAGGCTCGCGAGGATGCGGTAGCTGCCCAGGGTCCGCCCGACGAGGCTCACCGCCGGGCTATCGCATCGACGGGAGGCTGGCGACCACCGGGACGCCGGCCACCGCGCCCGCCGCCGCGGGCACCGCCGCCGCCGGCACTGCCGCCGCGCCGGAGCCCACGCCCTCCGCGAAGAGCGTGTGGCCCGTGGCGCGGGCCACGCGCACGCGCACGAGCGCACCCGGGCCACGCCCTTCCCCTGCCGGAAGCAGCACCTTCTTGAAGTCGCCCGTGCGGCCGAACAGCGTGGCGGCGTCGCGGCGCGAGGCGCCGACCACCAGCACCTCCACCTCGGCTCCGATCCGCGCCCGCCCTGCCTCCAGACTGATCGCCTCCTGCAAGGCAATGATCTCGGCGAGCCGCCGCCGCTTCACGCCGGTTGAGACGGTGTCGGGCATGGCACGCGCCGCGGGCGTGCCGCTGCGCTCGCTGTACTCGAACGTGAACGCCGCGTCGAAGCGCAGCTCCTCCAGAAGCCGCACCGTGGCGCGGTATTCGTCCTCGGTCTCGTCGCAGAAGCCGACGATGACGTCGGTCGTGAGCGCCACGCCGGGGAGCGCCGCGCGCAGCGCCGCCGCCAGCGCGCGGAATTCCGCGACCGTGTAGCCGCGCCCCATGCGCGCCAGCACGCCGTCGTCCCCCGATTGGACGGGAAGGTGCACGTGACGGCAGACCTTCGGGAGGCGCGCCATCGTTGCGATCAGCTTGGGCGAAAAGTCCACCGGGTAGGGCGACGTGAAGCGGATGCGCGCAACGCCCTCCACTTGCGCGACCGCCTCCAACAGATCCGCGAAGTCCGCCTCCTCGTGCCGGTAGGAATTGACGGTCTGCCCCAGCAGCGTGACCTCGCGGTAGCCCTGCGCCGCCAGCGCGCGCACCTGGCGCAGCACTTCGCGCGGCGGCGTGGCCCGCTCGCGCCCGCGCGTGAACGGCACTACGCAGAACGCGCAGAACTTGTCGCAGCCGCGCTGCACGGTCACGAAGGCGCTCACGCCGTCGCCCACCGGCGCCCCCAGCCCCTCGTAGCTCTCGCGGCGATCGAGACGCACGTCGACGAACGGGTCGTGCGGACGCGCCCCGGCGCCGCGCGCCTCGGCCAGCAGCTCCGGCAGGCGGCGGTAGGCGTCCGGCCCCATCACCAGATCCACGTAAGGGGCGCGCGCCAGGATCTGCTCGCGCAGGTGCTCGGCCATGCACCCGAGCAGCCCCAGCACCACGCGCGGGTCGCGCTGCTTGTGGCGCCACAGCTCCGTCATGCGGCCGTACACGCGCTCCTCGGCGCGCTCGCGCACGGCGCAGGTGTTCACCAGCACCACGTCGGCGCCCTCGGGCGTGGCGCACAGCTCGTAGCCGGCGTCGCGCAGGACGCCGCCCACCAGACCGCTGTCGGCCACGTTCATCTGGCAGCCGTACGTCTCGATGTACACGCGCGCCGGCACGCGCCCCGTATAGCAGATGGGCGCGCCGCGCGGGAGCGCCGCGGGCCGCACGAAGCCACGCGCGCGAGGCGCGCCGCGCCCAGGCGGAGGCCGGCCATGTCGACCCGCTGGACCGCCGCGTCGTTTGGTGGTTGAAAGACGCGCGGAGGACGCGATGCAGGAGCTGCTGGCGCGGCTGGGAATCCAGCCCCTCAACGCCGGCGCCCACGCGGGGCGCTGGCTGGAAACGCACGGCGAGACGGTGGCGTCGCACACGCCCATCGACGGCCGCGAGATCGCCCGCCTGCGGCTGGCCACGGCCGACGACTACGAGCGGGTCATGAACGTGGCTCTGGGCGCGCAGTCGCGCTGGTCGCTGGTGCCGGGGCCGCGGCGCGGCGAGGTCGTGCGCCAGATCGGCGAGGCGCTGCGTGCGCACAAGAAGGACCTCGGGCGGCTGGTTTCGCTGGAGATGGGCAAGATCCTCCCCGAGGGCGAAGGCGAGGTGCAGGAGATGATCGACATGGCCGACTTCGCCGTCGGCCTGTCGCGGCAGCTCTACGGGCTGACGATGCCGTCGGAGCGTCCGGCCCACCGCATGTTCGAGCAATGGCACCCGCTCGGGATCGTGGGCGTGATCACGGCGTTCAACTTCCCGGTGGCGGTGTGGGCCTGGAACGCCTTGCTGGCGGCGGTGTGCGGCGACGTGACGATCTGGAAGCCGTCGCACAAAACGCCGCTGTGCGCCGTGGCAGTGATGAACCTCGTCGCGGAGGTGCTGGAGGGCAACGGGTGCGTGGGCGTGATGAGCCTGTGCGCCGGGCCGACGTCGGTGGGCGAAGCCATGGTCAACGACGGCCGCGTCCCGCTCATCAGCGCCACCGGCTCCACGCGCATGGGCAAGCGCGTCGGCGAGGCCGTGGCGCGCCGCCTCGGCCGCAGCCTGCTGGAGCTGGGCGGAAACAACGCGGTCGTCGTGATGGACGACGCCGACCTCGACCTCGCCACGCGCGCCATCCTCTTCGGCGCCGTCGGCACGGCCGGACAGCGCTGCACCACCACACGCCGCGTCATCGCCCAGCGCGGCGTGGCGCCCGCGCTGACCGAGCGCCTGCTGTCGGCCTACGCCCAGGTGCGCATCGGTGACCCGCTGGCCGAAGGCACGCTCATGGGGCCGCTGGTCGACCCGGGCGCCGTCGAGGACATGATGCGCGCGCTGCAGACCGCGCGGGCTCAGGGCGGCGAAGTGCTTTACGGCGGAAAGCGGCTGCAAGGCCCGTCTTACCCCGGCCACTGCTGGGTGGAGCCCACGCTGGTGCGCGCCCAGCCCGCGATGGACATCGTGCAGGAAGAAACGTTCGCGCCCGTCCTCTATCTAATGGAGGCGGCCTCGCTGGACGACGCCATCGCCCTGCACAACGGCGTGCCTCAGGGGCTGTCGAGCGCCATCTTCACGCGCAACCTGCTGTCGGCGGAGAAGTTCCTGTGCGCCGCCGGGTCGGACTGCGGCATCGCCAACGTGAACATCGGCACGAGCGGCGCCGAGATCGGGGGCGCCTTCGGCGGCGAGAAGGAAACCGGCGGCGGGCGCGAGTCCGGCTCCGACTGCTGGAAGCAGTACATGCGGCGGCAGACGAACACAATCAACTACTCCAGCGAGCTGCCGCTGGCGCAGGGGATCACGTTCGGCTAGAGCGCGGAAGCGCGCGTGGCGGCGGCCGCCCCACGGCGCGGCGCGACCTCGGTGCAGCGCCGCGGCGCGCCGGCCAGCTCGTCAGCGATAGCGTTCCACCGTCGCTAGGAGCGTGTCGAGGTCGATGGGCTTGCGCAGCCAGCCGTCGGCCCCGACCGACGCCGCTTTCTGGTCGATGCCGCCGTCGCCGGAGATGACGACGAGCGGGATACCGGCCAGGTCCGGATCACGGACCTGCTCGGAGCGAAACTCCCAGCCGTTCATCACCGGCATCATCAAGTCGATGAGGATGACGCACGGCTGGGCCCCGCGACGCAGATGCTCCAACGCCTCGCGCCCGTTCGCCGCCGCCACCACGAAATAGCCCTCCAGCGCCAGCACCTGGCTGAGCATCTCGCGTGCGTCCGCGTCGTCCTCGACCACGAAGACGCAGCGGTTGCCGGCCGGCAAGCTCTCGCTCGTGCTCAATGGCTCCCCCGCGTCCCCCCGCCGTCCGGCCCCGACCGGACACGTAGCGGCAATGTAGCAGGTCAGGGCGGCCCTGGCGAACTTGCCACGGCGCCGGCCGGAGGTCCGGCGCAGGGCAGCTCCACGACGAACGTGGCGCCCGCGCCCGGCTCGCTGGCCACGCGCACCGACCCGCCCAGCGCGTTCAGCACGCGCCGCACGATGTACAGCCCGAGCCCCAGGCCACCGTAGTGCGCCGACGACACCGCGCGCTCGAAGCGCTCGAAGATGCGCGCCTGCCGCGGCGCCGGGATGCCGATGCCGTGGTCCCGCACCTCCAGCCGTGCGGTCGCGCCGGCCAGGTCCACCGACACGCGAACAGGCTTGCCCGCCCCGTATTTCAGCGCGTTGGACAGCAAGTTCGAGACCACCTGCTCCAGGCGCGCGCGGTCCCAGCGCCCCACCGCCGCCGCGGGCGCGTGCACCTCCAGCGTGCAGCCCGCGCGCACGGCCTCGCCGGCGTGCTGGTCGGCCACCTCGCGGGCCACGGCCGCCAGGTCCACGTCGGCAAGATCCAGCTCCAAGCGCTCCGCCGAGATGCGGCTCACGTCGAGGAGCGATTCGACGAGCTGCACGAGACGTTTGCTCTGCCGCTCCATCGTCTCCAGCGCATTGGTGATGAAGCCGCGCGGGGTGTGCGCGATGGAGCCGGTGCGCACGCCGCGCAGCAGGCTCTGCACCGCGAGCTGCAGCGAGCCGACCGGCGTGCGCAGCTCGTGCGAGGCGATGGAGAGAAACTCGTCGCGCGCGCGGATGGCTTCTTGCGCCGCCCGGTAGAGGCGGGCGCTGTCCACGGCCAGCGCGGCGCGGTGCGCCAGCTCCTCGCCGAGCGCCAGCTCGTCGGCGCCGTAGCGGGCCGGGTCGGTCGCCGACACGAACGTGAGCGCGCCGAGCGTACGCCCGCGCGCGACGACGGGCACGCACATGTACGAGCGCAGCCCCAGCGCGCGCACCAAGCTCAGGTGCTCGGGGCGGCGCGTGCCGATCGGCGGCCAGCCGTCGCCGTCCGGCTGCAGCGCGGCGTCGTCGAGCCCGCCGTAGGTCGCCGGGCGGCCGCTGCGCAGGACGCGCGGGACGCCTTCCGGCGCGGCCGGATCGGGCACGAAGCGCGCCAGCTCCGCGGCGAGGGCCGCCTTGGCGGGATCGGCGTGGACGACCCCGACGCGGCGCACTGTGCCGTCCTCCTCGACGACGTCGAAGACGCACCAGTCGGCCATGGCCGGAACGGCGGCGCGCGGCACGACGCGAAGCGTGTCCTCGTACTCCAACGTGGCGGCGAGCTCGCGGCTCGCCGCGGCCAGCAAGCTGGAACGGCGCTGCGCCTGCTCGGCGGCGGCGCGTGCGGCCTGCTCCTGCGCCAGAAGCTGCGCGCGTTCCTCCTCGGCGCGCCGGCGCTCGGTCATGTCCACCGCGACGCCGATGGCGCCCGCCACCTTGCCGTCGCCGTCACGCATCGACACGAAGTGCGTCTCCAGCCATGCATCGCGGAGCGGACCGCTGCTGGTGAACTCCTCGCCGTCCAAGCAGCGTCTCACGTTGGCGAGGATCCGCTCGTCGCCGCGCCAGACGTCGGCGGCGTTGCGACCCACGAGGCTCTGGCCGTCGATACCGAGCGCGGCCAGGGCGCGGCCCTCGCACACGAGGTACTCGCCGGCGGCGTCGATGGCGAACAGGACGATCGGGGCGTTGGCCACGACCGTCTGCAGGCGCTGCTCGACGGCGCGCATGGCCGCCAGGGCGCGGCGCGCCTCGGTGAGGTCCTGGATGGCGGTGACGCGCAGCGTGCGGCCGCCGTAGTCGAACGAGCGCCCGCGCACGAGCCCGGGGAACGTCGAGCCGTCCTTGCGCACGGCGCGCACCTCGTAGGGGCGGTCGTCACCCGCGGCGATGTGCGCGGCGATCAAGTCGCGGTCCTCCGGGGCGCACAGCTCCAGGACGCCGCGTCCGATCAGCTCCGCGCGCGCGTAGCCGAACAGGGTGGTCATCGTGTCGTTCACGTCGAGAATGAGCCCACCTTCGTGGACGCCGAAGCCTTCGAGGGAGGCCTCGAACAGCTTGCGCAGCCGCTGCTCGGCTTCCTGGACGCGCTGCTCCAGCTCGCGCACGTCGTTCTTCACGCGCGCAGCATATCGAAAACGCGGGGGCGCGCGACATGCGGACGCGCCGCGGACCGAGGGTATGATGGTGCCGGAGGAAAGAGCGACGCATGGCCGAAGAACGAACGCCCCCCGCCGCCGGTGGACGCGGGCCCGACACGCGCGCGGGCCGTAGCAGCGCGCTGCGTGCCGGGCCCTGGCGCATCCGCGCGGCCGATTCGCGGCTGGAGGTGCTGGCCGCCCGCGAGGGGGTGCTGTCGCCGGTCGGGCACGA
>DASYRF010000142.1:0-14557 GCA_036004705.1 Myxococcota bacterium
TCGGAACGGATGCGTGGAGCTGAACGACCGGCAGCGCGACGCCCTGGCGAAGGTCATCACGCCGGACGGCTTCCACATCGACAAGCAGTTCGTGGGCAAGAACGCGAACGTACTGTTGAAGACCATCGGCGTGTCGGCGCCCGACTCGTGCCGGCTGGCGTTCTGCGAGGCGGACGAGCAGCACCCGTTCGTGCAGAACGAGCTACTGATGCCGGTGATCGGGCTGGTGCGTGTCAAGGATGCGGACGAGGCCATCGCGATGGCCATCCGTGTGGAGCATGGCTTCCACCATACGGCGGTGATGTACTCGACGAACATCGACGCGATGCATCGAATGGCGCGGGCCGTCAATACGTCCATCTTCGTGAAGAACGCTCCCAACTTCGCCGGGCTGGGGTACGGCGGGGAGGGCTACACGTCGTGGACCATCGCCAGCCCGACCGGAGAAGGGCTCACCACCGCGATCAACTTCACGCGCGAGCGCCGATGCACGTTGAAGGAATACTTCCGGATCGTGTGAGGGGGCGGCGCCCACGGCCGGCGGCGGCCTTCGCCGCGGCGGCGCTGCTCATTGCCGTCGCGGAGGTCTGCGGGAGCGGACGCGGGGGCGTGACCACGGGTGTCGCGTGGGCGGGGGCCACCGGCAAGCCGTTGCCGGACGTCGTGGCCGGCGTCCCGGCGGTGAAGGGCGCGGTGGAAGTCGCGGCCGTGCAGAAGACGCTGAAGAAAGGCGTGCCGGGGCTGAAGCCGTGTTTCGCCGCTGAGCTGGCAGCGAACCCGACGGCGGCCGGCGTGGGCCACCTCACGGTGCGGCTCGACGACCACGGCGAGGTGATGGCCTCGACCTTGCTCGGGCCCGTGGTGGCGTCGAAGGACGCACCACTCGCGGCGTGCGTGAAGGGCAAGGTCGCCGTCTGGAGGGTGCCGGGCGTGAAGGTGATGGGTACGGCGTTCAAGGTGCCGCTGACGTTCGGCGCGGCGGCGGCGCTCAGGAAGGGGCCCGCGCGTGCGGCGGCGGAGACGCGAACGGTCGCCGACGCTCTGCCGCCGGCGGGAAGCATCGAGCCGCCGCCACCGCCGGCGACGGGGGCCGCGACGGGGAGTAGCGCGGGCGACGGTGGTGCCGGCAAGAGCGGCGCGGCGGCCCCGGCGCCGGAGGGCTACGTGATGCCGGCCGAGGTGGCGGGCGGCGAGGAGGCGGGCTGGGTGTTCGACGCGGTGGAGGCTACGGCCGATCCCACGACGGACGGGGGGGCAGGCGGCACGGGCGCGGCGGGGGCCACCGCCACGCCGGCGGCGCACACGGCCCACGTGGAGATCGTGAACGTACGCGCCGGGGCGGGGCTCGACAGGGCGGCGGTCGAGGCGGCGGTGGGCGGGCACCTCACGGAGCTCGAGGCCTGCTGGACGAAGGCGCTCGCCGAGGACATCTCGTTGACAGGCGGACAGCTCATCTTGTCGATGCACGTGGTGGCGACGAAGGGAAAGAAGGTGGGCGCGGGAAGGGTCTTCTCGGCGGCGGCGGTCTCGCGCGAGATCGGCGAGGCGGCGCTCCGTTGCATCGAGCCGGCGGCGTCGGGCTGGACGCTGCCCGCGCCGGTGGGCCCACCCAAGGCGGTCGTGACCGCCACGTTCAAGTTCACGGTGGAGTGACCATGCGTAAGAGCGGCGGGGCTGTTACGGCGCAGACGGCGCTCGTGCTGGTGCTGGCGCTGGCGGGGACGGCGGCGCTGCTCGGGGCGTCGCCGGTGCACGCGTTCCGGATCGAAACGCCGCCGGCGAAGGTCAGCAGCGGGGTGAAGGTCTTCGTCATCGAGTGGATCAAGGGCGGAGACGTGGCGGCGACGCGCACGGCGATCGACGGGGCGCGCGATGCGCGCATCGCGGCGCTGGCCTGCCTCGACAAGCTGCCGCCGGGAGATACGCTCCTGCTGCACGTTCAGGTGCGCAAGGGCGCGTTTGCCGTCGTCGACGACGTCGACCCGGACGTCGTGTCGTGCCTGGCAGCCGCGCTGGGCAAGGCAGCGGAGCCGGGCGTCGACCTGCGGCTGGTGGTCGGGCACGTGCCGGAGCTGAGCGAGATCGTCGCGGGCAAGAGTGAGGCGCCCGGGCTCAAGGCGGGCGCGCTCGCGGGCGCCTGGAAGAAGTGGCAGTCGGAGATGCGCGCGTGCGTGACGGTGCTGCGCGCGCGCAGCCCCGGGCTGACGGGCGTGGGGGAGCTCATCTTGCGCGTGGCCGCCGACGGCACGGTGGTGGACGCCTCCGCCGTGGGCGCGCCCGCGCTGAGCGGCGACCCGGGCGGGCGCGACTGCATCTCGGTCGTGCCGCTCGGATGGAAGCTGGCGCCGGCTCCCCTCAAGGGCAAGGGTGGGGCGCGCATCGCGCTGTTGCCGTTGACGATCGGCGGATCGGAGCTGAGGGCGGCGGGCGCGGCGGCGGCGGGGCGCAAGCTGGATCACGCCGGTGTGCTGGCGGCGTTGTCGGGCGCGCCGCTGCATCCGCTGGACGACGCGCCGGCGCGGCCGGCGGGCATGGTCTTCGCGCTGGAGGCGCCCGACACGGAGAAGATCCAGACGAAGCTGGCTGAGTACTTCGACTGCCACGGCGCCGCCGGGGCAGGGACGGTGGAGCTGCTCGTGCACCTCTCGCCCGACGGCGACTTCGACGACGCGCGCGTCGTGCGGCTGGCGGGACCCGCGCTGCTGGAGGAGTGCGCGCTCACGCTGGTCTTCAAGACCCGGCTTGGTGCCGGCGGCCGCACCGGCTGGGCGCCGGTGAAGCTCGAGAAGAAATAGCGCGTGTCGCTGGCGCGCTTCCAACAAGTGCTGCGGCGACTGGTGCCGCCCGGCGGGGGCGGCGAGGGGCTGCTCGTGTCGGTCGACCCGGCCGAAGCGCACGTGTTCTTCGCGCCGGCGCGGCGCGTGGTGGTCGTGCGCGCCGACGGCGAGCATGGCGCGGGAATGGCAGAGCGCCTGCGCGCGGCGGTGGTCCAGAACCCCAAGCAGCACCTGACGCTGGTGGCGGTGGGGGGCGCGCCCGCGGAGGTGCGGCCGGTGCTGCGTGCGCTGCGGCCCGCCTGGATGCTGCGCCGTACGATCGAGACGGCGCACGTCGCCGACGACGGCGACGTGTGGATGGAGGCGGCGGGATGGGCGCCGTTCTCGCGATCGGCGGCGGCGCGTGCAATCGCGGCGTTGCGGGGAGCGCCGGCGGAGCCGGAGATGCCGGAGGTGGAAGCGCGCGCCTGGCTGGCGGGGGCGTGGGAGCGGCGGCACGAGCGGCTGGCGGAGCTGGAGGGGTTCAGCGCGGCGCTGCGACGCGGGCGGATCTGGTGGACGGCGGGCCTCGCGGCGGCGATTGCCGTCGTGTTCGTGCTGCAGCTCTGGTGGGGCTCAACCGAGCTGGTGCCGATGCTCGTGCGGCTCGGCGCCAACGCGGCGCTGAAGCTGCGCGCGGGGGAATGGTGGCGGCTTGGGGCGTCCACGTTCCTGCACGCCGGGCCGGTGCACTTCGGTATGAACGTGATGGTCCTGTTCGTGCTGGGCGGATTCTTGGAGCGGCTGCTGGGAGGGCCGCGGCTCCTGGCGCTGTATGGGCTGTCGGGGCTGGCGGGAAGCGTGGCGAGCGCGCTGTTGTCGTCGGCGCCGCTGAGCGTCGGTGCGTCGGGCGCGCTCTGGGGGATGCTGGGCGCGAGCGCGGGGCTCGCCGTGCGGCCGAGCGGCCTGGTGCCGGCGGCCCTGCTGCCGCACCTGCGCCGGCGGGCGTTCGTGAACCTGGGCCTCAACGTCGCCGTGAGCCTGCTGCCGCAGGTCGACCTGTGGGCGCACCTCGGTGGCGGAGTGGCGGGCTTCGCGATGGTGGCGTCCGGCGTGCTGACGGCGGGACTGTTGCCCGCGACCCCGCCCGTGGCCGCGGCGGCGGAGGCGGGTGCGACCGCTTCAGCGGCGCCGGTCGAGGGCGGCCGCCGAGAGCGGGCGTGGGAACGGATCTGGATGGGCGCCGCGGCGCTGCTGGGCCTTTGGCTCGCGGCTTCGATGGGGACCGCGCTGTGGAAGGGCAAGCCCTGGGAGATGGCGCGCCCGGTGGTCTACGCACCGCACGCGCTGGCGGAGCCGGGGCTGTCGATCGACGTGCCGACGCTGCTGCGCGCGGAGGAGCGCGAGCACGGCGCGGACGGCGCGGACGAAGTGGCCTACGGCGATCTGATGAGCGATCCGCTGGTGATCGCCGTGCGTGTAGCGCCGCCGGTGAAACCGCCGCTGACGGCCGCGACGTTCCCCGCTGCCCTGGACGAGCTGCGTGCCAGCGCGCGGCTCTTTCAGCCGGAAGGGGCCGAGCCGGCCGGCGACCTGCTCGACGTGACGATCGGCGGCTATCCGGGCCTGGAACGGCGCTGGGTCTATCCGCGCAGCGGCTTCAAGCACACGCGCTGGCTGCTGCTACGACCGCGCGGCGTCTTGACGGTGGAGGTCTTCGAGTGGAACGACGCGCCGGCCTCGTTCGCCGATGCGCCGCGCCATGTGGTCGAGAGCTTGAGCGGCGGCTAGTGCTTCGGGCGGCCGTCTCACCGCCCGCCTTGCACGCGGCGGGCAGGTCGGAATAGCGTCGCGCCGTGATCGCCGAGGCGGCCTGGGAGGCGGGCGTCGTGGGCGCCGGCGGCGGCGGTGCCCCCACCTACTTGAAGCTACGCGCACGCGCCGACACCGTGGTGGGCAACGGCGTCGAATGCGAGCCGCTGCTGGGGGCGGACCGCGTGACGATGCGCCACCATGCCGAGGACGTGGTGCATGGGCTGGCGTGCGCCGCGGAGGCGCTGGGGGCGGTTCGCGCGGTGCTGGCGGTGAGCGCGCGATACAGCGATGCGGGCGAAGCCTTGCGGCGCGCGTTGCCGGTGCGCGGCCGGCCGGCCATGGAGATCGTGGCCGTCGAACCGTCCTATCCGGCCGGCGACGAGGACGTGTTGTGCCGCCAGCTTGGGCTGGTCGGCGGCACGGCGCGCGTCTTCAATGTGCAGACGCTGCGCGACCTGGCGAACGCGGACGAGGGCGTGCCGCTCACGCACCGCTATGTGGCGGTGAGCGGCGCCGTGGCGGCGCCGCGCGTCCTGCGCGTCCCCATCGGCGCGCCGGTGGTGGATTGCCTGCGCCGCGCGGTGGCCCCGGGCGCCGTGCTCGACCTCGAAGGCGTGCTCGTTCTGGCGGGCGGCCCGCTGCGCGGGGCCGTCTTGGCGGACCCGCGTGCGGCGCGCGTGGACGGGGCCACCGCGTCGCTGGTCGTCCTTCCGCGCCGCCACCGGGTCGCGCTCCGCCACGCCGCGGCCGCCGTCACCGCCCTCCGCCGCACCGCCGACGCCTGCAACGGCTGTCGGCGCTGCACCGACGTCTGTCCACCGCATCGGCTGGGCGCGCCGCTCCAGCCCCACCGCGCCGCGCGCGCCGCGGGGCATCTGCATGCCTCGTCCGGCGCGGGCCTCCACGCGACGCTCTGCACGGGTTGCGGTCTGTGTGACCTCTACGCCTGCCCGCTCGATCTCAGCCCTCGTGCCGTCCTCGCCTCCGCCTGCGCCGGCGCGCGCACTTTGCCACTACCGGCGCCGCGCCCCGGTCGCGCGCCGGCGCTCGCCGTCGCCCTGGTGTCGCGTGCTGGCCTCGTCTCCCAACTCGAGCTCCTGCCCTGGGCCGACGTTCCTCTTCCGCTGGACGGCGCCGAGCTGCGACCCGCGGACGTGCTGCTTCCCCCGCGCGGCCGCGCCCTGCGTGTGGCCGCCGGCGCGCGCGTCCACGTGGGCGCGCGGCTGGCGGACGGCGACAGCGCCTCCGGTTTGCCGCCGCTCCACGCGTCCCTGGACGGCACCGTCACGCGCGCCGATGCCGGTGCCGTGGTCGTGTCCGCCGCGGAGCGCCCCTCGTGAGCGGCTCGTCGTTCCCTTCCGGCCCTCCCGGCCCTTCCGGCCCTCCCGGCCCTCCCGGCCCTCCGGTCGCTTACGGCCCCGAACCGGCGCTGGCGGTTCTGGAGCTGACCTCCATCGCCCGGGGCGTGGCCGCTGCCGACGCCATGGTGAAGAAGGCAGCCGTCCGTCTCGTCGAGTCGCGGCCCGTCTCGCCCGGCAAGTACATCGTCGTCCTGGCCGGCCTCGAGGCCGATGTGCAGGAGGCGCTGCAGGCCGGCGTCGAGGTCGCCGGCGTCGCCGCGCTCGACCGCATGCTCCTTGCCAACGCGCATCCCGACCTTCTGCCGGCCGTGGCCGGCGCCCTGGACGCCGCCCCCATCGACGCCGTCGGCGTGATCGAGTGCTTCTCCGTGGCGGCGACGCTCAGCGCCGCCGACGCGGCCGCCAAGGCCGCCGACGTGCGCCTCCTGGAGATTCGCCTCGCCAATGGCCTCGGCGGCAAGGGTTTCCTCACCCTCACCGGCGCGCAGGACGCCGTCGAGGCCGCAGTCGCCGCCGGCGGCGCCGCCGCCGCCGAGCGCGGGATGCTGGCCGACACCGTCGTCATCCCCGCGCCCCACCAGGACCTCAAGCGTAAGCTGCAATGGTAGAGTAGGGCCGTGTCCGGCGCCGAGATCATCGTCGACTACGACCCTGACCGACTGATCCTGCGCGCCGGCGGGCCGCCGGTCCTGGACGCCGATTCGGCACGGCAGTTCATGGGCGCGCTGTCGGGGCGCGTGGAGGAGTACGACGTCTTCGCGGAGGAAGGCCCCGAGCCCGTCATCCGCGTGGCGCGGGAGATGGGCGACAACGGCGAGGTGCGCGTGGTGCTCTACGCCTCCGCGCGCAGCCACATCGCATCGATGGAGCGCATCGCCGGCCGCATCCGCGCCGCGCTGCCCGAGTGGCCGCCCGCCGACGAGAATTACAGTGCTGCCTCGGTGCTGGAGGGCGGCCAGTTCTACGGCCAACGCGTGAGCGAGACGCTTTATCGCGTGGAAGCCATCCTCCAGGGACACCCGGCCCATCACAACGAGCAGGTGGCGCTGCTGGGGCGATACTGTTCGGAGCGCTACGATCCGGATGGCGCCCTCGTCTACCTGGTCACCAGCCGCAAGGACACCGGCCGTGGCGTCATCAGCAAGGGCACCGACCCGACCGACTTCCTGCAGGGGCCGCGCGGCCTGATGCGCGCGCGCCCCGAGTTCACCCCGGTGGCCTGCAGCGAAGTGGTGATGGCGGACAACCCCGATCTGAACGTGCGCCTGCGCTGGCCGGGGCCGGAATTCTCGCTGCGCGTGCGCGCTCCGCGCGTCGGCGCCGTCATGATCATGCAGGATCTGCTGGCGGCGTGGCGTGCCACGCTGCAGCGCCCCGATCACCCGCTCGTGGAGGCCTACGGCTTCGGCCCGCTGCGGCGGATGATGGGCTTCTAGATCTTTCCGCGCTGGCGGAAGTAGGCGACGGCCCTGTCGAGCGTGTCCTCCAGCGGCGTGGTGGGCATGCCCAACTCCCCGTGTGCCTTGCCGGTGTCGAAATGCAGCGTCAACAACGCGTAGCGCATCGCCCCGTACGTCATCGGCGGTCGCTTGCCACGCAGCTTGAACCCTGCTTCGACCGCGCCGGCGACCGTCAAGGCCAGCGCGTGGGGAATCCGCGTGTCCAGAAAGCGTTTGCCGACGCGCTCGCACACCATGCGGAAGAAGTCGCGGTAGTTGACGTTGTGCTCGCCCAGGATGTAGCGCTCGCCGGTGCGTCCCTTCTGCTCGGCGAGCACGTGGGCCGCCGCCACGTTCTCCACGTCCACGGCGCAGAACCCGCCGTCCAGCCAGCCGCGCAGCACGCCGCGAGCGACGTCCACGATGATCTGTCCGGTGGGCGTGGGCCCCACGTCGCCCGTGCCGAACGGAAAGGCCGGGTTGCAAAAGACGACGTCGAGCCCGCCGGGGATGTAGCTGCGCGCCACCTCCTCCGACAGGTACTTCGTGCGCACGTAGTCGAGGCTCTCCACCCACGTGTTGAACTTCGTGTCTTCGTCGGCGGGGGAGCCGTCGTCGTGGTGCCCCACCGCCGCGATGGAGCTGGTGTAGACGACGCGCTTCACGCGGGCGTCGCGCGCGGCGTTGAGCATGACCGTCGTGCCGGTGATGTTCACGTCCCACATCTTCTGCGGGTTGCGCATCCAGACGGCGTAGATGGCGGCGAGGTGGTAGAGCGTCTCGCAGCCGTCCATCGCCTCTCGCACGGCGCGGGCGTCGAGGACGTCGCCGTAGTTGCGCTCCACGTCGAGACCGTCGAGGTTGGACTCGTCGGTTCCGGGCAGGATGAACGCGCGCACCTGGCGCCCTTGCGCCAGGAGCTGGCGCACCACGTGCGAGCCGATGAAGCCGTTGGCCCCCGTCACGAGCGATCGCATGGGCGCGAACCATAGGCGCGCTTGACAATTTTCTCAAGGACGCCCATCGTGGAAGCGCCCGGGGCGGTGAAGGTCGCGATCCCGGGAATCAAGACTTCGTTGGAGGTCACATGAACCGCAAGAAGAGCACCGACATCGAGCCGCTCGTCCGTACCGACGCCGGTGTCACCGTAGGCATGAAGTCCGTGCAGATTGGCACCGTGCAGAGCGGCCTTCCGACCGCGACGACCGGCAGGGTGGTCGTGTACGACCCTTCGCGCCCGCCGGCCTGGGCGGGCACCGCGCGCGATCCGCGTCGCGATCCCACGCGCTAGCGCGCGCTGTCCGCGGCGACCGCCGCCGCGGCCCCCTTCACTTCGTCCGAGGCTGGTGGAAACGCGGCGCCAGGAAGGCGCGGCGCTTCGCTTCGCTACTTGGGGGCCGCCTTGGTGGCGGAGTAGGTGGTCTTCGTCGTCGTCTTGGTAGTGGTGGTGGTCGTCGTCTTGGCCGGGGCAGGAGCCGGCGTGACGACCTTCGCCGGTGCAGGCGCCGGGGCGACCACTTTCGCGGGCGCCGGAGCGACGACGATCTTCGCCGGTGCGGGCGCCGGAGCGACGACGACCTTCGCCGGTGCGGGCGCCGGAGCAACGACGACGCGCGTGGGTGCGGGGGCGACGACCAGCGGCGCGGGCCCCGGAGCGACGATGACGCGCGTGGGCGCGGGGGCGACGACCACCGGCGCGGGCGCCGGAGCGACGATGACGCGCGTGGGCGCGGGGGTGACGACCACCGGCGCGGGCGCCGGCGTCACGACGACCCTCGTGGGCGCGGGCGTGGGAGAGACGACGATGACCTTGGCGGGCGGCTCGTCGGTACCGTGCCTGGCGTCCCACTTCGCCTCCTTCGCCTCCATCTTGGCGTCGTGGCGCTCGTCCTTGGCTTCCATCTTGGCGTCGTGGCGCTCGTCCTTCGCATCCATCTTCGCGTCGTGCTTCGCGTCGCGGGCGTCCTTCTTGGCCTCTTTAGCCTCGAGCTTCGCGTCCTTCAGATCCGCCTTCGCGTCCTTCCGCGCGTCCTTGGCCTCGAGCTTCGCGTCCTTCCTGGCGTCCTTCGCCTCGAGCTTCGCTTCCTTCTTCTCCAGCTTGGCGTCGAGCTTTGCCTCCTTCTTGTCCAGCTTGGCGTCGAGCTTCGCCTTCTTCTTGTCCGTCTTCGCGTCGCCGCTGCTCTTACCCTTGCCTTCGTCGGCGAGAGCCGGGCGAAGCGGATGGACGGCGAGCACGCCCATGCCCAGGCCGATGCCCACGGCCACTGCTGCAACTCGGAAAGCCTTCATCGTTCCTCCACGTGACTGCGACTGGTTTGCTGTGCGACCGGTACGGGTCCCTGCCGGGGCGATACTGACGGCCCCGGTCGCGGCTTGATTCAACGCCAGTTAGCGTGCTCGAGCAACCCTCTCGGGGGAGCCGCTATTCCCCCCCTCCCGGCGAGACGGGGGGCGCGGGCGCCGGCGGCGAGGCGGTCTCCGCGGAGGGGGCGGCCTCGGCGGGCTTCTCCGGATCGGGCGGCGGCTCGGGGAACACCGTCGCCAGATCCGGAAGGTGCTGCATGAGATCGATTTCGTTCTTGTGCTGCAGGTAATGCACGTAGATGGCCGCGTCCTCGCGCCCGTACTTCGAGGCGATCTTTTCGACGGCCGTCTGCAGCTGCGACGGGCGCGCGTTCTTCAGGAAGTCCAGGTCGTCGTTCGTCAGCCCTTGCCGGTGCTTCACGTGAAAGGTGTCGAGGAAGTCCGCGAGCATCGGCCATCGCTTCGACGTCAGCCATCCATAGAACAGCGCGTCGGCGGCATCCTCGCCCCCGTCGATGACAGCCTGCTTGATCTGGGCGAGCTCTTCCTGTCGCCGCTTCGCGGGGTTCACCATGAGCCCCTTGCGCTTCTTGGGGCCCGCCTCCTTCACCGCGGCGCGCTGCGCGCGGCGCGGCAGGTCGGCGAGCATCGCTTCGAGCTTTTGCGGACCGATGGCGCGGATGAGCTGGCTTGGCTTCATGGAGGCTCCTGGAGCGGCTTTCTATCCGGGGCGGGGGCGCACCGCAAGCCCGAGCGGCTTTGACACCCTCGCGCGGCGGGTGATAATCGCCCCGAGCCGCATGTGCCGCGCCCGATGAAGATCGCCTTTGCAGCGGCCACCGACGTTGGCAAACACCGCGAGCACAACGAGGACAACTTCCTCGTCGACCGCCGCCTGAACCTGTTCGTGGTGGCGGACGGCATGGGCGGACACGCGGCCGGCGAGGTGGCGTCGCGTGTCGCCGTGCACCGGATGCGCGAGGTGCTGAAGGCCAACGAGGACCTGCTGGCGGCGTACCGCGAGAAGCGCGCCGAGCGGCGCGAGATCCTGTCGGTGATGGAGCACGCAGTACAGGAGGGATGCGGGGAGATCTACAGCGCGGCGCAGAAGGACGAAGCGAAGCGCGGCATGGGAACCACGCTGTCGGCGCTGCTGCTGGCGGGCGAGCGAGGGTTCATCGCGCACGTGGGCGACTCGCGCATCTACCTGGCGCGGCAAGGCAACGTGCACCGTCTCACCGAGGACCACTCCCTGGTGAACGAGCTCATCAAGCGCGGGCGCCTGAAGGCGGAAGAGGCGGAGACGGCGCCCTTCAAGAACGCCGTCACTCGGGCGGTGGGCGTGTACGAGAGCGTGGAGGTCGACACCTTCGACTTCGACGCGCTGCCGGGAGACGAGTTCGTGCTCTGCACCGACGGGCTGGCGGGCTATCTCAAGGACCACGAGATCCCCGCGTTGATGGCGACGCGGAAGGACGGGGAGGGCGGCGACGAGCTCGACCCGGCGGCGCGCGCGTTCATCGCGCTGGCGAACGAGCGCGGCGGCAAGGACAACATCACCGCGGTGGTGGTGCGGCTGGCCGCCGAGGGTGACGAGGCAGCGGCGGCGGGGAAGCCGGCGCCGGCTGACGACGTGACACTGAAGCTGGAGACGCTGAAAGGCATCCCGCTGCTGCGGCACCTGACCTACACGGAGCTGATGCGAGTGCTCAACGTCTGCGAGGCGCGCGAGTACGGCCCGGGGGGCCGCATGATCGCCGAAGGCGACGCCGGCGACGAGCTCTTCATGATCATCGACGGCCAGGTGCAAGTGACCAAGGCGGGCACGGTCATCACGTACCTGGGGCGCGGCGGGCACTTCGGCGAGATGGCGCTGGTGGACCGGGCCGTTCGGTCCGCGTCGGTCGCGGCGGAGCAGCGCACCAGCGTGCTGGTGCTGCGCCGCGAGAAGTTCTACGACATCGTGCGCAACGAGAGCGCGCTGTCGGTAAAGCTGCTGTGGAGCTTCGTGCAAGTGCTGACGGAGCGGCTGCGCTGGACGTCGGAGGAGCTGGGGGCGGCGCGCGGTGGCGGGGGCGAGCGCACGGATCTGGCGGAGACGCTTTCGGAGGAGGACCTGGTGCCGCTGGGGTCGACGGACGGGAAGCGTGATATCGTGAGCTGAGCCGGGCGGCCGGCCCGGACCTGGAGGAGGGGAAGCATGTTTCGTGCCCGTATCGTAGGGCTCGCAGTGGCAGGAGTGCTGCTCCTCGGGGCGGGTGTGTACGCCTGGTCCTTCATCGGCCTGCACGACTGGGGCGAGACGCGGCGGGAGGAGACTCTCAAGCGCGCGCAGCGGCTGCTGGACCGGCTGAAGGATCTGGACGCGGTGGAGCTGGTGGGCTTCGCCAAGAAGTGGGCGGCCTCGGACACGCTGGAGGACGTGCTTCGTGGCGATTGGGCGACGAACCTCAGCAACACGCGGGTCACGGTGGTGGGCGAGCTGGCCGCTCTGGAGAAGCGGTATGCCGCGGAGTACTACCTGGAGGTGGTGCTGGACGAGAATGGCGAGGTGATCGCGCGCGGCCAGGGTCTGAAGTGGCTGTGGAAGAACTTGGCCGACAGCTATCCGACCTCGGCTGCGGACTCGACCAAGACGGACAAGTCGCCCATCGTCACGACGGCCATCAACGGCGAGGCGAGCGCCGATCTATGGCTGTTCGAGGACCGTATGGTTCTCGTGTCGGCGGCGCCCATCATCCACAACGACGTGGTCGTCGGCGTGCTGGTGCTGGGAAAGCAGCTGAGTAGCGGCTACGCCGATATCGACCGCAACATGCTCGGCGTCGAGGTGTCGTACATGCTCGACGGCAAGGTGCACGGGTCGACCCTGAGCGCCGACGTCGTCGAGGCGCTGCAGAAGCAGCTGGCCGACGACAAGTCGCTGCTGGCGCCGGTGCTGGGCGACGACCGCAAGTTCACCGAGCCGTTCACGTTGACGCTGAAAGGGACGGAGTACCGGACGATCCTCGCGCCGTACCCTGGCGGGACGGGCAAGACGCGCGCGGCTTACGCGGTCATGCTGCCCTCGGACGCGTTCGGCGCGCCGCTGAACATCGTGCTGACGCCGCTGTTCATTTTCGGCGGGCTGTCGCTGCTGCTGGTGATCCTCCTGGGGTTCCTGCTGGCGCGCGGGCTGGAGCGCCCGCCGGCGGAGATCGAGGAAGGCATCATCGAGATCATCAACGGCAACCAGGACTACAAGTTCCGCCCGCAAGCGAACTACATGGCGGGCATCGCGCAGCGGCTGAACATCATGGTGGCTTCGCTGCTGGGGCGGCCGCTTCCCGACGAGGAGATCGAGGAGGAGGTGCGGCGCACCACGACGGGCGAGTGGGCCGACCCGCTGTTCATCGACGAGGACGCGGTGAAGGCGCGGCTGGAAGACATGATGCACATCGACGTCGAGTCGGCGAAGCGCCTGGCGGACGAGGACGAGGACGAATACTACGCGCGCATCTTCAAGGCGTACACCAACTACAAGACGAGCCTGGGACAGCCGCTCGGCGGGGTGTCGCTGGAGAAGTTCAGGCAGAAGCTGCGGAACAACGAGACGATGCTCAAGCGAAAGTACAACGCGCACATGGTTCGCTTCACCGTGGTGGTGAAGGAAGAGACGGTCATCCTGCAGCCGGTTCCGCTGGATGAGAAGGGGACTCTGGTCACGGCCGGTGGCGCGCCGGCGACGATGCTGGGCGAAGGGGACTAGGCGGGTGGGCGGCGGCGCAGGCGGCGGGGGCGGCGGGGGCGGTAGTGGCGGCGGCGGCGCGGTGCTGGCGCTGGCCGACGGCATGGTGCTGCACGGCGAGCCGTTCGGGGCGGTCGGCGAAGCGACGGGAGAAGTGGTCTTCAACACCGGCATGACGGGGTACCAGGAGGTGCTGACCGACCCGTCGTACCACGGACAGATCGTGGCGATGACGGCGCCCGAGATCGGAAACGTCGGCACGAACGACGTGGATCAGGAGGCGGCGCGGCCGTACGTCGCGGGGTTCGTGGTGCGGGCGGCCAGCCCGCGTGCGTCGAGCTACCGCAACGAGGAGCCCCTCGAGGCGTACCTGCGCCGGTGTGGCATCGTGGGCATCCGCGAGGTGGACACCCGGGCGCTGACGCTCCACCTGCGCGAGGCGGGCGCGCAGATGGGGATCGTATCGTCGGCCGTGGGGGCGGGCGGCGCCGGTGCGGCGGATCTGGTACGGCGTGCGCGCGCCTTGCCGGGCATGGCGGGGCGCGATCTGGCGAAGGAGGTCAGCTGCCCGGAGCCGTTCGCCTGGACGGAGGGCTTGCGCTGGGGTGTGGGCATGGGCGCGCGTGCAGGCGCCGGCGCCGGCGCAGGCGCAGGCGCAGGCGATGCGGCGGCCGGAGGACGGCGCTGGCGCGTGGTGGCGTACGACTTCGGCATCAAGCGCAATATTCTGCGGCTGCTCGTGGAGCACGGCTGTGAGGTCAGGGTGGTGCCGGCGACGACGCCGGCGGCCGACGTGCTGGCGACGACGCCGGACGGCGTATTCCTGTCCAACGGCCCGGGCGACCCGGCTTCGTGCACATACGCGATCGCCGCAGTGCGCGAGCTTCTGGGAAAGGTGCCGCTGTTCGGCATATGCCTGGGCCACCAGATTCTCGGGCTGGCGTTGGGCGGACGCACCTACAAGTTGAAGTTCGGCCACCGCGGCCTCAACCACCCGGTTCTCGAGCTGGCCACAGGGCGCGTGCTGGTGACCACGCAGAACCACGGCTTCGCGGTGGACCCGGCCTCGCTGGACGGAAAGGCGCTGGTCACTCACCGTTCGCTCAACGACGAGTGCGTCGAAGGGTTGCGCTGTTCGGACCCGGCTCTGGCGGC
>DASYRF010000143.1:0-24970 GCA_036004705.1 Myxococcota bacterium
GAGCCGCCGCTTCCGTCTCAGCCCCCGGGACCCCGTCGGCGGGGCGGCGGAGCCGCCGCTTCCGTCTCAGCCCCCTGACCCCGTCGGCGGGGGCGGAGCCGCCCCCGAACCTGTCGGCGGGGCGACCCGAAACCCCGCGGCGGGGCGGCGAACGCAAACCCCTTTTTCCAGGGCAAACGGGCAGCGATTCTGCTACCTTCCGCCGGGGCGTGAGGTGGCACGCCGGAGTGGCGGAACTGGCAGACGCACGGGACTCAAAATCCCGCGGTCCTCGCGACCGTGAGGGTTCGACCCCCTCCTCCGGCACCAACGCTTCCAGTGAACGAACAACAGTCCTCCGCGGAGCGCGCGATAGCCCGTTCTTCGCGCGCAAAAGAGGATGACTGTTGCCATGGCCGAAGTATCACATAAGCGTTTGAAACTAGACCACTTAATAGCGTTGCGGTCATCCGATCGCAGTGCGCGCGATGCAGCAATCTCTTGACTTTTGTTCGGCCGGTTGGTTGTGAACGAATTGTTGATAAGTCCATGACCACCGTGCTCAAAAAGTGGCGCCGCGCCCCGGATCGTGAAAGGATCGCCGCAACGCGGGGAAAGACTCTTCCGATGGGTGGATCAGTCCTAAATGGCTGTAATTCATTGATAATCAATGTACGCGGCCGCGCCATGGCGGCGGCGGCGCAGCGGCGCGCGCAGGCCGACCAAGAGGTGGACATCCATGCCGAATGACCTGTCGCATCACATCCTTGAGCTCATCAAGCGGGCGTCGACGAGGATGCCGACCGACGTGGTCAAGTCCCTGGAACGGCACCGCGACCGGGAGATCCCCGGCTCGCGGTCGGAGCGCATCCTCACGGCCATCCTGGAGAACATCAACGTCGCGCGCGACCAGCAGACCCCCATCTGCCAGGACACAGGGAACAACATCTATTACGTGAGTGCGCCGCCCAGCTTCACGTACGACGAGATCGAGCGCGCCATCCACGCGGCCACGCGCAAGGCCACGAAGCAATTCCTCCTGCGCGCCAACGCGGTCGACGCCATCAGCGGTGAGAACTCCAACGACGGCGTCGGCGCCGGACTGCCCCAGATCGTCTTCCGGCAGTGGAACCGCAAGGAGCTGAAGATCGACCTGGTGCTCAAGGGCGGCGGCGCCGAGGACGTCTCGAACCAGTACCGCCTGCCCGAGCCCGCGCTGCGCGCGGCGCGCAACTTGGATGGCGTGGCGCGCTCCGTCATCGACGCCGTGCAGCGCGCGCAGGGCCTCGGCTGCGCGCCCGGCATCATCGGCGTCGGCATCGGCGGCGACCGGGAGACGTCCCACCACATCGCCAAAGAGCAGCTGCTGCGCAAGCTCGACGACAAGAGCTCCGACAAGCGGCTCGCCCAGCTGGAGCGCGAGCTCTACGAGACGCTCAACAGGCTCGGCATCGGACCGATGGGCTTCGGCGGACGCACCACCGTGCTGGCCGTGAAGATCGGCGCGCAGCACCGGCACCCGAACAACTTCTTCGTCTCGGTCGCCTACGGTTGCTGGGCGAACCGACGCGCCACACTGACGGCGACGGGCACGTCCCGCCGCCTGAAGGCGCGCGTGACCAACTAGCGACGGCGGCAGCGACGGCGGAGAGGACGACAGGAGGAAGATGGTCGCTAATAGGGAACGCTTCAAGGACGACGTCAAGCACGTGCGCGTCCCGATGGGCGAGACGGCCATGCGCGAGCTGCGCGTGGGGGACGAGATCCTGCTCAGCGGAACCATCGTCACCGCCCGCGACGTGGGACACGAGTTCATGGTGCGCGAACGGCCGCCGTACCTGGTGCAGAACCTCCAGTACGGCGCGCTGTATCATTGCGGCCCTGTCGTGAAGAAGGACCGCAAGGGTTGGCACGTCATCGCCGCCGGGCCGTCCACCTCCATGCGCGTCGAGCCCTTCACCGCCACGGTCATCCGCGACTACGGGCTGCGCGCCGTCATCGGCAAGGGTGGCCTCGGCGAGGAGAGCCGCAAGGCGCTGGTGCGACACGGCTGCGTGTACCTCCACGCCGTCGGCGGGCTCGCCGCCATGCTGGCGCGCCGCGTGAAGCGCGTCGTGTCGGTCCACAAGCTTCGCGAGTTCGGCGCGCCCGACGCCTTCTGGGTGCTGGAGGTCGAGGACTTCCCGGCCGTGGTGACGATGGACTCGCACGGCGAATCCATCCACAAGCAGGTGCACCTGTACAGCGATCGCGTCGCCCGCGAGCTCCTCGGGATCTGACGGCCGGTCAGAAACGTTCGTCCGCTCCCGGCCGCAAAGCCAGCCTTCGCTCGGGCGGGGCTCCGCCCCGCACCCCGCAGCCGGCGTGTTGGGACCGGTTACAACCTCCCTACAAACGGCGATGCGCGAGGCAGGGAAGCTGCGCGCGCAGCTCGTCCTGTCGCGCGTAGTCGATCTCGGCGACGGCCACGTCTTCCCGGTCAGGTGCGCATGCCAGCACCGCGCCCCACGGGTCGGCGATCAGCGCGTGCCCGTAGCTACGGCGGTTCTGGCCGTGGTGGCCGAACTGCGCGGCGGCGACCACGTAGCACTGGTTCTCGATGGCGCGCGCCCGCAGCAACACCTCCCAGTGGTCCTTGCCGGTGTGCGCGGTGAAGGCCGACGGCACGCACAGCAGGCGCGCGCCGCGCGCTACCAGCGCCCGGTACAGCTCGGGGAAGCGCAGGTCGTAGCAGACCGTAAGCCCGAGCGGCCCGAGCGCCGTTTCCACCAATGCGGGCGAGCTGCCGGGGGCGAACCGCTCCGACTCGCGCACCTCCGCCCCGCCCGGGATCGCCACGTCGAAGAGGTGGATCTTGCGGTAGGCGGCGGCGACGCGCCCTTCGGGCGAGACGAGCACGGACGTGTTGTAGATGCGCCCGCCGGCGTCCGGCCCGCCGCGCTCCGGCACGCTTCCCAGAAGGAGCCACACGCCGTGGCGCACGGCCGCCTCCAGCCCGAACGCCAGGATGGGCCCGGGGCGCGATTCGTCCACGTCCTCGGCCGGGTCGGGGCCGCTGAGGCGCAGCCAGGCGAAGTTCTCCGGCAGCGTGACCAGACGCGCGCCACGCGCGACCGCGCGCGCCACCAGCGCACCGGCGCGGGCGAGGTTCCCGGCGACGTCCTCGGTGGACGTCATCTGCACGGCGGCGGCGAGGTACGGGGAAGGGCCGGACACTACTTCGCCGAGCCAGGGGGGGCGGCCGAGGCGGAGCCGGCGCCGGCCGTCTTGCCGGCGCCCGGATCGACGTCGAGCCCCGGCATGGACGTGTAGGTGAACGCGTCCTTGAACACGATGCGCGTGCCTTTGGGGCTCGTCACCACGATGTCCACCGACCCGGGCGAATCCGCCGCCGGAGCCTGCACGGCGATCGCGTCGTCGCCGATGAACTTCACGTCCTTGGCGACCTTGCCGTTGAACTCGACGCGCACGCCGCGCTCGAAGCCCTTGCCGTTGATGCGCACCTCGTAGCCGCCCTTCAGGCCGCCCGACGGTGGCATGCAGGTCGTGTCGGGCCCTCCGCCGCAGCCGGCGAGCGCCGGGCCGAGCCCGAGCGCCAGCAGCAGCGCCACTGCGCCGGCGAGCGCGACGAACGCTCCGAGCCGCTGCAGGTGATTCTGATCGCGACGTTCCATGATCCCTCCGCCGTTGCGGTACCACACGCCGCGCGCGCACGTCCACCCCGCCGCGGCCGCTCGGTTGACTTGCCGCCCCCCCGGGGGATAATCCAGCCAGCCGGGGAGGTGGTTCCTAGTGCTCACGGACAAGCAGGTGGAGGAGTTCCTGGAAAGGGACGGCTGGCCGTACGAGCGCGTGGACCACAACACGTGGCGCAGTGGCTTTCGCGGCGACAAGAACAGCTTCCGCTTCTACATCCGCCTGTCCGAGCACTGGATCTTCTACACGATCGTGCCTTTCGTCGTGGCGCCCAAGCGCCCTGAGCAGGAGGTGCGCCTCTATCGCCGCCTGCTGGAGCTGAACCGGGACATCAACATGGCGAAGTTCGCCATCGACGACGATCACGACGTGGTGCTGACGGTGGAGCTGCCCGTCGAGAACCTCGTGTACAGCGAGTTCAAGGACGCGCTCGACGCGCTGAGCTTCTACGCTGACAAGCACTACGTCGAGCTGCTGAACCTGGCGCACGGCGAAGCGACGGACGAGCTCGCGAACTGACCGATGAAACGCGCGTGCCCGAGGGGAGCGGCCCTGGCGGCGGCAGGGGCAGTTGCGGTCCTGGCTGGCTGCAACGTCGGCCCCGTCCCGCGGCCGGCCGCCGGCGGCGCGGGGAGCGCGGTCGCCTCCAGCTACGAGGGCGCGGCCTCGGGGTTGGACGCGACCGCGGTGCCGTTCATGCGGCTGGCGGCATACCGCGCGGCGGGCGAGACGCTGGCGGCGGCCGCGGCAGCGCCGCTCGGCGGCGGCGGTGGGGGCACGGCGGCCGCCGACACGGCGCCCGCCGCCGGCGGCAGCGACGGCGCGGGAGCGCCGGCGGCACCCGACAGCGCCCCGGCGGCGGACGGCGCCGGTAGCGCGGCCGCCGATGGCGATGGCGCCGGGCCCGGCCCTCTGGACGCAGACGACGGCACCGAGTGGATTTCTGACCTAGCGCACGATCGTCTCACTTTCAAGGACGCGCGCGCCGAGGTGACGATGGTGCTGGGAAGCAAGTATTGGTCGAAGGTGGGCACCCTGCTGCGGGCCGACTCCTACAGCGTGAAGTTCAGGCTCATGGACAAGAACATCGACGCCAGCTTGAGCTACCGCCCGTACGCCGCGGTCGACGCGTCGAATTCGGCGCAGGCGTCCGCCTTCACCGCCGACTTCCTGGTGCGCATGGGCGCGGACGCCAAGATGATGGGGGGCGAGCTGGCGCTGGAGGGCACGGGAACGGGCACCTGCGCGGGGCTGCCCGCCGTGACGCACGTGATGACGATCGGCGGGAACGTCGGCGTGCACGCGGCGTCGCTGTTCGCGCGCGGGCGCGTGTACACCGTGACCGTATCGGGGTTGAACGTCATGTACGCCGGCGACCTTGCCGGGATCCTCGAGGCGCTGTGCAAGGAGCTGTCCATCGGCGGCTGAGAGTCGCGCGCGCCTACTGCAGGGTGAGCGTGTAGGTCTGCGCGACCCCGTCGCCGAAGACGAAGTCCTGCACGAGCACGAGCGGGCCCACGACAGGGGCGAGGTCGACGGTCGCGTCGGTGGCGCCCGCCACAGCGCCGACGAGGGCGCCGCTGCCGCCGTCGAAGGCGAGCACCGCGAGCTCCGTGACGGGATCGGTCGTGCTGGCGACGAAATGCAGCGTGGCGCCGGCGCCGGCGAGGTCGACGGAGAAGAGCGGCAGCGCGCCCGCCTCGAATGCGCCGCTGGCGCTACCGGGAACGGCCAGCGGCACGGGATCGGGCGGCGTGAGCGTCTCCACGGCCACCGCGTAGAGGTCGCCCTCCCCGCCGAAGGGCGCGCCGGCGCCAGTGCGGGCAATCAGCACGTTCGCCGCCTCGGACACGACCAGCGCATAGGCGCCGTCGGCGGGCAGGACCACTTCGCGCGCCGCGCTCCCGCCGGCGCCTTGAAATCCCCAGCGGATGAACGTGTCGTTCACGCCCGGCTCCCAGCCCTGCACCAGGAACGCGACCGCGGCGGCGCCGCGCGACAGACCAGTGAACCGAACATGAGTGCCGGCCGCACCCATGAAGAGGAAGCCGTCGAGGTCGCCTCCGGGCGGTGACAGCGCCGGTGACTGCACGAGCCCGCCCACCACGACCGGCGGCTCGCCCGCGCCCGGCAGCAGGAACGGCGCCAGCGCGCCGCCGCCGAAGGGATCGTTCGGCTCGGCGGTCTCGCCCACGTCGACCTCGCGCGCGGCCGGCGGCAACGGCGCACAGCTCCCGTTCACCATCACGGTTCCCGGCCCGCACGTCACCGCCGGAACGCACACGCCGGCGTCCTCCACGGTGCCGCCGCCGCAGGCGAGCGTGGGGACGCACACGCCGCCCTGGTCCTCGGTCCCGGGCCCGCACAGGCGCGTCGAGCACCCCACCGCGCCCGTCAGCACGAGCGCGACCGCAGCCAACACGGGCCCTCGCGAAGAATCGGAGGCGGAACAGGAGGCCTGGCCGCCCCACCGACGGGGTCCGGGGGCGCAGGCGGAAGGGGCGGCTCGCACCGGCCCCTGGGGAAGAAAAGCCGCGCCGGTCACGCGCGCGACGCTAGGTCACGCCAAGCGGAGGGTCAAGCGGACGCGGGGGCGGACGGGGCGGACGCGGGAGCCGACGGGGTCACGGACGGCGGCGTGCTCGGCGGCGGTGTCGGCGGGGCGGGCGGGCCGCCGGCGTCGACCCCCGCCGCGGCGCTACGGCCCCGCCGCTCGACGATCCACCGGAGCACCCCGTAGCCGACCGCGAGGGCGAAGCCGGCGAACCAGACCGGGGTGAGCGTCCCGCCGGCGAGCAACACGACGGCGCACGCCACGAAGATCGTCGCCACACCCGCCCACAGGTGGACGTCGGCGCCCGTGAGCCTGCGCTGCCGGCGGGCCCGCCACAGGGCGGCGGCGATGAGCACGAGGCCCGCCATGATGGCGCCGGCGCCCACGACGCTGGCGGCGCTACGCACCCAGCTCGGACCGTAGCGCACGTAGACCTGCGGCGCCTCGCCGGGAAGCACGAGCGCGGTGGTGAACGGCACCATCACGCCGCGCTCCGGAAGGACAAACTTCACCGGCAGAACGCCGCGTGCCATCGCGCCGGCGTCGCCGCCCATCGCGGTGCGGCTGCGCAGGCCCAGCACGCCCTCGGACGCCGCACGGTAGATGGGGTCGAGCGCCATGTTGCTGGAGCCGGCGACCTCCGCCGGCTTCTCCGCCCCGTCCGGCGTCGCCGGCGGCGGTGCGGTCGGCGTCGAGACCGGCCCCGCGGAGCCCGCCGGCCCGAGATCCATGGAGGCGAACCGGCCGTCGATGGCCAGCGCGTCGAAGCCGAGGAAGCCCTCGCCACTGCCGAACGGCGTCTCGAGGTCGCCGCCTGCCGACAGGTAGTCGTGCGCGCTCGGGAGGTAGAGGTAGACCTGCATCTCGCTCACCGGCAAGTCCACCGCCGGCAGCGCTTCGACCACCGAGCCGGCCACGCCGAATTCGGCGCCGTCGCGGAAGTAGATGACCTCGACGTCGAACGCCTCGGCGAAGCCGCCGGCGCCGCCCACCGACCGTGCCAGCGGCACCAGGTAGACCGGCCGCCCGTCCTCCGTCGGCTTCGACTCGCCGGGCTTGACCGGCTCGCCGGCGACGAACGCGTTCCAGATCATGGCGCCCTTGGGCAACGTCACGACCAGGAACTGCTTGCGGTTGTTGCGCACGCGGTACACGGCGCGGCCTACGCTGTCGCCGTCCTCCGTGCTCACGAGCGTGATGGCGGCAAGGTCAACCGCCGACGAGAGCACTTCGCCGCTGGGGTGGCGCGTGATCTCCAGCGACAGCTCGAACGGCTGGCGCGTGTAGCGGAACCCGAGCAGCGCCGGACGCGCCGACATCGCCTGTAGCTGCGGCGGCAGCTCCACCACGTCCAGCGGCAGGATGCCCTTGCTGGCGCCGGGCCGCACCTCGATACCGCTCTCCGCCACGACGCCCAAGAAGCCGATCTCGTGCTCGACGTCGAGCACCTTGACGGCCGGCCACGCCACCTTCGACATCCCGTCGCCTGCCGCGGTCCTTTCCAAGACGAGCTGCAGCACGAACGCCTTGTCCACCTTGTAGCCCAGCTCCGCCTTGAGGATGCCCGGCTCGTCGGTCGCGCAGCGCCGGAGCCCGGTGGCGTCGCAGCGCACCAGCTCGTAGCCGTCGGGCAGGGCGACGCGCAGCGCGGTGATCGGCGCGCGGGAGATCTCGAAATCGATCCACGCCTTCAGGCGCAGCACGCCGTCGCCCACCTCCAGCATCGAGTTGACGGTGGCGGTGACGCGCGGCGTGGCCGCCTCGCCGGGGGCGACCGGATCCTCGGGCGGCGCCGCCGCCACGTAGCGCACACCGAGGCTCGCGCCGCCGCCCAGCGCCAGGCGGAAGTCGTGCGCCGGCGCCGCCGCCTTCACCGTGCCCGGCCCACCCAGCCCCGGGGCCGTGTCCAGCATCACGCCGCCGTCGACCTCGACGCTCGAAAGCCCGTCGGCCACGTGCAGCTCCACCGTCGTGGCCGGCGACGGAAGCGCCGGCAGCGCGGTGGCGTTGGGGCCCGGCACTTCCGGCGCCGCCGCCACCAGCTCCATCTCCAGGCGGTGCTCGCCGCGCGACGGGACGACGAGCCCGAGCGCCCCCGCGGGAAGCTCCGGCGCGCTGCCGTCGCCCACCACCAGCGGCGCCGGCGCGCCGTCGAGGGCGGCCCGCGCGATAGCCGGGGAGCCGTCGAACAGCTTGACCAGCGTGGCGCCGTCACGGAACGTGCGCACCGGCATCTGGATCACCGCCGAAAGACGCCCGCCCCCGAGCGCGGCGGTCACCTCGGCCGGCCCGAAAGCCCAGGCCGGACCGGTGGGATGGCCGGCGTCCGCTTCCGCGTCCCACGACGCGCGGAGCAGGTCGCGCAGCTCCGACCAGGGGATGTCCGCCGTGATGCCGCCGAGGACCGGGGGTGCCGGCTCGTCGGCCTGGGCGGCGCCGCCGGCGCCCACAGCGCACAGCGCGGCAGCGAGCGTGGACAGGGCCAGCGAACGCGGGTTGAAGCGCGAGAACGGTTTCATCGGGAATCCTCCGTGCCCGGGCGGCGCGCGTTCGCGGCGTCCGGCTCAGCTGTCGTCGTCG
Source organism: Myxococcota bacterium (assembly GCA_036004705.1). GTDB lineage: Bacteria > Myxococcota_A > Polyangia > DASYRF01 > DASYRF01 > DASYRF01. Next base: position 8,810 of record DASYRF010000143.1, read on the forward strand.
TCGTCGTCGTCGTCGTTGCCGCCGTCGCCGGGGCCGTCGCCGTCGCCGTCGCCGTTGCGGGCGGCGGGATCACGACCACCGGCATCGCGACCGGCGGGCCGCCGGCTGCCACGAAGTTGGCCCACAACCGGCCGAACAGCGCGGGCACGCGCGGGCGCACCCTGCCCGTTCCGATCGCCCACACGCCATAGAGCGCCGCCGCCGCCAGCAGCGGCACCAGCAGCGAGCGGACCGGCAGGTCCGCACCCACGTGGATGGCGGCCAGCAGTCCAGCCGCCGTCACGCCCGCCGCCGCCAGCCAGGGCAGGGCCGTGGCGCGCCGGCGCCGAACCGTCTCGCCCGCGTGCGCCACCAGCAGCAGCGCCGCCAGCACCCACAGCGGCCAAGCGAGCACGCCCAGCGCACCGCGCGCCGTCTCGTCCACATAGGAGAAGCGCACCTTCGCCGGCTCGCCCGCCTTGACGATCTCCTTCTCGAACGAAAGCCGCATGGCGGCGCCGGCCAGCGGCAACGTGACGCGCACCGGCAGCACGCCCTTGACGATCGCCGCGCCGCTCGCGTCCGCCGGCGCCTTCGTGATGGTCCATCCCGAGTCCGGCTCGGCCAGCACCTTGAGGTCGTAGTGTCCCGACTTGCCGGCCAGCGCCTCCTTGGCGAGGTCCGGCGCGTCGACCTTGTCCTTCGCCTTCTCGGCCACCTCGCCCGCGATCGCGACGGTCTTGTCCGCGTCGAGCCGCTCGCCCGCGCCATCGTCGTCCCCGTCGCGGTCTTCGGCGCCGCCGACGTCCGTCTTGCTGCTTCCGGCGTGGCGCCCGTGCTCGAGGTCCAGCCCGCGCTCCGGCGCCGCGCGGTCGGGCGCCACGCGCAGGTCGCCGCCGGGGTGCAGGTACGCATAGCCCTCCGGCAAGTAGAGGTCCCAGGACATGTGCGTGATCGGGACGTCCGTCACCGGCGCGTCGAGCTCGCCCTTCCCTCCCAGCGACGACAGCGCGCCGCCCTCGCCGAACCACGTCAGCTCCACTTCGAATGCCGCGAGCCGCCCGCCCGACCAGCTCGACCGCAGCAGCGGCACCAGCAGCTTCTCGGGGCTGCCGTCGCGCGCCGGCTTCACCGGCCGCCCTGCCACGAACGCGCTCCACAGCACCGTCCCCGCCGGCAGCGTCACCTCCAGGAACTGCTTGAGGTTGTTGCTCACGAGCAGGCTCGCGCGCGTCACGGTCTTCCCCTCGCGCGTCAGCACGGTCGTCAGGGCCATGTCGTCAATACTGGTCGTTAGCACTGGACTGTCCTCGTGCTTGATGACCGTGGCGGTCACGCCGTACGGGTGCTCGTGGTAGCGCCAGGCGAAGAGCACCGGATCGCCCCCGTCGGCGGCGGGCGCCCAGTCCGGCAGCTCGGTGGGGTCGATCGACGCCACTGCCTTGCACCCGGCGGCGGGCGCGTCCAGCTCCAACGTGGAGACCGCGCTGAGCGCTAGCACGCCCTGGTCGCGCGCCGCGCCGCGCACGGCGAACGTCGGCGCCGGCACGGGCACCGCCCCGCCCTCGTCGGCGTAAGGCATCTCGTAGGTGATCGTGAAGGCGGCGTCGCCCAGCACGGGGTACTGCAGCGCCACGTCCACCAGCAGAGCGCCGCCCTCGGTGCGCTCCGTGTGGCCCAGCACCATGTCGCCCTTCACGTCGACGTTCTCGACGCCCGCGCTGAGCGCGAACGTGACGCTCGACGCCGGCGCGCGCGAGACTTGGAGCTTCACCATGGTCGTGGCGTGCAGCACGCCCTCGCCGAAATGCACGACGCTGGCGCTGTCGGCGGCGAGGCGCGCCGCCGCGCCGTCCGCCGCCGGAGGCGCGGCGCGCCACTCCACGTCGACGGTGTCGGTCGCCGCCACCACTGCGTTCAACACGCTCATCGCCGGGCGCCGCTCGACCGCGGTGGACGCCCCGCCAGGAAGCACGATGAACTCGAGGTCGGGCTCGGGCACCTTCACGCTGAGGCGCGTCATCGCCGACGGGCGGACGCCGAGGGAGAAGGCGCGCCCGCCGCGCGCTTCGTCCAGCGGAAGGCGCAATCGCGCTTCGAACACATGCGCCCCTGGGCGATCGACGAGCAGCGTGGCGGCGCGCACCGCGTCGCCCGTGCCCATGGCTCCGCCGCCGTCGCCGGCGGCGCCGAGCACGACGGGCTTGCCGTCGAGCGTGGCCGATTCGACGGCCACGCCGTCGGGCAGCACGGGCACCGCCACCCAGCCGCGCGCCAGCACCTCGACGCGCAGGTGCGCCTCCACGGTGGCGCCGCCCCCGCCAACCGTCACGTCGTAGCGCGCCTCCGGCAGCAAGAACGGCACCGGCGGCCCCGCTGGTCCGGCGGCACCGTGCTTGAGCAGCTCCAGATAGGTGGCGAGTGGCATGTGGACGGCGCCCGCGCCCGGCTCCGCGCCGTCGGCATGGCCCGGCAACGCCACGGCCGCCACAGCAGCCAGCGCGCTCAGCAGCGCCAGCGGACCGGTACCGAGAAAAGGGGACGTGGCGGAGCGGGGCGGACCCGACCGCACGGTGTGATGGTGCAAGGACCACCTCCGGCACCCTCAGACGCGCGACCGCGGTCGAAGTTTCCCGGAAAGGTGTAGACGGGCCGCCCCCGGCAATGATTGCCCGGCGTCCCGCGCGGGCCGCAACAGGCCGCCGCGCTTAGATGATCAAGGGCGCCGAATCAGGCTGAGGCGAAGGTCGGCGCCGCGCGAGACACCGCCGCCGGCGCCGGGCTCATCGGGCGCCATGGGCGGTGCCGAAGTCTTGCGGGGCCTTGGTCAGGAGCCCTTCTTCGGCTCGGGCTCCACGTCGACGACGATCTCGCCGGGAACGCCCTCAGCGGCCTCGGCTTCCGCCACCTCGCGGCGCAGCGCCTCCGCGTGTGCGGCCTCGATCCGGGCCTGGAGGTCGTCGAGCCGGCGCTTCACGCCGTCGGCGCCGCGCTGCAGGCCGTCCGCCACCCGCAGCACCGCCGAGCGCACGCGGCGCTCTGCGCTTCGCTCCAGCCGGCGCCCACGCACGCTGACGGTCTTCAGCGCATGCTCGGTGGCCGTGCGCACCTTCTTCATGGTGGCGCGAACAGTGCGGCCGGCGCTCGCGGCGGCGGCGTCGATCTCTTCGCGGGCGGTCTCGATCGTCGAACGGGCGGTATTGGTGGGCTCCATCCTGGCTCTCCTTGGTTGTTCTACGACGCATCGCGTCGTGACCCCAACCTAACACAGCGCGTCATCGTGTCAAGGGTGGCCGACGTCCAAATCAGCTGCTGTCCAAGCGACCGAGCCCCTAGATCAAACGTAAGTAGTTTGAAATTTAGGCTATTTAGGTACGGGCCCAGGCAAAGAAGAGGACGGCGCGGCGGATGAGCCAGCCGTGCTGGGCGTGACCGCGCCGGAGGCCGCGGCCGGCGGCAAGGCGGTCCCAGGCGCCAGATGAATCACCGCGTCGCCTCCAGGCCCGCCCGCTGCCCCAGAAACCGACGGCCCCGAGGCCGGCACTGCCGCCGGGTTGAGCAGCCCCTCGAACACGTTGCGGCCGGAGTGGCTGCACTGGCGCTGTGCGAAGAGCACCACCACGAGCATGAGCGCCAGGCCCAAGGCCATGACGACGCCGCCCATGCGACTGGGGCCAAGCCCGCGATCGAAGAACGTGTCGCGGCGCCGTCTCAAGTTCCGGTCCCGCCCCGCGCCGGCCCGGCGCCCCGCCCGTCGGCACGCCCCGCCGCCGCACCCTCGGTGCCGGTTGCCGCCGGCGCCGCGGCCGCGCCCGCCGCCTCCGCCACCCGCACGTCGCGCAGCCGCAGAGACACTTCCGGCTGTCCGCGCCACTCGTCGACCTCGAGGTGGAAAGCCACGTCGACCGGCGCCGGCCCCAGCGGGTGGCGCGACGCCATTCCGAAGCCAATGGCGCGCCGGCGCGCCGTGCCGTCGTCCAGCTGCACGCGCAGGTGCTTCTCCTTGAGAACGCGCTCGCCGCTCACGCGCGCCCCGCACACCACCAGCAGCGGCTCGGAATTGCCCTCGCCGAACGGCCCCAGCGCTTCGAGGTCGCGGCCCAGCGCCACGTCCAGGTCCTCGAGCGTCACCTCGGCGTCGACCGTCAGCGCGGTCTCGTACGTTTGCCCCGCCATCTGCTCGTCCGCCGCCAGCTCGAACGCCGCGCGGAACGGCACGACCTGATCGGCGGCGATGGAGAACCCGCCCGCCGCCGCGTGCCCGCCGTAGCGCAGCAGGTGCTCCGCGCTCCGCACCAGGGCGTCGTACACGTGGAATCCCCGCGGCGCGCGCACCGACCCGCGCCCCGCCTCGCCCGACGCCGACAGCGCTACCACCGCCGCCGGCACGCCGAACCGCTCCACGATGCGCGCCGCCACGATGCCCACCACTCCGTGATGCCACCGATCGGACGCCAGCACCAGCGCCGACGGCGTGCGCCGCCCCGCCTCGCGCTCCGCCGCCAGCGCCAACGCCTCGGCGACCGCCTCATCCATGTTCTGCGCCTCGATCGCGCGCCGCCGCTCGTTCTCCCCGTCCAGCTCCGCCGCCAGCGCCGCCGCCTCCGCCTCGTCCTCCGTCAGCAAGAGCCGCACCGCGCGCTCCGCATCGCCTACGCGCCCCGCGGCGTTGAGCCGCGGCACCAGGCGGAACGCCACCGTCGTGGCCGTGACCGGCCCCGGCCTCACCGCCGCCACCTCTTTCAACGCGCGGATGCCCGGCCGCACTCCCGCGGCGATGAGCCCCAACCCGTGCCGCACCAGCGCGCGGTTCTCGTCGGCCAGCGGCACGATGTCGGCGATCGTCCCGAGCGTCACCACGTCGATCAACGGGCGCAGGTCGGGCAGCGGGGTCCGCCCCAGCGCCCTGAGCCGGTGGCGCACGCCCGCGCACAAGTAGAACGCCAGCCCCGCCGCGCACAGCCCCTTGAACACGAATCCGCAGCCCGGCTGGTGCGGGTTCAGGACCGCGGCGGCCGGCGGCAGCACCGGCGGCGCGCGGTGGTGGTCGATGACGATGGTCTCGATGCCGCGCACGCGCGCCGCGGCGATCTCGAACCCGTTCGACACGCCGCAATCGCACGTCAGCAGCAGCCGCACCCCGGTGGCGGCCGCCGCCTCGACCGCGCGCATCGACAGCCCGTAGCCGTCCTTGGCCCGGTCGCTCAGCCCGAACGTGACCTTCGCCCCGAGCATCCGCAGGAACTGCACCACCGTCGCCGTCGAGGTCTGGCCGTCGACGTCGTAGTCGCCGTGCACGTGGATGCGCTCACCGGCGTCGAGCGCGCGCACGATGCGCTCGGCGGCGCGGTCCATGTCCTTGATGCCGTCGGGTGGCCGCAGCTCCGCCAGCCGCGGCGCCAGGAAGCGCGCCGCCCGCTCCGCATCGAACCCGCGCCCCGCCAGCACACGCGCTACGACCGGCCCCAGCCCGAGCGCGGCCTGCAGCGCCTCCACCACCGCCGCGTCCGCGGGCCGGACGCGCCATTGCCTCTCCATGGAACGCACGCTACGACCCGCCGCCGCGGCGCGATACCCGCTGTCCACAGGCGCGCGCGCGCGCGCACACGTGGTTCCGCACCTTTGGCGGCGCGTCCCGCCGCGCGCACCCGCCGAGGTGATCCCCCTACCCGCTTCGGCCGCCCCTGCGCAGGACCGCGCGCTCGCCTTGACGGGCGCGCCGGCGCCCGCCTATTTCTCGTCGTCGTCGGCGTCCCCGCCGTCGTCGCCCTCGTCGGCGTCGTCGGCAGCGGACTCATCGGGCTCGTCGGCTTCGTCTTCGTCGTCGTCCTCGGCCACCGCCGCCTTCGCCTTGCGCCCGGCCACCGCCCCAGCCGCCGCGCCCGCCAGCGCCGCGGCGCCCTTCCGCTTGGACAGCTTCTCGTCGAGCCAGAGCACGATGGGCGAGGCGATGTAGATGGACGAGTACGTTCCCGTGACGATGCCGAACAGCAGCGCCAGCGCGAAATCGCGGATGCTTCCCGAGGCGATGAACGGCACGGCGATGAGCGACAGCGACGTCACGCCGCTCGTCAGGATCGTCCGGCTGAGCGTCTCGTTCGTGCTGATGTTGATCACCAGGTCCAGCCGCTTGTCGCGCAGCCGCGCCTGGTTCTCGCGTATCCGGTCGTACACGATGACGGTGTCGTTCACCGAATACCCGACGATGGTCAGCAGCACGGCGATGGACGTCAGGTTGAACTCCAGCCGCGTGATTAGATAGAAGCCCGTCGTCATCAGCACGTCGTGCAGCGTGGCGATGACCGCGCCCGGCGCGAAGCGGAAGTCGAAGCGGAAGCCGACGTACAGCAGGATCCCCAGCAGCGCGAAGATGACCGACTTCGCCCCGTCGGAGCGCAGCTTCTCGCCGGCGCGCGGGCCGACCGACTCGCTGGACTCCAGCGTCGCCGCCCCGTACTTGGCCGCGATCGCTGCGCGTACCCGATTCCCCAGCGACGTCAGCTTCACCAGGAACTCGCGGCTCTCGCCCTCGCGCCCGCGCTTGATGACCTCGAACTCGTCGATGCCCGCCGCCTTCATGGCGGTGCCGATCACCGCCTGGTCGACGTCCTTGTTGAAGGCCACGGCCACGCGGTCGCCGCCCTCGCCGGTGAAGTCCACCTTCTTCACGCCGTCGGCGCCCACCGACGGCATCGCCGCCAGGCTCGCGCGAATCTTGTCGAGGTGCGCGGTGGTGATGTCCGACACCACGCGCTTCAGCAGGATCAGGAACTGGTTCCCCGTCGTCCCCACGCGCTGCACCTCGGGCGACGGCAGCCCGAGCGACTTCACCGCGTCCTCGATGCCCTTCGAATCAGGCACCGCCGGCCGCTCCACCGTCGTGTCCACGCGCACGCGGATGGTGCTGCCGCCGGCAAAGTCGATGCCGTAATTCAGCCCGAAGCGGTGCATGGACGGTATCAGCGTCGTCAGCAGCACCCACAGCACGACGGCGATGTTGAGCACCGTCGAAAGCCAGCCGAAGAAGACCCGCTTACCGACGAAGTCGATGTTCGTGCCGGGCTTGATGATCTGGAACATGGTCAGATGCTCAGCTTCTGCACGCGCCCGCGCGCCGCCAGCCAGTCGAACACGAGGCGCGTCACGGTCGTGGCGGTGAACAGCGACGTCGCCAGCCCCACCAGCAACGTCACCGCGAAGCCCTTGATGGGCCCCGAGCCGAACTGCAGCAGCACCACCCCGGCGATGGCCGTCGTCAGGTTCGAGTCGATGATCGCGCGCAGCGCATTGTTGTAGCCGGCGTCGATGGCCGCCCGCGGGCTCTTGCCGACGCGCAGCTCCTCACGGATGCGCTCGTTGATGATGACGTTGGCGTCCACCGCCATGCCCAGCGTCAGCACGATGCCCTCGATTCCCGGCAACGTCAGCGTCGCGCCCAAGAGCGCCATGATCGCGCTCAGGAACAATAGATTTAGCAGCAGCGCCAGGTTCGCGATGAGCCCGGCGCCCCGGTAATAGAACCCCATGAAGAGGATGACCAGCGCCGCGCCGATGACGAGCGAGGTCAGCCCCACGCGCACCGCCTCGCTGCCCAGCTGCGGCCCCACCGCCGTCTCGAAGTCCTTGTAGATGGGCGCCGGCAGCGCGCCCGCCTGCAGCACGATCACCAGCTGGTTGGCCTCGTCGAGCAGCGCGTTGTAGCCCTTGTAGCCGCCCATCGTGATCTGCGCGCGCCCGCCGGCGATCTTCGTCTTGATCACCGGCGCGGAGTTCACCTTGCCGTCGAGCAGGATCGCCATGCGATTGTCGACGTTGGCGGCGGTGAGCTCCTCGAAGATGGTCGCGCCCTTGGCGTCGAAGCTGATGCTGACGTACGGCTTGTTCTCGCGCTGGTCGATCTCGACGCGCGCGTCGGTGAGGTACTCGCCCGTCAGCTCCACGCGGCTCTTGAGCAGGTACGTGCGCCACTTCGTCTCGACGGTCGTCTCGCCGGCCGCGCCCTTGACTGCCTCCTCCTCGTAGCCAATCTCGTAGCCGGGTGGCGGCGGATTCGCCTTGAAAAACAGGATCAGGTCGTCCTTGGTGGGCGCGGTCAGGTACACCGTCGCCTTCACCTTGCGCTCGCCGACGCGCTCCGGCTCCGCCTTGATGTTCGGCGGCAGCTTCCCCGCTTTGACCAGGTCGACGATGAACTTGTTCTCGTCGTCGACCATCTTGAACTCGAGGTTCGCGACCTGGTCGATGAGCTTCTTCGCCGAGTCGAAGTCCTTCTCCGACAGGCCCGGCATCTGGATGACGATGTTGGACCCGCCCGCCACCGAGATGGACGGCTCCTTCACGCCGAGCTTGTTCACGCGCGTGGAGATGGTCTCCAGCGCCTGGTCCACGGCGTACTTGCGGATCTCCTCGATGCGGTCGTCGCGCAGCGTCCACACCACCGTGCCGGTGACGGGGTCCTTCGACAACAGCCGCATGGACCCGTACTTGTCGAGCAGCCCCTTCTCACCGGCGTACTTGTCCATCGCCGCCGGGGGCGTGAAGACGATCTTCGCCTGGCCCTCGGACGAGCTGACCACCGCGGTGAACTTCTCCGCGTCGGGCAGCTTGCTCGACTCCTCCTTGAGGATGCCTTCGATGTCCGTGGCCCAGCGATCGACGCGCCCGTAGACGGCCGCCTCCACGTCCACGTGGTAGACCAGCAACAGCCCGCCCTGCAGGTCCAGCCCGAGGTTCACGTAGCGGCGCAGGAACGCGGGATACCACGACGGCAGGTTGTCGTGCTCGACGATGGTAATCTTGTCGACGCCGGTGACCGGATCCTTGACCGGGACCTTCTCTGTCGTCTTCGCCAGGCTCGGCACCAGGTACAGCACCGACCCCAGGACGAGGAAGAGGACCAGCAGAACCTTGTAGAGCCAGATCCGGGGCATTCTCGATCCCTGGGCTGAGGTCGGGCGGGGCTCGAGCCCCGTCCGCCGGCGCGCTTACGGGGCGCTGGCCTTGCCGACCTCGCTCGGCTCGTCCGTGTCCGACGAATCGGCGCCACCCTCGCCCTCGTCCCCGACCGGCTCGCTGTCCGCTTCGATGACGCGACCGCCGCCCTTGCCGCCCGCGGCCGCCGCCTTGGCTGCCTTCTTCCCGCCGCCGCCGCCGCCGCCGCCCACGGCCGCCATCGCCATGCGGCTGGCCTCGATGTCCGCCTCGGTCGCTTGCGCGGCGATCTGCCCGCGCTGCACGCGGATGCGCACGTTGGGCGAGATCTCCAGCACCACCAGGTTGTCGGTGATGGCGGCGATGCGCCCGAGGATGCCCGAGTTCAACACGACGTCGGCGCCGCGCTTCAGCCCCTTGAGGAAGTCCTGGTGCTGGCGCTGGCGCTTCTGCTGCGGCCGGATGAGCAGGAAGTAGAAGATGGCGAACATCAGCCCGAGCATGATGATGGGGCTCATCATGCCGCCGCCGGCGCCGCCGATGCCCGAGTCGGCCGCGGCGGTCGCGGCCGCGGTGGTTGCGCCCACCGCCGGCGCCGCGGCGGGGCCTGGCGCCGGGCTCGCGCCGACCGCCGCCGCCGCCGTGTCCGCCGCCGCCAACGCCACCGAGATCCAGAAGTTACCGAGCATGGACACCGCTCCAACCGGCGCCGCGAAGAGAAACCGCTCCTCCCGGCGAACGCCGAAACAGGGGGGGCCTATACCACCCGGGTTTCACGGGGTCAACCAGACCGCCCCGCGACGCACCGCGGCGCGCCCGCTGCTGAAACCGCCGCCAACCTAAGCACCTTTTGCGCGGCGTCAGCCTCCGCGCGTGCACTTCAGCAAAAAAGCGCGGCGGCGTGGTCGTTGCGCCAGGCGTCGACGCGGCCCGCCAGAACGGCGTCCCGCAGGCCACGCATCAGGCCGCCGTAGAAGTGCACGTTGTGCACCGTGCCCAGGCGCAACGCCAGCACCTCGCGCGCTCTATATAGATGATGCAGGTACGCGGCGCTGTAGTTGACGCAGGTGGGGCAGGCGCAAGCGGGGTCGGGCGGGCCGGCCTCGGCGCGAAAGCGCGCGTTGCGCAGGTTCACCTTGCCGGCCTGCGTGAAGAGCTGGCCGTTGCGCGCGTTGCGCGTGGGCATCACGCAGTCGAAGAGGTCCACGCCGGCGGCGACCCCGGCGGCGAGGTCGCCCGGCGTACCCACGCCCATCAGGTAGCGTGGGCGGTCGGCGGGGAGCGCGGCCGCGGTGAGGGCGGCGGTCTCGCGCATCGCCGGGCGGCCCTCGCCCACGGAGAGCCCGCCGATGGCGTAGCCGGGAAGGTCGAGCGCGGCGAGCTCGGCGGCGTGCGCGCGGCGCAGGTCGGCGTGAACCCCGCCCTGCACGATGCCGAAGAGCGCCTGGTCGCCGGTGCGGCGGCGTGCGGCCAGCGCGCGGCGTAGCCACTCGGTGGTGCGGCGCACGGCGCGCTCCACGTGCGCGCGGTCGGCGTCGCCAGGCGGGCACTCGTCCAGCGGCATCGTGATGTCGGCGCCGAGGGCCTCCTGGAGCGCGACGGCCCGCTCGGGCGTGAGCGTCCATGCCGCGCCGTCGAGGTGCGAGCGGAAGGCGACGCCTTCGTCGGTGACGGCGCGCAGCGCGGCGAGCGAGTACACCTGAAAGCCGCCCGAATCGGTCAGCAGGGCGCCGTCCCAGGACATGAAGCGGTGCAGCCCACCCAGCGCGGCCACGACGTCGGCGCCAGGCCGCAGCATCAAGTGATAGGTGTTCGCGAGCAGGAGGCGCGCGCCGGCGGCGGTCAGCTCCTCGCGCGTGAGCGCCTTCACGGTGGCCTGCGTGCCGACGGGCATGAAGACGGGCGTGGGGATCGTCCCGTGCGGCGTGTGCAGCAGGCCGGCGCGCGCGGCGCCGCAGGTGGCGACGACTTCGAAGCGCACCGGCGGGCTGTTGGGTCGCGCCGGCGGGGCGGGCGGCGCGGACGGCGGCGCGACGGGCGGCGCGACGGGCGGCGGCGCGGCGGGCGGCGCGGGCGGCGGCGCGGACGCGGAGGAGTCCCTCGTCATTCGATGAACATCGCGTCGCCGTAAGAATAGAAGCGGTAGCCGGAGCGGACCGCGTCCTCGTAGACGGCGCGCCAGCCGGGGAGGAGCGAAGCCACGAGCATCAGCAGCGTGGAGCAGGGCAGGTGGAAATTCGTGACCAGCGCCCCGACCACGCGCCAGGCGTGCCCGGGCAGGATGTAGAGATCCGTCTCGCCGGCGCCGGCACGCCCGCCGCTGGCTTCCAGCGCGCGCGCGACCGTCGTGCCGACGGCCACCACGCGCCCGGCCGCGGCGACGGCCTGCGCTGTCGCCTCCGGCACGTCGTAGCGCTCCGGGTCGAGCCGGTGGGCGCGCGGGTCGTCGTCGCGCACCGGGCGGAACGTGCCAGGCCCGACGTGCAGCGTCAGCGTGGCGAGCCCGACGCCGGCGCCGGCGAGCGCGCCGAGAAGCGCCTCGGTAAAATGCAGCCCGGCGGTGGGGGCGGCCACGGCGCCGGGGCGCGCGGCGTACACGGTCTGGTAGCGCGTGCGATCGAGCGCGTCGAGCTCGGGCACGCGCGGGTCGTCGGGGTCGCGCGCGATGTAGGGCGGCAGCGGCAGCCGCCCGTGGCGCTCCATCAGCGCGGCCACGTCCGCACCTGCCGCGCCCGCGGTGGCGCGGAGGGTGACTTGCACCAGCCCGCCGCCGCCCGGCCCCGTGCGCGCCGCGGCGCCGACTTCGACCGTGGCGGCGAGCGCGCCGCCGGCGAAGACGACGACCATGCCCGGCCGGAGCGGCTTGGCGGCACGCCCCATCGCCTCCCAGCGCTCCTCGTAGGGGCCGCGGGCATCGAGACGGCGCACTAGCAGGAGCTCCACGCGCCCGCCCGTTGCGTGCTTCTCGCCGTAGAGCCGCGCCGGCAGGACGCGCGTGTCGTTCAGCACGACGAGGTCGCCGGGACGCAGCAGCGCGGGCAGCTCGCCGAAGGCGCGGTGCGCGAGCGTCCCGCCGGCGCGGTCCACGTGCAGCAGGCGCGCCTCGTCGCGCCGTGGCGCCGGGGTCTGCGCGATCCGCTCCGGCGGCAGCACGTAGTCGAAGTCCGCCAGCCGCAGCGGCGCGGCAGCCCCGGCCCCGCCGGCTGCGGCCCCGGCCGTGGGTGCGGTTCCCGGCGCGTCGGTCGGCTTGGCGCCTTGGGGGGCGGCTGGCTCCGTCGGCGCAGCACCGCCAGCGACCGCGGACGCGGTGCCGAACGGGTCGGTCGGCTTGGCGCCTTCCATGCGAGCGCGTTATACCGTCTGCGCGTGGACGGGCGAAGCCCCATGACTGCTTCGGTGAAGCCGCGCGCTTGCCGGCGGCGCGTCGCGCCGCTGCTCGGGCTCGGGCTCGGTCTGACGGTGGTGCTCGCCGTCGGGCTCGACGCGCCGCCTTCCGCACGCGCCGCGGCGCCCGCGCCGACCCTCGAGCCCACCGCGGCGGCCCCCGCGGCCGCGCTCTCCACCGCCGATCCCGGCGCCGCGGTGCAGCGCAAGCTCCCGCCCGGCGAGCTGGTCGTGCGCGCCGCCGCCGGCGACCTCGACGGCGACGGCAGCGCCGAGATCGCCGCCGTCATCCGCACGCCCGGCGGTGCCTGGCGCGCGGCGATCCACGCCGCCGACGGCGCGGAGCGCTGGCGCGCGCCGCTCGGGCCCATCGACGAAGGCGAGGTGCGCGCCGACCGCGCCAAGGTCAGCGTCGAGGCGCTCGGCGGCAAGGCCGGCGGCGCCGTGGCGGACTTCGCCGCGCCGCTCGACGGCAGCGCCGCGCGTGCCCTGCGCCTAGTGGTGGGCGCCGACGCGCACCGCGCGCTCGTCCCTATCTTCAGCGGCGTGACCGGCGCCGAGCGCGGCGAGTACGGCCGCACCGTCGAGATCGTCGACGTGAACGAAGACGGCACCCGCGAGGTCGTCGTCGCGGAGCTGGGCGACGCGCACCATCTGTGCGACGGCGGGCCGGCCCGCGTGCACCCGCGCATCTGGGACCGCGCCTCCGGCAAGCTCGGCACGGTGAAGATCACGCCCAAGGCGACCGGCCTGCCGGTCCTGGCGGCCGTCGCGGCGGCGCCCGGCGACCCGCCCGGCGCGCCCGATACGCTGTCGTTCTTCGCCGCCTCCAGCAGCCCCGGTTTCGGCGGCTCGCCGGCGGCCATCCCGCCGCCGCGCGCCGCCGGCGACGGCGACCCGGCCACCGCCTGGGTGGAGGGCGATCCCCGGGAGGGCGCGGGGGCGTTCGTGGTGGCGCACGTGGAGGGCGAGAGGCCGCTGCGGGCGCTGCGCCTCGTCCCGGGCGATGCGCACGACGCCAAGTCCTGGAAGACGAAGAACCGCCTGCGCGAGGCCGTCCTGGTCCTGGGCGACGAGCACGCCGGCACGCGCTTCCTCGTGACGTTCCCGCCGCTGGCGAAGCCCGGCGCGGTCGTGGTGCGCCTCCCGGCACCCGTGCCGGCAACCTGCGTGGCGCTGGTGGTGCGCACGGTCTACGACGGCACCGACAAGAACAAGACCGCCGTCGGCGAGGTCACCGCGCTGACCGACCTGGACTTCGCCACAGGCCCCGAGCGCCTGGCGCTGCTCGACGCGGACCTGACCGCGGGCGGGACGCGCGCCGCCGCCGCCGCCGCCGCGCTGCTGCGCCTGGCCGCCGCCGGCCCGCCGCTCGACGCGGGGGCGCGCGACCTGGTGGCCGCGGCGCTCGCCGCCGGCGCCGGCCCCGCCGGGCGCGCCGTGCTCGACGCCGCGCACGCCGCGGGCGGCCCCATCGACGCGCTCGTCCCGGCCTTCCTCGCCGCGCTCGGCTCTCCCGACGCCGCCTTCCACGACGCCGCGGTCCGCGCGCTCGCCGCCGCCGGGGAGCGCGTCGCCCGTACGCTCGCGCCGGCCGTCGCCGCCGAGACGCGCCCCGCCGTGGCCGCCGGCGCCGTCGAGGTGCTGGGCGTCGTCGCCGCCGCCGCCGGAGGGCGGCCCGACTCGGCCGCGGTGGTCGCGCTGCTTGCGTTGCTCGACGGCGGCCCGGACGCGCTGCTGCCCGCGCTGGGGCGCGCCCTCGCCGCGCCGTGGGCCTACGCCGCCCTCGTCAGCTTCGCCGCCGCGCGCGACGAGTCCTTCGCGCGCGCGCCGGCGCTGGCGGCGCTCCTCGCGGGCGTGCCCGGCCCGCCCGCCGGGCTGCCGGCCACCGAGATCGACCGCGCCGTGGCGCTGCTGGCCCGCTGGACGGCCCCCGCGCACCCTTTCGCGGTCCGCTTCAACGCCTGCCGCGCGCTCGCGCATTTCCCGGGCCGCGGCGCGGTCGCGGCCGACGCCCTCGCCCTGGCCGCGCTCAAGGACCCCGAAGAGGTCGTGCGCGAGCGCGCCTTGCTGTCGCTCGTCCTGCACCCGGGCGCCCGCACGGCGGCGGTCACCGCACGCGCGCTCGCCGATCCCGACCGCCGCGTGCGCGAGGCCGCTCTGCGCGAGGCCCCCGCCGCCACCGCCGCCGCGCCGGACGCGCGCGCCACGGCGCTGGCGGCGACCATCGCGCTGCTCGACGGCGACCCGTGGCCGGAGCTGCGCCGCGCCGCCGCGCGTGCGCTCGGCGCCTTCGGCGGCGACGACGCCGCCCGCGCACTGCTCGCCGCGTTCCACGACGTCGACGTGGAGGTCGCCGCGGCGGCGATGGAGAGCGCCGCCGCCCTCGCCGCCCCCGGCACCGCCGCCGCCGCCGAGTCGATCCTCGCCGACGAGGCGCTCGGCGCGCGCCGCCGCATCGCCGCCGCCGAAACGCTCGCCCGGCTCGGCGCCGGCGCCGGCGCCGCCGCGCCCACGCTGCTGCGCACGCTGGAGCGCTACCGGATGCTGGCGCCGGGCGACCCGCGCGCCGAAGAGCTGGCGATGGCGTGCGCCCACGCGCTCGGCGAGATGGGCGCCGCCGCGCCCGCCGCGGCGCGCGACGCGAAAGTGCGCGAGGCCCTCACGGACGCGCTCGTCGGCGGGCGCACGGACGCCGTGCGCACCGCCTGCGCCTGGGCGCTGGGGCGGCTCGACGACAAGGCCGCGTGCGAGATCCTCGCCGACGCCGCCGAGAACGCCCCCGCCGCGCCGACACGCGACGCCGCGCGCAAGGCGCGCGACCACCTCGGCTGCCCCGCGCCGACCAAGAAGTGACCGGTGGCGCCGCCTCGCGCGCACAGGCCACTCGAGGCGACGGGACGGCCGGGCACGACGCCAGCGCGGCGGCGCCGCGCGCGCGGACGCTACTTGGGGAAGTCGACGAACTCGGCGGCGCGGTGCCCCGGGCAGTCCCAGGGCACGCCGCCCACGCAGGCGCCCGGCTTGAGCAGCGCCACGACGATCCCCGCGGCGATGGCCGCCGCCGCGCCGCCCGCGACCATCGGGAACCAGAGCCGCTTGTAGAAGGGCGTGTAGGCGACCGCGTCCTTCTTCACGCAGGGGTTCAGCGCCGGCGGCAACTCTTCCATCTTGGTGTCGAACCGGTACTCCGTGCCCGCCACCGTGGCAATCGACTCGATGCGGTCCTTGTAGCAGAGCTTGCTGATGCGGATCTCGTGCGTGCCCACCAGCAGCTCGCCTTCGTAGGGCGCCGTCCCCACGAACGTTCCGTCGATCGTCACCTGCGTCTCGGCGACGTCGCTCGTCACCACCAGATAGCCCGCCGTGGCGATGAGGTTCACCTCGACCGGCGTGGGGTCGCCGGGCGGAATCAGGATCACGTCGATGAAGTCGCTGAAGCCCGGCTTCTTCACCTTGACCGTGTACTTCCCGGCGGGAATCGGGAACGGCTTCTCCATCGGCGTCTTGCCGACGAGCTTGTCCTCCACGTAGATGTCGGCGCCCGGAACGAAGCACAGGATCTCGATAGCGCCCTTCTTGCCACCCGCCGCGCTCGGGAAGAGCGCGATGTCGGGCGGCGGCGGCTCCGGCTCGGCCGTCGCGCCCTTGGCGCCCTTCCCCTTCTTGCCCTTCTTGCCCTTGTCGCCCTTCGCTCCCTTGTCGGGCTTGTCACCTTCCGCCGGCGCCGCCGCGTCGCCCGGCAGCGGCATCGTGATCCCGGACGCCTCGTCGCCCTTGCCCGCCTCGTCCGGCGCCTTGGCGGAGTCGCTCTTGGTGTCGGCGCCGCCCAGCGCCTTGAACTCGTCGTCGGCGCCGGCGGCCGCG
>DASYRF010000144.1:0-7844 GCA_036004705.1 Myxococcota bacterium
GGCGCACGATCGCGATGCGGCGGCGGCGGGGGTGGCGTCGGGCACCGGGACCGGGGGCGGGGGCGGGGGCGGGGGCGGGGGCGCGGCAGGGGGCGGCGGGGCGGGGACCGGCGGCGGCGCATCCGGCGGCGGAACGGGCAAGGGGGGCGGCGGCGCCGGGCCCGAACCGCCGGCGCCGACGACAGGCCGTGTGGCGCTCGAATCGGATCCGCCCGGGGCGGTGGTGTCGCTGGCCGGCGCCAGCCTCGGGATCACGCCGGTGGCCATCGAGCTGCCGCAAGGCAGCCACATCATCCGCTTCGAGCTGCCGGGGTACGTGGCCCGCGAGATGGGCGTGTACGTCGAGGCCGGGCGGCCGGTGACGGTCGCCGCGGCGCTCGTGCCGATGGGAAGCGCGGCACCGGCGCTGGTGGGGTCGGGGCGGCTGACCGTCACGACCAACCTGCCGGGCGCGGAAGTGCGCCTCGACGGCGTGGCCTTCGGGTACCTGCCCCTCGACGGACGCCCGGTGCCGGCCGGAGAGCACCGTCTCAGCCTGCTGGCGCCCGGGTTCGCGGACCGCGAGATCAACGTCATCGTCAGTCCCGACGTCACCGCGGAAATGCGCGTCGACATGACGCCGGCCGACGAGCGATCGCTCAACGTGTTCGAGGGACATCGCGAGGCGTTCCTGGCGAGCGGGCTCAACATCGAAGCGTATCGGCGCTTGCGCACCGGGCGCGCCCACTTCGTGTGGGGTGTGGGGCTCACCGCAGTGAGCGGCGCGATCTTCCTGGCCACGCTGATCGGCGCGGCCAGCTCCGGCGGGGCGGGACCCGGCGTCTTCGCCGTCGGCACGCTCATCTGGGTGCCGCCCGGCGTCATCGGCGCGTTCTACGTCTATGGAGGACGCAAGAAGGTCGCGCACGCCAAGAAGGACCGCTGGGACCGCCCGTACAGCGTCACGCCGTTGCTCCCGGCGCCGGCCGCCGCGCCCGAGCCGAAGTCGGCGCTCTACGGGCTCCCTCCGGCCGGGGGAGCCGGCGCGGAGGTGGGCGTCGCCGGAGCAGGAGGCGCCGGCTTCGCGGGCGTGACACTGCCGCTCGTAGCGTGGTGACAGCCTGACGGCGCGCCGTGCGCGACGGCGCGCTCCACGACGATGCCCGCCGCCGCGGCCGCCCCCGGCCCGGCGCGTGCCAGCGCCTGCGCGAGCGCGCAAAGCGCCACCGGGTCTTCGCCGGCGGCGTGCAGCGCGGCGCCGAGCGCGTCGGGCGGAGGGGCGGCGCCGGGTGCGAGCGGCGGGTCGGCCAGCGCCAGCGCCAGACGCACACGGTTGGCGAAAACGGTCGGGTCGCCAGGCCGCAGGCGCTCCGCCTGGCCCAGCGCCTCCACGGCGCCGCGCGCGTCGGCGGCGTCGGCGAGGGCCGCGCCGTAATTCGCCCACGCCAGCCCGCTGCGCGGGGCGCGCGCCACCGTGTCGCGCCACAGCGACAGGTCGTCGCGCCAGACGCGCGTGCGCGCCGCCGAGGCGCCTGCGCCGGCGAGGACCAGGGCCGCGGCCAGGGCCGCGAAGAGACGCGGCCGGGCCCGCAGGGCGCCCTGCAGGCCCGTCGCCACCAGAAGCGCCGCGCCGAACGACGGGAGCAGCACGTAGCGATCGGCCGCCAGCACCGCCAGCGGCACGACACCCGACACCGGCAGGAGCGCGGCGAAGGCCCACACGGCGGCGACGAGCGGCAGCGCGCGGCGCGGGCGGCGCCGCCAAGCCAACACCACGACGGCGCAGACGAAGGCGAGGACGACGAGCGCCGCACACTCCGGCGCGCCGAGCGCCGCGGACGGCTGCAGGTCGTACACCGCGGCCAGCGGCCAGGGCGCGAAGATGAGCTTGAGGTCGAAGGCGACGGCGCGCGCCGTGGTGCCCAGGTGGGCGAGCGGGCCGCCGGCGACGACCTTCACCGCGCCTGCGGCCGACTGCGCGGCGACGGCCAGCAGCGCCACCAGGCCGGAGACCGCGGCGAACGGCAGGAGCCGCGGCGCGCAGGGCGCCAGGCGCGCGCGCAGCGTATCGCCGTCGCGGCGCCAGAGCTCCAGCGCGACGAGCAGCCCCGGCAGCACCATCGCCTGGGACTTCGCCAGCGCCGCCGCGGTGCCAAGCGCCAGCGCCGCCAGGCGCGCGCGCGGCGTGTCGCGCAGCCAGGCGAGACAGGCGCCGGCGAGCAGCGGCAGCATCAGACAGTCCTTGCGCGCGGAGATCCAGGCGACCGGCTCCACGTGCGCCGGATGGGCGGCGAACAGGCACGCCGCCGCGGTCGCCGCCGCCGGCGGCAGCGGAAGCCGCAACGCCACGCGGTGCAGCAGCGCGCACCCCCCGGCGTAGAGCGCCACGTTCAGCGCGTGCATGGGCCCGGGCCGCAGCCCCCAGAGTGCACGGTCGATCCAGTACGACAATAGATGCAGCGGCTGGTAGTTCGCGTAATAGGGCTCGGTGAGGATCCGCCACAGCGCCGCGACCGACGGGCTCGTCACCAGCGCATTGCGGAACACGTAGACGTCGTCGTCCCAGTAGGTGAACCCGCACCAGAGCGACGCCCCCATGGCCGCCACCGCCACGCCCGCGACGACCAGGGTCCAGCGGGACGAAGAAGGCCGCCGCGGAGAGTCCGTCACGCGCCGATTATCGACCCGCGCGCGGGCCGCGGCGAGTTCCGCGGCGCCGTGCTATGCCAGCGCGATGCGCCGACTGCTCCGGCCCGCGCTCGCAGGCACGCACCGACCGCTCGGGCCCGCCACGGGCACGCGCCGACCGCTCGGCCCCGCCCTCGCGGGCCTCGCCGCCGCCGTTCTGGCGCCCGCTTGCGTGCCGCCGTCGTGGGGCGCCGACGCGCTCCTGCACTCCTACCGGCGCCCGCTCGAAACGACGCCGCCGCCGTCGTGAGCGCGCGCGCGCCCTTCCGCCGCGGCCGCTTCGAGACGCTGCCCGAGCGCCCGGGGCGCCCGCACCCTTACTTCGACAGCGAGGCGCACGCCGTCGCCGTCGATTCGCGCCCCTTCGGGCGCGTGCGCATCCACTACCGCGCCTACGGCGCCGGACCGCCGCTGCTGCTGGTGCACGGCCTGATGACGTCTTCATACTCGTGGCGCTACGTCCTGGACGGGCTCGGCCGCCGCTTCCGCCTGTACGTGCCCGACCTGGTCGGCGCCGGCCGCAGCGACAAGCCGACCGACCGTGCCTACGGCGCGCCGGCTCTCGCGACGTTCATCGGCGAGCTGCAGCAGGCGCTCGGGCTGCGTGGCTGCGCCGCCGTGGGCAACTCGCTCGGCGGATACCTCTGCATGCGCCGCGCGCTCGACGACCCCGGCGCCTTCGCACGCCTCGCCAACATCCACTCGCCCGCCTTCCCCGAGCCCCGCCTGCGCGCGCTCGGCGCGCTGCTGCGCCTACCGCCCCTGCGCGCGCTGGTGGCCTGGCTGGCACGCCGCGACCCCGAGCGCTGGGCGCACCGCAACGTGCACTACTTCGACGAATCGCTGAAGTCGCGCGAAGAAGCGCGCGCCTACGGCGAGCCGCTCTCCACGCCCGACGGGGCGCGTGCCTTCGCCCGCTGGCTTGCCGAGGCGCTCGCGCCGCGCGACCTGGCCGATTTCGCCCGCTCGCTCGCCCGGCGCCGCGACGCCGGCCAACCCTTCCCCGTCCCGCTGCTGTTGCTCTACGCGCGACAGGACCCCATGGTGCCGCCGTCGACCGGCGCTCGCCTCCACGCCCTCGTCCCGTCCGCCCGCTTCGAGTGGCTCGCCGACAGCTCCCATTTCGCCCACGTCGACAGCCCCGACCGAGTCGTCCCGCTCCTCTTGGATTTTCTGGGCGCCGCCCCGTAGCGCCCCGCCGCGATGGCTCGCGCGACGATCGCGATGCTAGCATCGGCGCCATGTCCGCCCGCGCGTTGGCTCGCTGGGGCGGGGCGCTGCTCGTGGCCGCGCTCGCCGGCTGCCCGCGCGCCGCGCCCGACGGCGGCGGCGCAGCGACCGACAGCGGGGGTGGCGCTGGCACCGACGCCGAGCCCGCGCCCACGGACGGCGGCGCGGGCGCGACCGACGCGAGCGACGCGGGCGGCGGCCCGGCGACGCTGCCCGGCTGGTGCAACCTGCAGTTTCCGGCGTCCCTGGCGGCGGTGACGGGCTGGCCCTCGGGCTACGCCTACGGGCGCGTGTACGCCGCCGGCATCACCGACGCGCCCGGCGCCGGCGCCGGCGTGCTCGCCGAGGTCGGCTTCGGCCCAGACGGGTCGCTGCCCGACCCCGCCGCGGGCTGGACGTTCTTCGCCGCGCCCTTCAACGTCGACACCGACATGGGCGCGAACGACGAGCACTGGGCGACGCTCACCGCCGCCGTCGCCGGCGCATACGACCTCGCGTTCCGTTTTTCCGTCGACGGCGGCGCGAGCTGGCTCGCCTGCGATCTGGACGGCGACGGCGGCGGTGCCGGCGGCTACGACCCCGCGCAGGCCGGGACGCTCACCGTGGAGCTCCCCGCCGGCGGCGCACCCGATTGGTGCAACCTGCAGTTCCCGGCGTTGCTGACCGCCGCAGCCGGCGCCGCCGCGGGCCCGGTGTACGGCTGGCTGTACCAGCCCGGCGTCACCGACGCGGCTGGCCGCGGCGCGGGCGTCATCGCCGAAGTGGGCTGGGGCCCGGACGGCAGCGACCCCTCCGCCGACCCGAGCGGCTGGACGTTCGCCGGTGCCGCCTACAACGTCGATACGATGTGCGCGGTCACGCCGTGCGCCAACGACGAGTACCAAGGCGCGGTGCTGGTCCCCGCCGGCACCCCGGCCGGATCCTACGACTACGCCGTCCGCCTTTCGCTCGACGGCGGCGGCATGTTTCGCTACTGCGACCTGGACGGCAACGACGGGGCGACGAACCTGTACGACCCGGCGCTCGCCGGCGCTCTGACCGTCGGGCCCTGAGCCTGCGCGCGCCGCGCGGCCTGCCGCCGCTTGACCGAGGTAGGATCGTTGGGCTAGTTCGGCCGATACGGGGCCGAAACGGGGCCGAGTCGGCGGCCGAGATCGGGGCCGAAACGGGAGCCGAGACCGGGGCCGACGGGCGCCGACAGGGGGGCCGAAATGGGAGCCGAGATGGGGGAACGACCGCGCATGTTCCAGCTGGTGTCCAGCACGGTGCTGTACCCGCTGCTTCCGGGTGAGTGGCTGATTGGACGCGCGCCGCACGCCGGTATCGCCGTGGCGGACCCGCTTGCCAGCCGCGAGCACACCGTGCTCCGCGTGGGACCCGAGCTCGTCGAGGTCGAGGATCTCGGCAGCCGCAACGGCACCTTCGTGAACGGCGCGCGCCTGTCCGCGCCCACCCCGATGTATCCCGGCGACACGCTCCGAATCGGCGACACGGAGTACCGGCTCGAGGAGAGCACGGAGGACCCGAGCGACTTGGCGGCGTTGCTCGAGGGCAACCTGACCGACGACCCTCCCACGCCCACCGCCGTGCGCTTTCGCCGCCGCCCCGGACCGCCGCCGGCGTTCGGCGAGGCGACGCACATCCCGCGCGCGAGAGACCGCGCGCCGTTCGCGCCCGTGCGACCGGCGCCGGCCGCGCCAGCGGAGACGGGGCCCAAGCGGACGGCGCTGCTGGTGCTGGGCGACGCGGACTGGGCCGAGCAGATCCAGCGCGCCGCGGCGATCCACGCCAATTTGCGCGTGCTGCTTTGCGCGCCGGCGGAGGCGGACACCGCCATCGCCGCCGTCGGAAAGGGCGTGTTGTTGATGGACCTGGAAGCGGCGGGCGCCCAGGCCGACGGTCTCCTCGCCGCGTGGGCGAAGCTCGGTACGCGGGGGCCGGCGCTGGTCGCCTCGTCACAGCCCGAGCACGACGGCGTGGTGCTCGCCCGAGAGATGGGCGTCGCCGGCTACGTGCGAATCGGCAAGCCTTCCATCCTCGTCGTGGCGCAGCTGCGCTTCCAGCTGCAGCGCACCGAGTCGCAGGAAGACGGGACCGAGACCGACGAGCGCTAGGACGAACGGCGCCGGCTCCACCGCCGGCGCCGCGATCTCTAGCGGCGCTTCGTGCGCGCGGTGGGCGGAGCGGTCCACGGGTCCTCGGGCCACGGGTGGCGCGGGTAGCGGCCGCGCAGCTCCTTGCGGATCTCCGGGTACGTATGCGCCCAGAAGCTGCGAAGGTCTTGCGTAACCTGAAGGGGACGGCCGGCGGGGGAGAGCAGCTCGAGGGTCACGGGGACACGACCCCACGCAACGCGCGGGCCGTCGGCGAGGCCGAACATCTCCTGCAGCTTCACGGCCAGGACGGGGGGCCGGCCAGGCGCGTAGGCCAGGCGGCGCGAAGCGCCCGACGGCACGCGCACGTGCGTGGGCGCGCCCTCGGCGAGGCGGCGGCGGGCGCGCGGATCGAGCAGCGCGTCCAGCGCGGCGGCGAGGTCGAGGCGCGCCAGGTGCTCGCGGCGCGTGACGCCGTGGAGCCACGGCGCCAGCCAGGCGTCGAGCGTGGCGGCCAGGCGCTCGTCGGAGACGTCCGGCCAGCCGTCGTCGGGGAGCCAACCGCGCAGCGCGCCCACGCGCGCCTGCCATTCGCGCGTTGCGTCTTCCCAGGGGAGCGCGCCGACGCCGAGCTGGCGCACGCCGTCGAGGATCGCCGCGCGGAGCGCCAGGTCGGACGGCGCAGACAAGGGCCGGCGGGCGAGGACGATTTCTCCGAAGCACTCCTCGCGCCAGGCGACCACGGCCCCACCCTGACCCTCGCGCGGCTCCCAGCGCACTTCGTCCCGCACGGTGAGACGGGACGTCAGCTGCTTGCGGAGCGTCTGTTCGCCGATCGGCGCGGCCAGATGAATGACCGCCTCCCCCGTCCCGCCCTCCAGCGAAGCCGCGACGATGAGGGAGTGGCGCGCCAGATCGCCGCCGCCGCGCGCCAGGCGCGCGCCGCGCCCGTTCGCCAGCAGGAACCGATCCTCGCTCCCCCGCCGCCGCGCCACCCGATCCGGATAGGCCATCGCCAGCAGCAACCCGACCGCCTCGTCCGACGACAACGCAGCCGGAGCCGCAGTTGCAGCCGGAACCGCAGCCGCAGCCGGAACCGCAGCCGCAGCCACAGCCGAGGCCGACGCCGAGACCGGCGCCGGCGCCGGCGGCCGAGCGACGAAGGTGCGGTATTGCTTCGCGGCCCGCTGCACCCTCGCCAGCGCCGGGCGATCGATCACGCCGGCGCCGGCGTGCACGCGCCCGCGCGCACGGAGCTCGCGCAGCGCATCGACGCGCTCGGTGAAGTCGCACGAGCGCAGCGCGCCGCGCAAGCTCATGGGCGCATCGCGCAGCACGTCGCGCTCGCCCAGCAGCGCCGCTACGTCCGCGGCCAGATCCCCGAGGCCGAGCGGTCCCGCCCCGACCACCATGCGGCCGAGCCGCGGATGCAGCGGCAAGCGCGAGAGCGCCTGCCCCACGTCCGTCAGCCGCCCGCCGGCGTCGAGCGCGCCAAGGTCCGCCAGCAGCGCCCTCGCCTGTGCCAGCGCCGCGGCGGGCGGCGGGTCCAGCCAGCAAAGCGCCTCCGCCGGATCACCGCGCACGCCCCAGCGCGCGAGCTGCAACGCCAGCGCCGCCAAGTCCGCCGCGCGGATCTCCGGCGTCGGCTGCGCCAAGAGCCCGCGATGCGTCGCCTCGGTCCATAGGCGCCAAGCCACGCCCGGGCCGAGGCGGCCCGCCCGCCCCGCCCGCTGCGCCGCTCCGGCTTTCGACACGCGCACCGTGGCCAGACGCGTCAGCCCCGTGCGTGGATCGAAACGCGGCACCCGCGCCCAGCCCGAATCGACGACCGCTCGCACGCCCTCGATCGTCAGG
>DASYRF010000145.1:0-12957 GCA_036004705.1 Myxococcota bacterium
CGCGAGCTCTTCGGCAAAGTACGGATTTCCGCCGGCGCGATCGACGATGGCCGCTTGGACGAGGACCTGGACCGCGCGGTCGCCCCGACCCGACGCCGGCGGCGCCGAGGCATCGCCCAGGATCCGCTCGACGATCGCCGCCACGTCGCGCTGCGACAGCTCGCGCAGGTCGATGCGCTCGGCGCCTGGCAGCGCGTCCGGCCGCTCGGCGAACAGCTCCGGGCGCGCCGTGGCCACCACCACGAAAGGCCTCTCTTGCAGCCGCACCAACAGAAATTCGACGAGCGTGGACGACGCGGCGTCGACCCAGTGCAGGTCTTCGATCGCTAGGACCACCAGGCCCTGCTGGGTGAACGCCTCGAAGAGATCTCCCACGGCGAGACGCGTCCGGTCCGCCATGACCTGTGGATCGGCCCGCGCGGTTCGCAGGTGGACGTTCTGCGGGAAACGCACGCCCAGCAGCTCGCCGACGAAGTCGGTCGTGCCGCGGACCTTCTCGGCGGGGACGAGTGCCGCCGCCACGAGCGCCTCGATGGCCGCGCGCCCCTCGTCGTGAGGCGTCCCCTCGGGGATCTTCGCGCGCGTGCGCACGACCTCGAGCATCGCCGCGTTCGACGAGATCGTCCGCGCCGCTTCGCCGCGCCCTTCGAAGTAGAACGAGCGTTGCGGCTGCGCCTCCAGCCAACGCTGCAGCTCGAAGCGCAGCCGACTCTTGCCGATGCCGGGCGGGCCGACGACGAGCGCCGCCTGGGCCCGCCCTTCGTCGCGCGCGCGACCGATCAGGTCGGTCAACCGTCCGAGCTCGCGCGCGCGACCCAGGAACGGCACCTCGGCGCCGCCCACCTCGCGCACGCCCAGCACGCGGCGCCCCGCTCTCTCCGCGCGCACGCGGGCACCCTCGACCTCGAAGCCGCCGTGGATGCGCCGCTGCGTCTCGGGGCACGCTCCCACCGTGGCCCCGCCGCTCCCCGCGCCGGCCGCGCCGTGCCCGCCCACCGCCCCGATCGCCGCCGTGTCCGCCGCCGCATCGATCGACGCGGGCCTCGCCGCACCCCCCGCCGGCCCGCGCCCGCCACCCGCCGCCGCCGCCGCCGCGAGCGCATCGGCCGCCGCGCGCAGCGCTGCGCCCGTCACGGCGCCGGCGCCCTCGCCGCTGGCCCGCACGCGCGCCTTCCCGGTGCCCACGCCGATACGCGCGGCGTGATCGCGCGCGAGCAGCGCCGCACGCACCGCGCTCGTCGCCTCGTCGCCGGTCCATTCGGCGCCGCCGAACACGCCCACGACGGTCCCGCCCCGCAGAGGAGCCGCCGCGCCGCCATGACGGCGCACCGCCCCCACGACGCCCGCCAGCGCCGCCGCGCCCGCCACCCCGTCGGCCAGCAGCACCGACACCAGGCGCAGCTCCTCCGCCAGCGGCGGGATCGGAGCGGGCCCCGTTCCGACAGGGGCGACCCCGCGCCCGGGCGGCTCCGCCGCCGCCGCCGTGCCGGTCGGCGCCTCGGCGATGGCCCCGACCTCGGCCAGCGCGTCGGTCAGCGCGTCCGAGAGCTCCGTCATCGTCTGGAACCGCTCGGCGGCGTCCTTGCGGAGCGCGCGCACGAGGACCGCGGCCAGCTTGGCCGGCACGGCGCGGGGCAGTGGGTCGGGCGGCTCGGTGAGAATCCGCACCAGCTCCGCGGTCCAGTGCCCGTCCGCCCAGAACGGTGGCCGCCCCGCGAGCGCGTGGTGCATGACCGCGCCCAGCGCCCACACGTCCGTGCGCGCGTCTTCCGTCCGCCCGCCCGACGCCTGCTCCGGGGCCATGTACGAGGGCGTGCCCACGATCATGCCGGTGCGCGTGAGCCGCGTCGGGTCGCCCGCCTGCTCCGGCGGCGCGAGCGGAAGCGCCAGGCCGAAGTCGAGCACCTTGAGCGTTCCGTCGGCGCAGGCGAAGAGGTTCCCCGGCTTCACGTCGCGGTGGACGATGCCGGCCGCGTGGGCCGCGCCGATCCCCGCCGCCGCCGCGCGTCCGATCCGCACCACCTCCGCCGCCGAGAGCGCGCCTTGGCGCGCAAGCACCTCCGCGAGCGACTCCCCCTCCAGCAGCTCCATCGCGAGGAAGGGCCGGCCGTCGTCGGCGCGCCCCGCCTCGTAGGCCCCCACCAGGTTCGCGTGGCGCAGCGACAGGAGCACGCGCGCCTCGCGCTCGAACCGCCGGGCCGCCTCCGCGCCGGCGGCGCCGCCGGCCAGGATCTTGACCGCCGCGACCTCGCCCCCCGGCCCCTCGGCGCGGAAGACCTCGCCCATGCCGCCCGCGCCCAACGCCGCTACCAGCCTCCAGCGGCCCGCGTGCCCGAGCGCGACGCCCTCCAACGCCATGGCGGCGCATCATACACTGCGGGACATACGCGGCCGCGCCAGAGGCGGAGCGCCTGCTAGCCGCCGGGATCGTCGCGCACTAAGATGCGGGCGTCGATGCGAACGCAGGTCAGCTTGGCGATCGCTTTGGTCACGACCGCCGTCACGGCGCCCGCGTGCCTGCATTGTTCCGGGCTCGGCGCGGGCGACGCGAGCGTCCCCGCCTGCGCGGACGCCGCCTGCGCCGATGGCGGCGTGCAGGGCCGCTGCGAGACCGGCGGCTATTGCTCGTATCCCGCGGATCCCGCCGACTGCTTCACCGGCCGCCGCTGGGGCGGCGCGGCTCCGCCGGGCGAGACGCCCGGCAGCTGCGTCACCGGCGAGCCGGCCGACACGTGCGGCTGCGCCGACGACGCGAACGAGTGCACGCGCGAGACCTGCGCCGCCGGCCGCTGCGAGCATCCCGCCGACTACGACGGAAATTCCTGCACCGGCGGCACGTGCGTCGACGGCGCCTGCTGCATGGGCTGCTGGAACGGCGCTGGCTGCCGCCCCGGCACCGAACAGACCGCTTGCGGTGGCAACGGAACGATGTGCGCGCTCTGCCCGCTGGACACCGCGTGCATGGTCTACACCTGCGCGGGCTACTGTCTCGGCGAGATCGTCGACGCGCCCGGCTGCCCGCCCTGCGGCGGCCTGGACGAGCCGTGCTGCCAGGGCATGGTCTGCGACGCGCCGCTGAGCTGCCAAGTCGGCGGCTGCGGCAAGGACTGCTTCGAGTCGCGTTGTCTTCCCTGAAGCCCGGGCAAAGACGGCCCGCGACGCGACCAGCGGTTCGGCCGCCGGAGCAAGGCTCGGACCGCGCGGCCGAAAGCGGGGCCGGCCCGCCCCGGCGCGGGAATCAGGCCGCCACGGGGAATCGCGGCGAGGAGCGAGAGCGCCCAGAGCACGCCGACGAACCAGAAGAATCCGCTGCGGTCGGGCTCCGCGGGGGCGCCCGGGCCGGCGGCGCGGATCACCGCGCCGATGCCCACCAGCAGCAGACCGGTGCTCAAGAGCCGTCCGGATCGATGATGCTGTCCCATGCGGTATCGGTGTTCTCGGGGAAACCGGCGGTGTCCTTGCTGGCGTTGGGATCGTAGGGCGTGACCTGCGCGCTGGCGGGCGGCGTCTTCCAGTGCTTGGCCGTGGCGATAGGATCCCATAGGTCCGCCTCGGCCATGCCGAGGTGCTTCGCCCACATCTTCATGCGCAACGCGTGCGCGAAGTAGACGGTTCCGGCGTCGTTTGGATCGGCGACGCCGGCCACGACTTCGCTGTCGTGGCTGTAGCCGCGCCGGTTGCAGTTGGCCGAGCCGATGATGGCGAACTGGTCGTCGAAGACCCAGACCTTCGAGTGAACGAATTTCGTCTTGTGGAAGCACACCGCCACTTTGGCCGGATCCACGGCGGTGAGCGTATCGACGAACTCCTTTCGCCGGCGCCAGCCCTGGCGCAGCTCTCCGTTCACGGAGTCCGTGTGCGGAATCGAGATGACCACGTGCTTGAGGCTCGGCAGCCGCGCCGCCAGCGCCTTCGCCATCGACATGTCGATGAGATACTGGTCCTCGATGAAGATGAACTCCTGCGCCGTGCGGATGGCGTGCCGGATCAGCGTCTTGATGGAGAAGTCACCGTTCGGCGCGAAGCTGTAGCCAATCGGCTGACCGAACGAGCTCTGATCGATTCCGAAGTTCTTGCCGCCGTTGCCATAGGTGCGCGCAATCTGCACGTGCAGCTTGCCGGGCTTGCCGGGATTGGGAGACGTGGTGATCTTGCGCGGCGCCCCGAACGGATGGTCGTTCCAGCGATCGACGACCGTGCGATGGAGATCGAGCGCCGCCGGGCCCGTGATTCGGCAGTGCACGTCGATGATGCTGCGCCGGTTCGGGTTGAGATCCATCCCGCCGCAATAGGCGGACAGACCGTTGCTGCCGTTCACCACCAGAATCTTTTGATGATGGGAGCCGGTGTTGAGATGGCGGTCGTCGTGAATGGCGGCTCCGTTGGAGCCGATCTTCGTGTTGATGAACTCCCACTGCGGCTGATTGTCGAATCCGGTGAACGAGCCTCCGAAGAACACGGCCTTGCGAATGTGGAAATACAGCATCGCGCGCACCTGCGCGCCGGCCGCCGCGGCGGTCTTGAACAGGAACTGCGTGGTCGTGCCGGGCGCCGCCAGGTCGAAGCTGTCCTGAAGGTCCCATGCCAGTAGATAGACGAAGTGGTCGGGGCCGGTGGCGGTGGCGATGTCGGCGACCGCGGCGTCGAAGAACTCCTGCCCCTCGGTGAACACCGTGACCTCGTTGCCTTCGGTCGGCTCGCTCATGCCGCCGATCCGGAAGAACCACTTCGCGAACCCGGGCGCCGGCGGGTCCTTGGGCGGGCGCGTGCCCAGCTCGAAGTGCAGCGTGCGCGTCTTGCCGGGAACCCCTTGCAGGTTCACCAGGCGCGCTTCGCAGGTCATGACGCCGAACGTCTTGAGCCCCGCCGGGAACGGAACCGCCTTCTCGGCGATCGGCGTCCCGTCCTTGACATCCTTGAGGATGATGTCGCCCGAGTCCAGGCCGTCCTCGTCGGTGACGCGCAGGAGGAGCTTGTTGAAGAAGAAGTCCGGCTCGAGCTTCCACTTGAAGGTGACGGTGCTCCAGTCCTTGACCTTGCCGCCCTCGAGGATGCGCGTGCCGGCGTCGAGGGCGAAGAAGCCGTCGGGACCGTCGGCGATTTTCGGCAGCGGACGGTTCTCGCGCAGCCGGATGAGCGCGCTGGACAGCTCGTCTCGCTTGGTGCCGTCCGGATCGGCCGCGAAGATCTTCAGCTCGGCGTCGAGGAACGTCTTGGTGTCGGTGGGCGGGTTGGCGTCCTTCACCTCGTGCGACGCCGTGCCGCCGCCGTCCCGCGTGGCCTTGGTGACGTCCACGACCGCCGGGTTCAGCCCGTGGAGGTGCAGCTCGACGCGCGCGCCGGTCGCCACGCCCACCACCGTCCAGGAGAAGACCAGCGTCGACTCCAGGCTCACCTGGCCAAGGAAGCCGGGCGCCGGGAGGGCGGGCTGCGGCAGCGGCGCCTGGGTGGGCGTCGCGGCGCCCACGAGGCGCCCCGTCGTGCCGGCGACGACCGGCACGACGCTCTTGCCGTCGGGCTTCGTCAGCACCTTGGGCTTGGCGCTGGGCGGCTGCGGGTCCTTGACGCGCACCTCGAACGCGCGGACCGCCACGACGGTGACCGTGCGGGGCGGCGAGGGCAGCCCCTGCAGGCGCGCGGTGAGCGTGTAGACGCCGCTCGGGTCCGGCGGCGTCTTGTCGAGGTCGACGACGCGCACGCCGCTGTTCTCCGGCCGGCCGGGGCTCACGGCCATGTCGAACACGACGTCGACGTTGCCGGGGTCGAGGCGCACGTCGTCGAAGCGCCCCAGCACCGTCCAGAAGAGCTGCGGCGACTGTCCCGGCCCGAGGCCGACGCGCTCGGCCACCTTCGTGCCCAGTCGCGACGCCTCGTCGACGACGAGGCTCGTGACCAGTGGGGCGAGCACGACGAGCTTGACGGGCGGAGAGGTGCGCGTGCCGACGCTGGGGGGGCTGCCGGTCTCGCCGGCGCGGCGCACCTCCACGACGATCCGGAACGTGCCGGGAACGCTGGAGTCGGTGGGCGTGTCCCAGGTGCGCTCGAACTTGGTGACGGCGGTCGCGGAGTCCTGGAAACGGCCGACCTCCGCGAAAGTGCCGGGCGTGCTCTCGCGCTGGAGGATGAAAGTGAAGGCGAGGGTCTCTTTCAGCGGACCGCCGCCGCCGTCGTCGAGATCGAACTTCAGCACCAGCTTGTCGCCGCCCGATGCCGTGGCCATGCCGTCCTGGCCGTCGACCGCCACCGGCGCGCCGGCGCTGGTGAGCCAGCCCAAGGTGCTAAAGCGCGTTCCCGCCACGATGCTCGTCGGGCCGACGTCGATGGTCTGGCCGCGCAAGTCGGCGACGATGTGGACGGCCAGCGGCAGCGGGCGGCTGCCTGCGTCCACGGGCCACGCCTTCTTCGCGTTGTTCCCGATCACGGGCGCGGTGATCGTGGCGACCAGGTCGGTGCCGCCCGCAGCAAGGACCTTGAACGTCACGGCGTCGCCCGGCCGCGGATTGGTCACGTCGACGGACAGATCCAGCGAGCTGCCCGACCGAACAGTGGGAGGCGGCGGAGTCACCGCCATGGGGCGCGCCCCTCGCTCACGAAACCGGCCTCACGGCTGCCGCCGCATCGAGCCCTCGAGGAACCCGTCGGTCTTGCTGCGCAGCAAGACCATGTTGGCGGGGTCGTCCGGCTTGAAGTAGCGCAGCCCCTGGCGCACCGGGCTGGTGACGCCGTTCACGATGGGTCCCACCTCGGCCACCAGCGGCTGCCCCGTTCCAGGGACGGGGAAGGAGATCGTGTCGTCGTTCCAGTAGACGCTGAGGTTCGTCAGCAGCTTCAGCTTCTCGGCGAACTTCTCGAGGCGCCGGGCCGGGCCGCAAGCGGCGAGATAGACGCGCGAGAAAATGGAGCGGCGCATCGCGTTGAGGAACTGGGCGAAGGCGCGCGTGTCCTTTTTGAACTTCTTGCCGTCGCCGTCGTCCGACAGGCCGTCCAGCTCGGGCTTGACCACGACCTCCTTGTCCTCGCCCGACGTGGGAGTGGCGACGAGCTTGGCCGTCATGAAGTCGAGGTGCATGTTGAATAGCACCACGTCGTTGGGGTTGTCGCCCTTGCCGGCGTTGAAGAACAACAGGCCCTGCGTGTCCTCTTTTTCCTTCTTGGTGAGCGTGGGGTCGTGCGGCTCCAGCCCGTGCGTGAGGAACACCAGGCAGTGGCCGCGCAGCCCGCCGAGGTTCGCGTCCAGCGTGGCAGTCGGCACGGTGGTGGCGGTGCTGTCGCGGCTGAAGCGCTGGATCGTGGCGGCCGCCGCCGTGGGGTCCTTCGTCAGGTCGCCGACCATCACGTTGGGCGCGCCGCCCGCGGCCTTCTGGATCGCCGTGACCCACTTGCGCCCCTCGATCAGGAATCCGTCGGACCAACCCGCCGTGCCGACCAGGATGCCGACCGACGAAGTCGTGGGCGCGGGACCCGCGGCACCGGTTCCACCCATCGCTAGCTCCCGTGGACCTCGACGAGCTTCTGGCGAAGCGCGTCGTCGGCGAGGTCGCCGGGAGCGGTGGGCACGCCGGTATCGGCGTGAAAGCTGAAGAGCGCGAAGTCGCGGTCGGCGTCGGCCGGGTAGCCCAGGTTCTTGAGCCGCCCGACCAGGCCGGCGTCCGTGTCCACGCCGGGCAGCCCGAGCTGCACGGGCCAATCGACGAGGCCGGCCGCGTCGGGCGGGGCGAACGTGACGACGACGGCGGTGGTGCCCACCGGCATATCGACCTTGAGCACGCCGGCCGAATCGGTGGTGGCGAAGGCGCGAGCGGTTCCGGCGGTGACGGTGGCCTCGTGGTTCGCCAGCGCCTGCCGGTGGAGGTCGAACAGGCGCAGCTCGACCGGCTCCGTGGGAGCGGGCGGCGACGGAACGGCGCTGGGGTTCACCAGCCCCGGCGACAGATCCGGCAGCGTGACGGCCACCGTGGTGGTCTGGTCGGGGTTGACGGCGCCGCTGGCGGCGGCGGGCTGGAAGTTGGGCGCGGTGACGTTGATCGTGTAGGCGCCGGCGGGGACGGGGCCGAACGTGGCGCCGCCCGCCCCGTCCGTGGTCTTGGAGTCCGCCGTGGAATTGGGGCCCGCGACGTTGACGGTGGCGCCGGCGACGGCGGCGGCGGCGCCGTCGCGGACGACGACCTTCAACGTGCCGGCGGCGGCCTTGAGCGTCAGCGGCACCGCGACCGTCGCCCCCGCGGGCACGGTGATCTTCGTCGACGCCGACTCGAACCCCTGCTTGCGCGCGAACACCTCGTAGGAGGTCGGGACGACGTCGGCAATCGGCGCCGCGCCGGACGCGTCGGTCTGCGCGTCCTCCGGCACGAATCCCGCCAGATGGACGTCGGCCTGCGGCACGGGCGCGCCCGCCGTGTCGGTCACCGTCACCGTCACCGCGGCCAGGTCCGCCCCGAGGTCGATGGTCTCGCGCGACAGCCCCTTCCAGGTCGCGTGCTGCTGGCACCCGGCCGGCTGCGGGCACGGGTTCACTGGCGCCGGATCGATCGCCTGCTCGAAGAGGAAGATCTCCACGCGACGGTTGCGCTCCTCGGCGACCGAATCGTCGGTCGGGATATCCGGATGCGATTCCCCGCAGCCGTGCGTCTGCAGCTCCGCCGAGGCCGGCTTCTGCGTCTGGTCCTCGGCCATGTAGTCCGTGATCAGCGCGCGCCGCGTGTCGGGCCCGGCCACCCCGTCCGCCGCCAGCCTCTTCTTCGTCTGGAGCTCGCTCACGCTGCCGAAGCGCAGGTGAGCCAGCATCTTCTGGTCCTCGGTCGCGCCCCACAGCTTCGTCGGCGGAACGCCGGGCGAGTAGAACTTCAGCCAGGCGTCCACGTCGTCCGTCAGGTAGGCCTTGATCGACTCGGCCCGCCGCTCCGACAGCTTCTGGTTGTGGTCGGCCGCGCCTGCCTTGTCGGCGTGCCCCACCACCAACACCTTGATATCGGGGTGGGCGTTCCAGATCTTCTTGAACGCCCGGATGGACTTCAGCCCCGACGCCAACAGGAAGCACTTGTCGGTGTCAAACAGCAGGCCCGTCAGACGCACGCGGAAGACGCGCGGCGGCACCTGGATGGTCAGCGGCGTGCCGACCGTCCCCTGGTTCCCCCCTGCTGCGATCGGGATCGCTCCGCCGGCCATGAAAGCCCGGAAGACAGGGTGCAACATCCGTTCCGGCGACGGCAAGCATAACTTCCGCGTGTTTGGCCCGCGTCGTGAGGACGACAGGCCTCAGCGCCGATGCGCGCGCTGGGGTCTGGCGGAGCCGCTCACTCCAGGCGGTCGAGCGCTTCATCGACGGCGGCCCGATCCGGCGCCGTGGGGCGGAGGTCCAGGTAGCGACGCAGGAGGCGAACGGCGGCGGCATCGTCGCCGAGCGCGGCGCGCAGCAGGCCGGCCTCGCGCGCGGCGTCGGCGAGACCGGGGTCGGCGCGCAACGCCGCTTCGTAGGCGGCGGCTGCCGCTTCGCTGTCGCCCTTGTTCTTGGCCGCGACGGCTTCCTTCATGTGGGCGCGCGCTTCGCTCGCTACCGCGAACAGCGCACGGCCGTCTTCCTCTCCGCCCGACGCGCTGCCGCCGCGCAGGAACGCCGCATGGAAGATCGCCGCGGCGACCGCCGTTCCGAGCACCGCCGTCACGCCGATCTGAACGCCACGCCGGCCCAGCAGGCCGAGGAGGCCGCCGCCGCTGGAACGGGCGACGGTGACGGTGGCGACGCGCCGTCGCCCCGTCGCGCCCGCGTCGGCCATCGCGGCCGCCGGCGAGGGCGCGGCGCCGGGGATCGGCGTGATGAGATCCGAGGACGACGGGCGAGATGCGGCGGAAGCGGCGGCGGACGAGGAGGGAGAGGACGAGGCGGCGACGGCGGCGGCGGTCGCGGCGGATGCGGCTGCGGGCGCCGCGAGCGTCTGGGCGCGGTGAGGCCCGGTAACGCCGGCCGTCCGCAAGGGCGGCCGCGACGACGCCGCCAGCGCCGAGAGGTCCTCCTCGATCGCCTTTTCCGGCGCGGGCTCCGCCGCGGCGCGCGGCGACGGAGTCGGCGCCGGGGGCGGCGCGGACGTCACGGCGTCATGGCCCGCACCGCCGACCCCGGGAGCGGCCGGCGGCGCCGCGGCGCGCAGGCGTACGGCGCCTGACGGAGACGGCGCCGGCAGCTGATCGCGATCGTCGAGCTCGCCGAAGGCCGGCAGCGACGAAGAGGCGCTCACGCCGTACGCCGCGGCCGCGCGCGGCTTCAGGCGCGGCGTCGAGCCGCCGCGCTCGGCTGCGAGCTCGAGCCCGCCGGAGACGGCGGAGCGCCCGCCTGGCGCCGCGAGCGGCGCAGACGGCGGAGGCGGCGGCGGCGGCGACGGCACGCGCACCGCCGGCTTGAGGGCTTGGCCGACCGGAGGGAACGCCTCGTGCACGACGGCGCCGATCGAGCTTCGCAGCGCGGCGTCGCCCGCGCGCTCGTTCTCGCCGATCTGCAGGATGGTGCTGCATTCAGGACAGGTGTCGCGGCCCTTCAAGTTTTTCAGCGCGCCGGTGCTGAGGAACTCGGAGCCGCACTTGGGACATTGCATCGTGCGCTCGCTCGTCGCCCTAGGTCTTGCCGCCGGCGGCGTTCGCCCCTGCGCCGGGGCCCGCGCCCGTGCCGCCGCCGCCCGGTGCCCCCGCGGCGGCGCCCGGCGCCCCGTCGGCGCCCTGCATCAAGAAGGCGTGGATGAACTGGTCAATCTGGCCGTCGAGCACGGCGTCGACGTTGCCGGTCTCGACGCCCGTGCGCAGGTCCTTCACCAGACGGTAAGGCGCCAGCACGTAGTTGCGGTCCTGTGAGCCGAACCCCGCCGCCTTGTTCACCGACGACTGGAATTGCTGCATCTCCTTCTCGCGCTTTTCGCGCTCGAACTCGTACAGCCGCGCCCGCAGAATCTTGAACGCCATGGCCTTGTTCTTGTGCTGCGAGCGCTCGTTCTGGCAGGCGACCACGATGCCCGTCGGCAGGTGCGTCAGCCGCACCGCGGAGTCGGTCTTGTTGACGTGCTGTCCGCCCGCCCCGCTGGAGCGGTACGTGTCGATGCGCAGGTCCTTCTCGTCGACCTTCACGTCGATGTCGTCGTCGATCTCGGGGATGCACAGCACGGACGCGAACGAGGTCTCGCGCCGCCCCGAGAACGGCGAGATGCGCACCAGCCGGTGCACGCCCGACTCCGCCTTGAGGTAGCCGTAGGCGTAGGGCCCACGCGCCACGAACGTGGCGCTCTTCAGGCCCGCCTCGTCGCCGTCCTGCTGATCGATGACCTCCACGGCATAGCCGCGCCGCTCGCAGTAGCGCAGGTACATGCGCAGCAGCATCGCCGCCCATTCGTTGGCGTCGTTGCCGCCTTGCCCGGCGTTGATCGACAGGATGGCCGGGTTCGGGTCGGCCTTGCCGCCGAGCATCCGCGCGAACTCCATCTCGCCGACCTTGGCGGCGGCCACCTCCAGCTCGCGACCCACCTCGTCCAGCACGGAGGCGTCGCCCTCCTCGGCGGCGAGCTGCATCAGCACCTGCGCGTCCTCCAGGCGCTTGGCGGTGCCGTCCCACAGCTCCACGCCGGCGCGCAGGCGCGTCTGTTCCTGGAGCAGCGCCTGGGCGCGCGCCGGGTCGTTCCAGAGCTCGGGCGCGGCGATGGCGGCGGACAGCTCGTTCAGGCGGGCGCGCTTGCGAGGGAGGTCAAAGACGCCTCGCGAGCTCGTCCAGTCGCGCGCTGATCTCGGCGTGCCGTTCTTTGAGCTCCGTGGGCGTCATGGGGCCTCCGCGCACAGCGTCACGCGTCGCCCGCGGCTTGTCAACGAAGGAGGCCGTGCGTATGGTCCTTGGCTGCATGCCGCCGCCGCGCCTTTCGGTCGTCGTCCCCGCCTACAACGAGGCGGGGCGGATCGGTGGGACGCTTCGCGCCATCCGTGCGTACCTCGACGGACGCGGCGAGAGCGACGCCGAGGTGCTGGTGGTGGACGACGGCTCGCGCGACGGCACCGCGGCGGTGGTGGCCGACGCGGACCCGCGGGCCGTCGTGCTGGGCGGCGGCGCCAACCGCGGCAAGGGCCACGCGGTGAAGACGGGCGTGCTGGCCTCGCGCGGGGCGCGGGTGCTCTTCAGCGACGCGGATCTGTCGACGCCCATCGAGGAGCTGGCGAAGCTGGAGGCGGCGCTGGCGGCGGGCGCGGCGGTGGCCATCGGCTCGCGCGGGCTGCCGGCGAGCGACATCCGCGTGCGCCAGTCGCTGCCGCGCGAGATGATGGGGCGCGGCTTCAACGTGCTGGTGCGCGCGCTGGTGCTGGGCGGGTTCATGGATACGCAATGCGGCTTCAAGCTGCTGGAGGGCGAAACGGCGCGCGGGCTGTTTCGCGAAGTGCGACTCGACGGGTTCGCGTTCGACGTGGAGCTGCTGTGGCTGGCGCGGCGGCGCGGCGTACGGGTCGCCGAGGTGCCGGTGACGTGGCGGCATGCCGACCGGAGCAAGGTGTCGCCGGTGGTCGACGCGGCGAAGATGTTCCGCGATATAGTAAGGATCCGATGGCTGCACCGAGACGAGCCGGCACCGAACGGCGAGCCATGACGAGCGTCGCTCGTGCGAGGCGGCCGGCACGCGCACGAGCGTGGCCGCGGTCGCGGGGGGCGGCCCTCACAGCGGCGACGCTGGGCGCGGCGGCGGTGCTTGCCGCGGCGCTGCTTGGCGGGGCGGCGGCAGGGTGCCTGGCCGGGCTCGAGACGGGGTCGTCGGTCGCGCCGGCCGACCTGCCCCCGCCCGAGCCGCCACCGCCCGAGATCCACCACAGCACGGGGACGCCGGCCACGGCCGCGCCCGCGACGGCCGCGCCACCGCCGGCCACCGCCGCACCGGTCGTCGCCACCGCCGCGCCCTCCACCGCCGCGCCGCCGCCGCCGCCTCCGCCTCCGCCTCCGCCTCC
>DASYRF010000146.1:0-33147 GCA_036004705.1 Myxococcota bacterium
GACAGCGTGGAGGCGATGCGCGCCTCCTCGAGGAACATCTTGATCAGGTCCTTGTTTCCCGCCTGGTCGGCGCGGATGCGCTTCAGCACGACGATCTTCTGGATGCCGCCGAGGCTCGGCTTGATGGCGAGATAGATCTCCGCCATGCCGCCCTGCCCCAGCTTGCGCAGCAGCGTGTAGTCTCCGAACCGTGCGCCCGTCTGCCCCGCGTTGCTCTCGGTGCCGAGGTGGTCGCTCACGGATTCGTTCTTAGCACGCGTACGGTGTTGGTGCTGCGCTCCACGATCACCACGCGGTCGATCACGCCGTCGCCGCTGGTGTCGGCGATGTCGCAGCCCTGCATGTCGACCGCCGGCAAGCCCTGCGCCGCGCCCGCCATCACGCGCACCGGCGGCTCGATCGGCACGCCCGTCGCATCCATCATCAGCACGAAGACCGATCCCAGCGCGCGGTCGCAGGCGAACAGGTCCGGGACGCCGTTTCCGTCGAGGTCGCCCACGCGGATCCGCTCCGGCTCAGCGGACGTCGGATACAATAGATAGGAGACGGGTGCGTCGAACGTCGTCGCGCTGGTGCCGTGCCACGTGGCGAGCATGCCGTTGTCCTCGTTCACCGTCGCCAGGTCGAACACGCCGTCGCCGTCGAGGTCCAGCACGGCCACGTCCCGCAAGCCCATCTCGGTCGTGACGACGACGGGCGCGGCGAACACGCCGCTGCCGTCGTTCAGGTGGACCGACAGCTCCCCAGGCACCATCGCCTCCGTCACGCCCTTGGCCGACACCACCAGGTCCAGGTCGAGGTCGCCGTCGAGGTCGATGATCTCGAAGCCGCGCGCCCCCACGCCTACCGGCACCGGGCTGGAGGGCGTGAGCTCCGCGGGCGGCATCGCCGCGACCGGGTGGCCGAGGATGTGCAGCTCCTGCAGCTCGCGCTCCTCGACGAACACCTCGCGCCCCGCCGACGTCCCCAAGAAGTCGGCGGTGTGGATCTCGCCCGGCTCCTCGCCCACGGGCAGCGTGACGGGGTCGTCGAACGTGTTGTCGCCGCGCCCCGGCCACACCGTTATCTCGTTGGCGCTGCGCGCCGACGCGATGATGTCGTTGAAGAAGTCGGGATCGGGGTCGTAGGGCGGCGCCAGCGGGTCGTTGCGCCCGACGAAGTCGGCGACCGCCACCTCGATGTTACCGCGCAGAGTCGTGTCGGCCAGGTCGATCACCGTGTCGTAGGACGCGCCCGCCCCGGGGACGTTGCTCCCCAGGATCAGCGACACGCCGCTGTGGTCGTTGGCGATGAGGTTGTCGCCGCCGTAGGCGACCAGGATGTCCGTCGCGCCGGCGCCGTCGAAGTCGTAGAAGATGACCCCGTTGGCGATGTTGCCGGTGGTCAGCTCGGCGTCACGCGTCAGGCACACCTCGCCGTCGGTGTTCTTGTCGTCGCGGCAGGTCGAGGTCACGCCGATGGTCACCGTCGCCTGGTACAGCCGGGGCTTGTCGAGCGTCACCTGGGTGACGCCGCGCGCGACCACGACGCCGTTGACGTCTCGCCCGACCACGATGATGTTCAGGCTGCCGTGCTTTCCCGTGAGCACGAGGTTCACGTCGGTGGGGAACGACAGCGGCGTCGGGGGCGGTCCGCCCGGCGGGAGCAGGACCTCGGTGTCGGGCTCGTCGAGCAGCGCGAGCGTCACCGAGACCTCGTGGATGCCCACCACCACCTCGGGGTCGCGGTCGGCGATGATGGTCAAGTGCACGACGGGCCCGTGCGGCCCTTTGCAACCGTTCCCGGCGGCCAGGGCCGCGGCGGCGGCGAAGGCCACGCCGAGTGCGCGCGGCCGGGACCGGCGGCCGGCCGCGATCATCGGTACGGGTACAACGTGTAAGCGGCGTTCGGGAGGGAGACGAAGCCCGGCTGGACGATGAGCAGCGTGACGGCCACGGCGACGATGGCTGCGCCTCCCAGCGCGGCGCCGCCGACCCCGAAGTACTTGCCCCAGGGCACCGGTTTGGGCGGCGGCGGCGGGGGGGCGTCCGCGCCTGGGGGCTTGCTCGGCGCCAGCAGATGCATGTCGACGGCCGGTGCCGTCGCCGGCGGCGGCGTGACGTCCTTGGGTGGCTCGGCGCTGTGGTCTTTGCCGGCGGCGATGTCCTCCTCCAGCCCCGTGATCGTCGCCTCGACGCCGGCGAGCTTCGCCTCCAGCGCGGCGTGCTCCTTCTTCTTGGTCGTGCCCGCCAGCTCTTTCTTCAGCGCGTCCGCATAGCGCACGTACAGGAAGCGGGCGTCCTTGAGGTGGCCCATCGCCTTGTGCACCTGCGCGAGGTTGAACTGGATGATGGGCGTCGGATAGAGCGCGTAGGCGCGCTCCAGCTTGTCGAGCGCCTCGGCGAACTTGCCAAGGTCATAGGAGACCTTGGCGTCCTTGTAGAGCGTGCGCGCCTCGGCCTCGGCCTCGGGCGTGCCGGGGTCGGCGGCCCATGCCGGCGACGCGCCCCAGGTCGCCAGCGCGCTCAGCGCCAGCACCAGCGCGAGCGCCGCCGTCTCGAAGCCGTTGTGTCGGCGCACGCCCGGATCGTACGGAGGCGCGGCGCTACGGTCAAGGGCCCTAGGGCGCCTTGAGGTCGGCGATGTCGAGCGTGCGGACCTCGCCGCTCTCGGGCTTCACCACGCGCAAACGGTGGTTGTTGGTGTCCGCCACGAAGAGGAAACCGCCGATGGCGTCGATGCCGCCCGGCTCGTGCAGGAGGTCCGTATTGGCGGTGCCCTCGCCCACCAGCGTGTCGAGCACGCCGGTGTCGAGCCGGAAGCGCCGGACCTTGTTGTTGTAGGTGTCGGCGATGTAGAGGGCGCCTTCGACGATGGTCACGTCGAGCGGATGCTGGAGGCGCGCGTTCTCCGCGGGGCCGTCGACGTCGCCAAAGTCGAAGAGGCCCGCGCCCAGCACCGTCACCACTTCTTTGCCCACGCGGTCCACGGCGCGGATGGAGCTGACCTCGCTGTCGGCGAAGAACAGATAAGGCCCGCCGACGCAGAGCCCCGACGGCTGCGCCAGCGCCGCCTGGTTGAGCGGCCCGTCGACGTGGTTCTCGGCCCCGCTGCCGGCGTAAACGTGCAGCGCGCGCTGCTGCACCAGGTAGATCCAGATCTGATGCGACCCGGCCATCGCCACGAAGAGGATGCCAGGCAGCGTGGCCAGCGCCCACGGCGAGCGCAGCGGCACTTGCAACGGGTCGGTGGGCGTGCCCGCCATGCCGTCGCCCTTGCGGCCGGTGCCGGCGATCGTGCGCACGGTCTTTTCCGTTAGGCTGACCTCGCGCAACGCGTGGTTCTCGGTATCAGCGACGTACAGCTTCTGGCCGAGGAAGGCCGTGCCTTGCGGATGGTGGAACGAGGCGGTCTCGAAGGTGCCGTCCTGGAAGCCAACGCCGCCGGTCCCGACCACCGACAGGAGCTTGGCCTCCGGCCAGCCGTCGGCCGTCTTGTGCAGCTCGGCGAGCACCAGGCGGTTGTGGCTGGAGTCGGTGACTGCCATCACCGCGCCGTCCAGCGGCCCGCGCCCCGGCGGCACGCCGCTCAGCGCCTGCATGCCCGCGCCGGGCACGACCGTCACCTTGCCGGGGAAGCGCAGCGGCGTATCGCCGCCCGCCGCCGGGCGGGAAATCTGCAGGGGACCGGCCGCGAGCTTTCCTTCGCGCCGCCCGCGGGCGAGGAGCTGCTCGACAGCCACCTCCAGCGCGGCGCGGTCCGGCTCGCCACCGGCCTGCCACGCGACCTGGCCGTCGTAGTCGACCAGGCAGAGCGTGGGCCAGGCGCGCACCGCGAAGCGTTGCCAGACGTCGTGGTCGGAGTCGACGACGACGGGGTGCTCGATCTCGTAGCGGTCGATGGCGCGGCGTATGTTCGCCGGGTCCTTCTCGGAGAGGAACTTCGCCGAGTGAACGCCCACGACGAGGAACGGCTCCTCGCCGAAGCGCCGCTCCAGCGCCTTCAACTCAGGCAGCACGTGCATGCAGTTGATGCAGCAGTACGTCCAGAAGTCGAGCAGCACGACGTGCCCGCGCAGCGCTGCCATGGACAGCGGTCGGTCGGTGTTTAGCCAGGTGACGCCGGTAGG
Source organism: Myxococcota bacterium (assembly GCA_036004705.1). Lineage (GTDB taxonomy): Bacteria > Myxococcota_A > Polyangia > DASYRF01 > DASYRF01 > DASYRF01. The sequence continues at coordinate 4,109 of DASYRF010000146.1, forward strand.
GAACTCGGGCGCGCGGACGGCCATGAGGCGCAACCATAGCCGAGGCCACACCCCGCGCGCCAGGCGCCTCGTGCGACGGCGAAGCGCGGCACAGCTCGGCGCGCCCGCCGCCCGGCGACGTGGACGGCGTGGCCGACGAGGCCACGCGCGCCCGGCCGGCGTGCTAGGCGGGCGGCGGGCGGCCTAGTAGCATCGGCCGAACGGGAGGCGACATGGCCGACGAAGCACCGAAGGTGATGAGCTGGGCAATGATCATCGGCCTCATGGTGGTGACGGCGCTCGCGGTCGGGCTCACCCTGGGCCTGCTGCAGACCGTGCTCGGGCTCCGCTCGGGGATCTTCTCCGCCGGGGTGGGGGCGGCCACTGGAATCATCGGGGCAGGTCTCATCGCGCGGCGCGCGGCGGCGCTCAAGGCACGAACCAAGACCTGAGCGGTCAGGGGTCAGGGGTCAGGGGTGCGCTCGTGGGTGACGGCGTCTGGGGAGGCGGCGGCGCCGGACGAGACGAGGCGGACCTCGGGGGCGCCGGCGAAGGCGGCGCGCGGGGCGGCGGCGAGCAGCCACGGCTGGACGAGCGTGGGGAGCGACATGCCGCTCGGGGAGTCGACGGCCAGCGCGACCTCCACCGTTACGACGTCGGCGCTGCGCGTGAGGCGCGCGACGCGCAGGCGCGTCTCGGGGGCGGTGGCGCCGGAGCGCGCGAACAGCAGCACCGACGCGTCCCAGTCGGGCGTCACGCCGGCGAGCTTGGCGGCGTACTCGGCGCCCAGCGCGGTTCGTACACGGTCCCACGCGGCGGCGTCGTGGATCACGGTGAGGCCGGGCTTGCCGCTGGACGGGCCGGAGCCGAGCCAGAGCGGGGTGGTCGCGTAGTCCATCGTGGCCTCCTTGGGGTCCGTCGTGTCCTTCGCATCGGGGCGCCCCGGCGCGCTGGCCGGCGCTTCGGCGCCGGGACGCTCTCTCGCAGAGCAGCACGCAAGCGCGCCGAGCGCCAGCGCGGCGCTGAGCCACGCGGCGGTCCCCGCGGGAGTAGGGGCCCGGAGCCGGGACGCAGGCGCGTCGGCGGGACCGGCGGCGCGCGACGTCGGGTCAGGTAACAACGACGTTGGCCGACGTGCCGGTCAGGTTGCCGTCGCCGGCCGTGAGCCTGAACGTGCCGGCGCTGGGTATGCTGACGTTGTAGACGAGCTGCCCGGCGCTCGCGGCAACGAAGATCTGCGAGGTGACGCCGCCGAGCGCGGGGGCGGCGCCGCCGCCCACCGCGGCCAGCGTCAGGTTCACGGTACCGAGGAACGAGCCCGTGCGGTTGCCGGCGGCGTCCTGCGCGGTGACGGTTACGGCGAAGACGACGCCGTGCACCACGGGCGTGGGCGCGGCGACGCCGAGCTGCGCGGGCCCGCCGCCGGTGGCGAAGTTGAATTGCGCGCTGTCGCTCGAGAAGTTGGGGCCGGCGGGATCGAAGTTCGTGGCCCGGAGCTGGGCGAGCTCGCTGGTGTGCGCGGTCACCCAGAACGACACGACGCCGCGGTCGGCGCCGGTGAACGCGATGGTGTTTCCCAGCACGCCGCCGGCGGTCTGCGGCTGCGTGGCGATCTGCACGCCGCGCCGCGGCGGGCCCATCGTGAACGCGGTCCCGAACGTTCCGCCCGCCGGGTTGGGCGTGAGGCCCAGCGTCACGTTGCCGCCGGGCACGGGCCCGGCCGCGACCGTGTGCACGTACGTGGTCAGCCGGTGGCCGGCGGCGTCGGCGGCGATGACGCGGAGCTCGAATTCCGCGCCGGCGTGCGGGCTCGCCGTGTCTAGCCCGCGCGTCTCGAACAAGAACTGCGCCAGCGCGCCTGGGCCCTGCACCACCACGTTCTGGCCGGTGGCGGCGATCGCCGCGCCGCCGGCCGGCGGGTTGTGCGTGGCGGTGAACTGCACCGTCTCGGCGGTGTGGCAGGTCACGGGGAAGACGTGCACGCCCTCGTCGGTGTGCGCGAACGTGTAGGTGTCGTCGCCCGCGACCTGGGTGTTGCCAATGTAGACGCCCACCGGCTGCCCCTGCGGCCCGACCGCCGCCGCGGTCCCCTGCGCCAAGCCCAGCAGCACCGGGCCCTCGAAGTCCTCCGCCACGTTTCCGGCCGCGTCGAGCGCGGTCACCGTCACGTTGAACGCCGTGCCGGCGGTCTGCGGCGACGAGGTGTGGATGAGGAACGTGGCGACCCCGCCCCCCCGAACCTGGATCTCCTCGCTCTGACCCTCGACGCCGCCGCTCGCCACGCGGAAGCGTAGCGGCCCGGCCGTGTAGCTGAAGAACGGGAAGGCGTGCACGCCGCGGTCGGGCGTCGCCCCCGCGGTCGTATACGTGTAGTGGAAGCGCGTCGCGTCGAACGGTGCTGCTTCGTGCTCCTTCACGTGCACGCCGCGCCGCGCGGTCGTTCCCGCCCCGGCCGCGCTCCCGCCGTCTTCGCTCCCCATCTCGCCCGCCAGCAGCGCGAGGTCAACCAATCCGGTGAAATTCGTGATTGTCACGCCGTCGACGTCCACCGCGCGCACCAGCAGCTCCAGCGCGGCCAGGTCGCCGCCGGTCTGCGTCTCGCGCACGCGTGCGGGCGTCGTGGTCAGGCTCGCCCCGCCCGCCGCGCGCCGGATCTCCACGTCGAACCCGTGCAGCGCGCCCGGCGCCGCCACGTTGACGTTGCGGGTGTGCGCGAAGCCGGCCGCGCCCAGCACCACCACCTCGGCGGTGTTGCCCTGGAACGTGAAGGTGCCGCGGTAGGGCGGGTTCGCGCCGCCGCCGAACGCCACCGGCGTCCCGCCGGCCGGGACCGCCGCGCCGTCGAGCTGCACGTTCGGCGCGCCGCCGGCGCCCGGCCCCGGCGCCACCGTGACGTTCACTCCCGCGGCAGGCGGGTTCGTCACGTTGCCGAGCGCGTCGACGCAGAAGACCGACACGGTCAGCAGCTCGCCAACCGCCGCGCCGGTGCGGTTGTCCGGCAGGAAGAAGCGCACGTCCGCAGGCGCCGCCGACGGTGTCGCCTGCACGTGGAAGACGAAGTCGTCGAACCCCGCCACCAGCGCCGTCAGCGCCGCCGGCCGCCCGGCCGCCGCCGGCGTGCGCAACGCGGCGCGGTCGTCCACCGGCAGCACGAACACCGGTGGCGCGCTTGCCCCGTCAGGCGCCGCCGGGTCGACGCCGGGCAGCGTCGCCACCAGCTCGCGGTAGTCGGCCAGGCGCGTCCGCTCGATGCTGAGCTGACAAAGGTAGAACGGCGTGACGCCCGCCGGGAACGGCAGCGCGAACGGGAACGCCGGCAGGAGCGGCCCCGCGGGGTCGACGCCGGCCGGCACCGGAGCGGCCGGCGCCGGGCCGCGGTAGGCGTTGGTCAGGCGCCAGGCGGTCGCCGCCACGCGGTCGCCGGGCAACAGCGCGCCCGCGTCCTCGACCGCCACCAGCTCGCCGCTGGTCTTGCGCAGCCAGAGCATGCAGTCGGCGAACGCGACGCGGACCTCGAACCCGTACCAGCGGGTCGCCGCGTCGTCGCGCAACGTGCACATCGTGAACGGGCTCGCCACCGTTCCGCCGGCGCCGTTGGGGATGGTGCGGTTGTCCTCCTGCGAAAGGCCGTCGTTGAGGACCGCCAGGACCGCCTTCCAGAAGTTCACGCGGCGGATGTTGATGAACGCCGCGTGGGTCGCCGGCCCCGGCGCGATGAGCGGATCGCCGCTGCGGGCGATGAGCCCGGTCGGCGCCGGGAACCCGACGCCCGGTGGGATGGTCTCGCCGCCCCCGGGGGGGATAGGCAGCATCCAGTCGGCGGTCGCCTCCAGGTACTCCAGCGTGCGGGCGATGTTGGCCGGCTGGCGCAGCGCCGGATCGAGCATGAGGAGCTCGCCCACCAGGCCCGCCGTGAGTGGCGTGGCCGCCGACGTGCCACCGAAGCCGCCGATGGTCATGCCGTCGCCGACCGGCTGCTGGTTGGTGAGCGCCATCGCCGCCGGCGTCGCGCGCAGCGCGCGGATGTCCTGCCCCGGGGCGTGGATGCCGACCTGCGGCCCGATGAGCGAGAAGTCGCAGATGATCTCCGGCTGGCCGGGGTTGTTGATGGTGGCGTCGAGCGAGCCGAACGCCGCGAGCCCGTTGGGGTCGGGCCCGCCCACGCGGGCCATCGCGCCGACCAGCACCACCTGCTGCATCGTGACGTTGGCGCCCGTGTTGTTGGCGCGCGGCGCGTTGCGGCTCGGCGCCAGCAGCGCCCAGCTCGACCGCGCGGTGTCGTAGAAGTTGATCGTACCGATCGTGGGGAAGCCGGGCGTCCCGGGCGTCACGTTGTTCTGGTTGTGGAGGTAGTTCCCGGCCGTCAGCACCATCAGCTTGCCCTGCATCAGGCAGTGCTGCGCGGCGGTCTGGATGGCGCGCTGCTGCTGGGCGCTCACCGCAGCGGGGTGGACCAGCGGCGCCGGCGGCACCTGCATGAAGACCGGCCAATGGACGGAGGCGCTGTACACGAAGACGTCGGGGTCGCCGGCCACGACCTCGAAGACGCGCACCGTCTCGAGCGGCCCGCCCAGCGCCACCACGGGACGCACCTTGATGTGCGGGCCCGTGCCGAGCACGAGGTTGTTGGCGTCGCGCGGCAACGGCGCGGCACCGGGGGGCGCGCCCAGCGGCGGGGCGGGCGCACCGACGCCGTCGGCGGCCATGAGCGTGAGCGACGCGGTGCCGTGGCCCGAGCCGCCGGCGTTGCTCACGAGGTCGCCGACCTGCGAGAGGTCGCCGTCGGGACGCACGGTCTCCTGGCCAACGCTGAGCGCGGCGTTGAGCGTGACGTTGGTCGGCCGCACCATTCGCTCGCCCTTGATGAGGAAGCGGTTCGGCTGCGTGGCTTGGTCGCCGGTGTAGAGCGGCTCGGGCGGGCCGGCGGGCGGGGGTGGCCCTGCGGCGGGGGCGGGGAGCACGCCGTTGCCGACGCCGAAGCCGGAGTCGCCGTGCGCCACGACCACGTTGGGCGGCGTGGCCGGCGTGCCCTCGGGCGCCTCGGGGGCGCGCCATTCGGCGTAGGGGACGGCGGCGCCCAGCAGGCCGCGCACGATGGGCACGGGGGCGGTGCGGCGGAAGACGATCTCGACGCGGCGGTTGGGCTCGGACGCTTCGACCCCCGGCGGGTAGGGGACGCGCGGGAAGGCCTCGCCGCAGCCCCAGACGGCGTCGGCGTCGGGGTTCGCGGGCACGTCGCCGTGAAAGTGGTCGCGCGGCACGCCGCCGGGATGATCAGGGACGAGCGAGTCCTGGTAATCCCGGATGAGGACGATGCGCGTGGCGATGCCGACGTCGCCGTCGACGCTGAGGTGGCGGCGGGTCTGCAGCGCACGCACGGCGGTCTGAGTGGCGGCGGTGTTCACGCCGTTGATCGGCCCGGTGTAGTCGCCGAGCCGGGTCAGCATCTCCTGGATCTCCCGCGTGCCCCAGGCGCGCTCGTCGTGCAGCGCGGCGCCGGTGGCGCCGATGCGGGTGCGCAGCTCGTCGGCGGCCGCGCGGCGGGTACGCAGGTCGACGCTGGCTCCGGTGAGGGCGTGCCGCCCCTTGAGCTGCTGCACGGCGGCGTCGAGGGCGGCGTTGCGCACGCCGTCGAGCGGGCCGGCATAGTCGCCGAGCTCGGTGAGCGCCCACTGCAAATCCGCGATGCCGGTGCTGAGCGCCTCGGTGGGGGTGGCGAAGCGGTCGTACCAGAAGCCGGCGTTTTGGCGCAGCAGCGCTTCGACCGCGCGGGCGCGGAACTGGCTGAGCTGCTCGTTGCTGGCGTCAGTGCCGACGCGGTCGGTGTGGCCGAAGATGGCCATGCGCCGCCCGCCGGTCTGAGCGTCGACCTCCAGGGCCCGGCGGATGGAGTCGGCGGCGCCGGGGCGCACGAACGTCTTGGCGGTCTCGAACGTGAGCCCGGTGAGCGCCACGGTGGGCGGTCGCTCCTGCGGGAAGAGGACCGCCTCGATGAGGCGGTGGGCGGCGAAGGTGTGGATGACGAAGTGGTGCCAGTGGAGGTCGCGCGCCGGGGGGAAGCCGGCGGCGACGGCGCCGCCGGCCGGGACGGGGGGCGCGCCGAACGTGTTGGGCGCGGGCGGCACGGCGCCGGCGCCGAACGCGCCATGCAGCGCCTCGGGGACGCGCTCCAGCACGCCGGTCTCGCCGCTTCCGGTCTGCATGACGGGGACGAGCGTGGCGGAGGTGAGGGCGGGGTCGGCGTAGCCGAGGATCTCGTCGAGCAAGGTGCCGAGCGCGTCGGCGTTGGCGTCGCCGTGCACCTGCGCCTGCACGAGGTTGTAGGCCGCGGCGAAGCCACGCGGGCGCAGCTGCAGCGCGTGCAGCGTGCGCGAGATGGTGGCGTCGTCGATCGCGTCGGCGAAGTCGAGCATCAGCGCGCCCTTCATGACGGGGACGCCGTGCGCGGGCGTCTCGATCTCGAAGTGGCCGCTGGGGACGGTCTCGGTGTCGCTGACGTAGTTGAAGGCGTGGCCGTAGAAGAGCGGCTCGGGCTCGCCGCCGACGTCGAGCTCCAGGCGGATGCGGTTCTCGCCGTACAGGAAGAGGGCGCACTCGCCCTCGGCCGGAAGGCCGGGATCGTCCGCGGGGACCAGGCGCGTGCGCCCGACGGCGCCGTTGAGCGTGGCGGTGATGGGTGAGGAGTCGAGGGCGATGTGGCCGGGCGGCTCCCAGGGCGTGACGGGCCGCTCGACCTGCGCGAGCGCGGTGATCTCCAGCTCGTCGTGGGTGGTCTCGTCGCCGTCGTCGAGCCAGACCTTGACGCGCGTGCGGTCGAGCAGCGGCACCACGAAGCGCAGGCGCGGGCGGCGCGTGCGGAAAAGGCCGTAGCGCACGGTGCGGAAGGTGCCCGCCTGCTCGGGGTCCTCGGCGAGCACGTCGAGCAGGCCGAGCTGCGCCTCGGCGTCGCCGCAGCGGGCAGTGACTGTCTCGGCGAAGGGGACCTCGCCGCTGCCGGCGGCGGTGACGTCGAGGAGCTCGACGTCGTCCCAGGCGGCGCCGCCGAGGTCTCCCGCGGCGCCGTGCCAGCAGAGGAGCTTCTTGGTGGTGCGCAGGGCGCCGGGGGCGGCTTGCAGGTCGAGCGTGACCGAGGCGGCGGGGCCGCGCACCTCCACGCGCGTGCCGGAGCCGGAGTCGGCCTCGATGGTGACGAGGTCGCCGTCGCGTGGGCGCTTGCCGTATCGATGGAGGCGGCCGACGACGCTGGCTTCGAGGGGCGAGACGACGCGGGTCGAGACGAGGGCACTGTCGCCCGTTGGGGCGGCCGGGGCCGGGGCGCCGGCATTGGCGTCGCCGCCGGTTGCGCCGGCGGAGGCCGCTGCGGGGGGCGGCCCGCCGAGGTCGCGCCCGCGTAGGAAACGGAGGTCGCTGGCGAGAACGAGACGGTGGTGCGAGCCCGAGACGAGATCGAGCCCGCCGTGCAGCTCGTCGCGGCTGGTGCGGACGGTGCGCTCGGTCAAGCGGGCGCTCCGGCGCCCGGAGCGGGTGCCGCCTCACCGTCTTCCACGAGCTTCACGTGGACCGTCCCCGGCGGGATGCCTTCCAACAGGAAGTGACCGTCGGCGTCGGTGGTGGCCTGCTGCGTGGAGCCGTCGGCTAGCTGCAGCTCGAAGCGAGCGTTGCGGATGGGGCGGTCGTCGAGGAGCGTGAGCGTCACCTCGACGAAGTCGGTTGCCGCCACCGGCCCGGACGGCTCCGGCACGGGCCCCGTCTCGCCCGCGCGTGGGGGCGCGTCGCCGGCGGAGGCGGCGGGCGGGGGCGCGGCAGCGCCGGCCGCGTCCTGAGCCTCTTCGTCGAAGCACCCGACGCACGACGGGTCGTCGATGTGCGCGTAGATGTCGAGGAGGTGCTTGCGCGCCACGGATCGCGTCTAGCACGCGGACTGCGGCGGAAAAAGAGGCGGTGCGCGTCGCGTGCGTAGCCGCTAGCGGCCGTGATGATGGAACGCAGGGAAGGCCACGAGGTGGGGCGGATCGGCGCGGGGTCGCGCGGCGCCGAGCGTGACCGAGACAAGCGCGCGGCGCGGCGGCGGGGCGACGCCGGGCGGGACGACGAGGTGGACGGGGAGGTTGTCGCGCGTGTGCCCGCGGTCCGCGGATTCGGCGACGACCTCGTCGGGCTCGCCGGCGCGCGCGGCGAGACGCGCGCGAAAGCGCTCGTCCGACCAGTCGAGGAGCTGGCGGACGCGCGCGCGCTTCACGGGGTCGGGGACGCGCTGGGCCGTGGAGCGCGCCGCCGGCGTGCCGGGGCGCTCCGAGTAGGGGAAGACGTGGAGCTTGGTGAAGGGCAGGCGGGCGAGCAGCGCGACCGTGCTTGCGAAGTCGGCGTCAGTCTCGCCGGGGAAGCCGACGAGCACGTCGATGAAGAGCGTCGTGTCGGGGCGGGCGGCGAGCGCGCGCTCGGCGGCGGCGAGGTAGCCGGCGGCGGTGATGGGGCGGCGCATGGCGCGCAGAACGGCGTCACTGCCGCTCTGGAGGGGGACGTGCAACGACGGCAGGAGGCGGGGCTCGCCGGCGTAGAGGGCCAGGAAGTCGGGGCGCAGGCCCCAGGGCTCGATGGAGCCGAGGCGCAGGCGTGGCACGGACGTCCCGTCGAGCACGCGGCGGCAGAGGGCGGCGAGGGTGGTGCGGGCCGGCGCGGGAAGGTCGCGGCCGTAGCCGCCAAGGTGGATGCCGGCGAGGATGAATTCCTGGAAGCCCGCGGCGCGGGCGCGGCGCAGCAGGGCGAGGGCCTCGTCCGGCGGGACGGAGCGCGCGGGGCCGCGCGCGTCCGGGATGATGCAGAATGCACAGCGGACGTCACAGCCCTCCTGGACCTTGTAGAAGAAGCGCGAGGAGCGATCATCGACCGGTAGGGATTGGACGTCGGTCGCCGTGTTGGTGGTGCTCGTTCCGTTCTTGCTGTTCGCGGTGGCCGCCGCCATCGTGGGGGCCGTCGGACTGGAAATGGACGACGCGCGGCGTGCGAGGTGGGCGTCGAGCAGGGCGGCGACGTCGCCCTTGGCCGCCGCGCCGACGACGAGGTCGGCAGGACCGCCGGCCTGGACGGAGTACGCCGCCCCCGTGATTTCGGCGGCGCAGCCGATGGCGACGACCACGCCGCTCGCGCCCAGCCGGCGGCGCGCGCGCCAGAGGTATCGGCGGCCCTCGGCTTCGGCGGTGGACGTGACGGCGCACGAGTTCAAGACGTACACGTCGTGGGGGTCGGCGGCATCGTCCACGACCTCGTGGCCCCGCCCGACCAGCGCGGCGGCCAGCGCCGCCCCGTCGTAGCGGTTCACGCGGCAGCCGTGCGTCTCCACGAACACGCGCATCGCCGTCACATCAGGACGAGGCAGGCGCACAGAGCGCCCTTCTGCGCCACGTTGACCACGCGCCGCTTGGACGCGCGCCCCAGGATGCCCAGGCCGTCGCTCGTCGCGTAGAACCCGCACACCACGTAGAACTCCTCCAGCGTCACGCGCTCCTCCGCGTCCACGACCGGGAAGTCCTTCACCAGGGCCGGCACGTAGCGCTGCACGACGGTGCTCCCCGGATCGCGCACGGCGCGCGCCAACGCGTCGTCCCAGTCGTGCAGGTCGCAATGCGGCCCGATCACCACGCCCTCGCCGCCGAACGCGCGGTTCGGCTTGAGCACCAGCTGATCGCGGTTCTTGCGGATGAACGGGACCAGGTCGATCTCGATGCGCAAGTCCGGGCCGAGCGTCGTGGTCTCGCGCACCGCGCGGGTCCAGGGGACGTGCTTGCGGAAGATGCGCCGCTGCGCCGTGCTGAAGAGCGCGTCGAAGGCGGGGTCGGTAAAGATCTCGAAGGTGGACTTGTGGTCGAAGTCGCCCGTGATCGTCGAGACGACGCGGTTCTGCGCGAACGCCCAGCGCATCGCGCCGAGGTCCGTGCCCTCCGCTTCCCACTCGGCGAGGTCGGCGATGGAGGTATCGCGGTAAAGCACGTCCACCGGCACGTCGCCCGCCCACAGCTGCTCGCCGCGCAGCACCAGGTCGCGCGGGTCGGCCACCACGGCCGTCAAGCCGCGGGCGTTCATGAACTCGGCCAGGAAGGTGAACTCCTCCGGCCCGCCGAGCCCGCGCCGGTCCTGCACGAAGGCGAGGTTGAGGCGGCGCGCGCCGATCTCGTCGCCGTGCGCGGTCAGGGTGTGCAGCAGCAGCAGGCGCGGGTCGTCGTTCACTTGCAACATGAAGTGGCGCGCGCTCTTCTGCACGCGCGGTACGACGATTTTCTCGATGATGGCGTCGGCGACGGGCGTGTAGTGGATGCCGCCCGCCCCGACGCTGTTAGGCTCGAAGAAGTGGCAGTTCTTCGCCCAGTCCTCGTCCGAGAAGTCAACCTGCACGTCGAGCCGCCCGAAGATGGACTGCGGCGCCTTGTGCGCGCCCTTGGGCATGGCGTCGAACCAGGCGCGCTCGCCCGGCGTGAGCGGCAAGAGCGCTTGCACCGCGGGGGCGTCCACCCAGAGCGCGTAAAGGCTCTCCAGCGCACGGATGAGCTCGACGCACGTCTTGTGGAAGTAGCGCTTCTGCTCGCGCGACAGCACGCGCGGGCGCAGCAGCAACGGAATGGACCGAAGAGCGCCGGCGGTGTCCTGGTAGAGCAAGTGCGCCGCCCCCGCCGCCTGCTGCACCTCGCGGTTCAACGCCGTCAGCTCTTCGGGCGGCAGGCGGAGCAGCGCCTCGTTGAGCGACCGCCCTAGGCGAAAGTGCAGGTTCTCGCGCAGCGTGCGCCGGCTCTTCGACACGTTCGTCTCCGCGGCGCGAGCATACCGCAGGACCGCGGCGCGGTGCCGGGACGCCGCGCTACAGGAGGTCGCGGTCCACGTCGTCGGAGGAGACGGTCGTCTCGGGCTCGCGCCCAGCGCGCACGGTCTTGGCCGGCGCCGGCGACTTTGGGTCGCTGCTGCGGACGCGCGCGCGACAGCCGACCGGGGTCCAGGCGATCTCGCCGCGCACGACCCACACCTTGGCCTTGCCGGCGCCGCGCGGCCCTTTCAGGCGGTACGTCAGGATCATCGTGTCGCCGTCGGCGCTGTGGCCGGACCAGACGCCGCCGGGCGACGCGAGCTCCACCTTGGTGAGCTTGCCGATCTCGTCGCTTATCTCGGGAACGGCGTCCAGGTAGCCACGCGCCGCGGCGTCGGCCTCGTCGAGCGTGGGGGTCGAGGCGGCGGGGCCTGTCGCGCCGCCGTGCGTCGGGCCGCAGGCGGTCGCCGCCAGCGCGATCGTCGCGCACAGCAGAGCCGCTCGGATTCGCCCAGCACGTTCCCCCATGGTGCCCTCCAGCGTGTTCCGCGTCGATGATAGCACCGCGCGGCGTGATAGAAACGCGCCGTGAACAACGCGCGCGAGGCGCGGAGGGCGGAGGCGCGGCGCCTCTGGGAGAGCACTGCGCGCGCGTTCGTCGCCGAGTACCTGGCCGACCGGCCGTCGTTGGCCACGGCGCTGGGGGAGCACGCGCACGACGGCGCGCTCGAGAGCCTGGCGCCGGAGCGGCTGGCGGTCATGGGCGGCCACGCGGCGCGTTTCGCCCGGGAGCTGGCGGCCGTGCCGGCGGACGGGCTCGCCGCGGCGGAAGCGATCGACCGCGTGTGGGCCGAGACGCGTGCGCGTGCCGCCGAATTCGAGATCGCCGAGCTTGCCCCGTGGCGTTGGGATCCAGGCTGGGCGGTAGAGACGGCCGCCGAGGCGGTGCATCAGCTCGTGGCGCGGCAGAGCCGCGACCCCGCGCTGCGGCTGCAGCGGACGATCGCGCGGCTACGCGCGGTGCCCGCGCTGCTGGACGACGCCCGCCGCCATTGGAGCGGGGTCGGCGGCGGCGGCGGCAGCGGCGGCAGCGGCGCGGATCTCGGCGCGGCCGCGCCCACGCCCGTGCTGCGCGACCTCGCCGCACGGGCCGCGCAGGATAGCTTGGCGCTGTTCCGCCGGGTCGTGCCGGCCGCCTTCGCCGGCGCCGGCCGGGCGCACGACCGTGACGCGCTCGCCGAGGCGTGCGCCAGCGCCGCCGCGGCCATGACCCGCTACGCCGGCGCCCTGCGCGCGCTGCGCGACCGGCCGGGCGCCGCGCTCGGCGTGGGCGAGGCGGCCTATGCACGGCGACTGGCGCTGTTCGAGTGCGTCACGGCGACGCCGGGCGAGATCGACGCGCTCGCCCGCGCCGAGGTGCGCCGAATCCAGGAGCGCATGAACGCGCTCGCCCGGCGGGTGTCGCGCCGCCCCATGGCGGAGACGCTGCGCGCGCTGCAGCGCGCGCACCCCGCGCCCGAGGCCCTGCTCCCGGAGATCCGGCGGCTCGTGGACGACCTGCGGCGCTTCTGTCGCGCCGCCAAGCTCGTCACGTTGCCGCGCGGCCCGCGCTGCGTCGTGCAAGAGGTGCCGCCGTTCCTGCGCACGACCACGATCGCCTGCATGGACGTGGCGGGGCCGTTCGACCCGGAGCCCGGCGACGCGCTCTATCAGGTGGCGCCGGCGGAGGCGGCCTGGAGCGCCGAGGAGCAAGACCAGCACCTGCGCTTCTTCAACCACGCCGGCAATCGCTGGGTGACGGCGCACGAGGCGTACCCCGGCCACCTGGTGCAGCTCGCGCGTTTGCGCGACTGCGCGTCTCTCGTCCGCAAGGTGCTGTGCCCCGACACGTTCGTCGAGGGCTGGGCGCACTACGCCGAGGGGATCGTTTTCGAGGCCGGCTACGGCGAAGGCGAGCCGGCGTGGCTCCTCTCCAAGGAGTGGGGTGCGCTGATGCGCGCGGCGCGCTGCGTCGTTTCGGTGAACCTGCACTGCGGCGGCATGACGCTGGAGGAGGCCGCTGCCTACTACGCGCACGAGGCCCACGCCACGGCGCGCCTCGCGCGCCAGGAGGTGGGGCGCGCGCTGACCGACTTCTCCTGCCCCGCCTACACGCTGGGGCGCCTGGCGCTCGAGCAGCTGCGCGCCGACGCGCGTGCCGCCGCCGGCGCGCGCTTCGATCTCAAGCGCTTCCACGACGCGCTGCTGGCCGAGGGGCAGCTGCCGATGGACCTCCTTCGCCAGGCGCTGCTGCGCCCGCGCCGCGCCGGCGCGGCTTAGAAAGCGTGAAGAGCTCGAAAGAGGCCTTCGCGGCGCGGTGCCTCGGAGGCCGTCGAGGCGCTTCGAGCTCCGAGTAGGCTGAGCCGGCTCCCGCCTGCGGCAGGGGGCCGGCTCAGTTCGTCGTGAGCGCCTCGGTTTCCTTGGTGATGGCGCCCTGCCATTCGTTGTCGCGGCCGGCGAGGCCGGCGCGCGCCTGCTTGGCGGCCTTCTGCCGCTGCACCAGATCGGCGTGCGTCGAGAAGAACGGCAGGCTCCGGCCGATGAAGTCCGTCAGCGACGCGAACTCGTGGTCCTGCATGAACTTCGCGAGATCCGCCTTCAGCTCGTCGATGATCTCGTAGCCACGCAGCATCGCGCCGGTGCAGATCTGCACGGTGCTCGCGCCCAGCAGCAGGAACTGCGCGGCGTCGAGCCCTGTCTCGATGCCGCCGATGCCCGACACCGGCACGCCCGGCAGCGCCCGCGCAATCTCCATCACCTGCCGCAACGCGATCGGCCGCACCGCCTGCCCGCTGTAGCCGCCCGGCACCGTGTGTCCCTCCACCGTCGGCATCGGGCGCAGCGTCTTGAGGTCCACGCCGATGATGCTCAGGATGGTGTTGATGGCGGAGATGCCGTGCACGCCGCCCTGCACGGCGGCGCGCGCCGGCGCGGCGATGTCGCCGATGTTCGGCGTCATCTTCGCCCACACCGGAATGGTGGCGACCTCCATGACCCAGCCGCACACCTCCTCCACCAGCGCCGGGTCCTCGCCCATCGCCATGCCCATCTTGCGCTCGGGCAGCCCGTGCGGACACGACAGGTTCAGCTCGAAGCCGTCGACGCCCGTCTCCTGCACGCGCCGCACGATCTCGTGCCACGCCTCGCGGCGGTATTCCTCCATGATGGAGGCGATGAGGATCTTTTTCGGGTAGTTCTTCTTGAGCTGTCGCAGCTCGTCCAGCCAGGTCTCGAAGGGGCGGTCGGAGATGAGCTCGATGTTCTCGAAGCCGACGACCTCGCCCTTTTCGCGCGAGCGCAGCTTGCCGTAGCGCGGGGCCGTGTTGACGACCTTGCTGGCGTCGAGGCTGATGGTCTTGATGACCATGCCTCCCCAGCCCAGCTCGAACGACTTGGAGATGACCTTGGCGTTGGTGCCGGGCGGGCCCGACCCCAGCACGAAGGGGTTGTCGAACACCATTCCGTTGACGGTGACTTCGAGCTTCGCTGCCATGCACCCTCCTCCGGCGGCTGTACCACGGGGGCCGCGCGTGCGGAAGGTCCGGCGGCGCCGCCCGGCGCCGGCGGTGAAGGTGTGCGGGGCGACACTTTCCGGTAGACTGCGGGAATGTCAGGCCTCCGCGCTGCGGCGGTCGCCATCGTCATGATGGTGGGCCTCGCCGCCCGTGCGCCCGCCGCCGGCGCCGCGCCTTCGGCCGCCTCGCCTCCACCGTCTCCCGCGGCCGCCTCGACCATCCTGCTCTGGACGCTCGACCCGCTTGGGCTGGACCCGGGCATCGTCGGGAAGCTCGAGTCGCTGCTGCGGCTGGAGCTGGCGCGCGTGAACGGCGCCACGGTGCTGTCGCTGGCCGATGCCGCGGCGCGCGTTGGTAAATCCAAGAAGGACCGGAAGCTCCTCGAGTGCGAGGGCGACGACGAATGCCTGGCGCGCGCGGGCGCCGCCGTTGGCGCGGGGTTGGTGATCGCCGGCAACGTGGGCGCGCTGGGCGACCACTACATCGTCAATCTGAAGGCCGTACGCGCCGACGGGACAGGCGTGCTTCGCCGCATCGAAGAGCCGCTGCGCGGCGAGCGCGAGGCACTCATCGAGGCCGTGCGCGTGGCGGCGTACCGCCTCCTGGCGCCGGAGAAGCTGCTGGGGTCGGTCTCGCTGCTGACGGAGTTCGTGGGCGCAGAGGTGTTCGTGGACGACAAGAAGGTCGGCGACACGCCCCTCCCCCGCCTCATCGCCGACCTACCGGTGGGGAAGCACACGCTGGTGCTGCGCACCAAGGGTTTCCCCGAGTTCAAGCAGGAGCTGGAGGTGCGCTTCCAGAAGACCACCTCCCTGCTGGTGAAGTTCACCGACCTGGGACCGGCGACGGACGCGGCGGCGGCGGCGGCGGCGCGCGCGGCGGCCGGGCTGGGGCCGGCCCGGATCCCGTGGTACGGTCAATGGTGGTTCATCGGCGCCACCGCGGTGGTGGCCATCGGGATCGGCGTGGCGGTCGGCTACGCGCTGGCGCCGAAGCCGGTGACGGTCCCGTGCTTCCCGTGCACGCCGTAGCCGTAAAGTGGCCGTAGTGACGTGCGCAGCGACCCCAAGACGATTTTCGTCCTGAGCGACGGCACCGGCGAGACCGCCGAGAAGGTCGTGCGTGCCGCGCTCCTGCAGTTCCGCGACGCGCGCGTCAACTTGAAGATGTGGAGCCGCGTGCGCGACGACGAGGAGATCCGCGACGTGGTGGATCGCGCGGCGGCGGCCGGGGCGCTCCTGGTGTTCACGGTGGTGAACGCGGCGCAGCGCGACCTGTTGCACCGGCTAGCCACGGAGAAGGGGCTCGACGCGGTCGACCTGATCGGCGCGCTGATCGGCAAGATGCAAGCGTATCTCAACCAGCAGCCGACGATGACGCCCGGGCTCATGCACAGCATCTCCGAGGAGTATTTCCGGCGGATCGAGGCGATCGAGTTCTCGGTGAAGAACGACGACGGGCGCGAGCCGCGCAGCCTGCCGATGGCCGACCTGGTGCTGGTGGGCGTGTCGCGCACGAGCAAGACGCCGCTGTCGATGTACCTGGCGCAGAAGGGGCTGCGCGTGGCGAACGTGCCGCTGGTGCCGGACGTGCCGCCGCCCGCGGAGCTGTTCCAGATCGACCAGGACCGTATTTTTGCACTAACGATCGGAATCCGACCGCTGCTGAAGATCCGCCGGGAGCGGCTGCGGGCGATGGGCGTGAACCGCGAGACGAGCTACGTGCTGCGCGAGGCGGTGGCGCGCGAGCTGCGCGCCGCGCGGGACCTGTTCGACCGCAATCCGCGCTGGCCGGTCATCGACGTGACCGGACGCGCCGTGGAGGAGACGGCCGCGCTCATCCTCGACGCGCATTTCAAGCGCCGGCATGCCGCCGCGGCGGGGGCGGGGGTGGGAGCGGGGGCGGGGGCGGGGCCAGCGCCCGGGACGCCCGGCGGGATGGGGCCGGCGGCGGCGGCGGACGCCGACAGCGTGGACACGGGGAGCGGCACGTCGTAGAAACGGCGGCAATGACGCTGGACGTGACCACCGGGCGTGGAAAAGTCGTCGCCGGGGCGGCGGCGGTGGCGCTGGTGCTGGCGGTCTTGTGCGTGCGGGTGTTCGTGGAGTCGCGCAGCGAGGCGCTGGACGGCGACGCCGCGCGGGCGGGCGGCGACTTCGACGCCGCCGTGACGCACTACGGGCGGGCGGCGCACTGGTACCTCCCGGGTAACCCCTGGGTGCGCTACGCCTACGACCGCCTCGGCGAGCTGGCGAACGCGGCGGCGGCGCACGGCGATCGCGCCCGCGCACTGCGCGCCTTCCGCGAAGTGCGCAGTGCCATCCACGGCACGCGCTCGACCTATTTCCCCTACGAGGAGCGGCTGCACGCGGTGAACGAGCGCATCGCCGCGCTGATGGCCCAGGAGCCGGCTCCGCCGGTGGACGCCGGCAAGGACGAGGCGACGCTGCGCGCCGAGCACCTGGCGCTCCTCGAGGCGGACCACCTGCCGGACACGACCTGGTCCGTGCTTCTGCTGCTGGGGTTCTTCGGCTGGCTCGGCGGGCTGGGTTGCCTGGTGTGGCGCGGCTTCGACGAGGAGGGCCTGCTGCGCCCGCGCGCGGCGCTGCTTTGGGGCGCGGTCACGGTGGCGGCGGCGGCGCTCTGGATCGTCGGGATGCGGGTGGCCTGAAGATGAGCCCGCACGTTCTGCACATGGCCTATGCGTCGATGATCCCCGCCGGCGTGTGCGCGTCCGGCTGGGGGCTGTGGGCGGCCTCGCATGCCGACGCCGCGTGGCTGCGTTGGGTGGCGGCGGCCATCGCGCCGGCGGGCGTACTGGTGGCGGCGCTGGGAACGCTGCTCTACATCATCCCGGACTTCTTCCAGCGATGAACGTCCCTTTCCTCGACCTGCGCCGGCAATACGACGCACTACGCGCCGAGATCGACGGCGCCGTCGCCCGGGTGCTCGCCTCCGGGGAGTTCATCCTCGGCGGCGAGGTGGCGGCGTTCGAGAAGGCCGTGGCGGCGTTCCTGGGAATCGGCGCGGAACGCGCGGTGGGCGTCTCCAACGGCTCGGACGCGCTGGTGCTGGCGCTGCGCGCTGCGGGCTTGCAGCCGGGCGACGAGGTCGTGACGAGCGCCTTCACGTTCGTCGCCACCGGCACCAGCATCGTGCGCGCCGGCGGGCGCCCGCGCTTCGTCGACCTCGCCGAGGGGTCGTTCCTGCTCGACCCTGCTGCCGCGGCGGCGACCGGCGCGCGTTTCGTCGTGCCCGTCCATCTCTTCGGTCAGGCGGGCGACCTCGCGCCGCTGCGCGCGGCGGGGATGACGATTGTCGAGGACGCCGCCCAGGCCATCGGCGCGCGCTTGCCCGGGACGGGCGAGCCGGCCGGGGCGGCGGCCGGCACCTTCGGGGCCTATTCGTTCTACCCGACGAAGAACCTGGGCGCCGCGGGGGACGCGGGACTGGTGGTGGCGCCCGACGCGGCGGGCGCGGCGCGGGTGCGCCTTCTGCGCACGCACGGGCAGAAGGAGAAGTACTTCGCCACCGAGAACGGCTACAACATGCGGCTCGACGGGCTGCAGGCGGCGGTGCTCGCGGCCAAGCTCCCACATCTGGCGGATTGGACGGCGCGGCGGCGGACACTCGCCGAGAGATACGGGGCGCGCTTGGGCGAGGCAGTGCGCGGCGACCTCGTGCGGGTGCCGCGCCTTGCGGCGGGTGCGCCCCCCGACGTTCACGTCTGGCACGCGTACACGGTGCGCGCGGCGCGGCGCGAGGAGCTGCGCCGCCACCTCGCCGCGTCCGGCGTTGCCACGCAGGTGTTCTACCCGCACGCGCTGCACCGCATGCCGGCGTTCGCCGACGCGGCGCCGCCTGGTGGGCTGCCGCGCGCGGAGGCGGCGGCGGCCTCCGTGCTGTCGCTCCCCATCTTCCCGGAGATGACGGACGCCGAGCAGGACCGGGTCGTGGCCGCGATCGCGGACTTCTACCGCGCGGCGCCTTGAAGGGACGACGTCCAGGCGCGCGGCGCTCCCCGGCCCCGGCGGGAAGCGCACGCCGCGCGGTCCGCACGGCGCGCCCGTCGGCTCCAGAGGAGCGCCGGCGCGCAAGCCCGGCCGAGATCGAGGTGCACGCCGACATCCGCCGCGCCCGAGGGCTGCCGGGCGCGCTGTACGCGGATCCCGGCTGGTACGGGCACGTGCGCGAGCGCGTCCTGACGCGCACCTGGCACGTGGTGGCCGACGCCGCGGCGCTGGCCGCGCCCGGCTCGGCCGTGCCGGCCACGCTGCTGGAAGGCGCGCTCGACGAGCCGCTGCTCCTGACGCGCGACGCGCGCGGCACGCTGCGCGGCTTCGCCAACGTCTGCACGCACCGCGGCGCGCCGCTGGTGGAGCGGGCGTGCCAAGTCGATCACTTGCGCTGCCGCTACCACGGGCGCCGCTTCGGCCTCGACGGCCGCTTCGTCTCGATGCCGGAGTTCGACGGCGTCGCCGGTTTCCCCGGCCCAGACGACGACCTGGCGCGCGTGGCCGTGGCGCAATGGGGGCCGTTCGTGTTCGCGGCGCTCGACCCGGTCGCCCCCTTCGAGGACGCCGTGGCCCCGCTGGGCGCGCACGTCGAATGGATGCCCCTCGACGCCTTCCGCCGCGACGACGCCGGCGCGCGCGACTACGAGCTGCAGGCGAGCTGGGCGCTGTGGTGCGACAATTACCTGGAGGGGTTCCACGTCCCGTACGTGCACCCGGCCCTCGCCCGCACGCTGGACTATCGCGCCTACCGCAGCGAGACGTTCAAGTGGGCGTCGCTGCAGATCGGCGTCGCCGCCGGCGGGGAGGACGCGTTCGACCTGCCGCCCGGCCATCCGTCTGCCGGCGAGCGAATCGCAGGGCTCTACTTCTGCCTGTTCCCCACCACGATGCTCAATTTCTATCCGTGGGGGTTGTCGCTCAACCTGGTACGCCCGCTCGGGCCCGACCGCGTGCGCGTGCGCTACGTGCCGTACGTGTGGCGCGAGGAGCGGCGCGGGCGCGGCGCCGGCGGCGACCTCCATCACGTGGAGCTGGAGGACGACGACATCGTGCAGGCGACACAGCGCGGGGTGTCCTCGCGCTTCTACCGGCGCGCCCGCTACTCGCCGGCCCGCGAGGCCTGCGTGCATCACTTCCACCGGCTGTTGGCCGAGCTCCTGCGCGACGACTGATCGCGCCGGCCACGTGGCGCTTGTGGCTGCAAGGCCCGTTGCGATAGGCTCCAGCAAAGCGAAGTTTGCCGCGGAAATGCAGGCCGTGGCGGGTGGGAGGGGTGACCGCGGGATCCACGATGCGCCTTTGCTCCGAGTGCTCGTCCCCCTGCGACGACGCGCACGTCTTCTGCAACGTGTGCGGGGCGCGTCTACCTCCGCCCGGCGACAACGTCGATCCGCTGCTGGGACGAGTGTTCGGCGGCAAGTACCAGATCCGCGAGCTGCTCGGTGCGGGCGCGATGGGGAAGGTCTACCGCGCCGAGCTCACCAGCCTGCAGAAGACCGTCGCCATCAAGGTCATCCTCCCGCACCTCGCGAGCGACGAGCAGATCGTCACGCGTTTCTACAACGAAGCGCGCGCGGCGAGCCGGCTGAACCATCCCAACAGCGTCGCCGTGCTGGACTTCGGCCGCACGGAGGACGCCCAGCTGTACCTGGTGATGGAGTTCCTGCGCGGGCGCAGCTTGGCGGCGCTGCTGGACAACGGCGCCGAGCTGCCACCGGCGCGCACCGGGAAGATCCTGCGGCAGGTGCTGCACGCGCTCGCCGAGGCGCACCACCTCGGCGTCATCCACCGCGACATGAAGGCGGAGAACATCATCGTCGAGGAGCTGCGCGGCGAGGGCGACTTCGTCAAGGTGCTGGACTTCGGTCTGGCGAAGATACGCGGCGAGACGCACTCGCATCGCACCGCCGCCGGCTCCATCATGGGGACCCCCGCCTATATGTCGCCGGAGCAGGCGCGCGGCGACCCGGTGGACGCGCGCTCCGACCTCTACTCGGTGGGCGTCATCCTCTACCAGATGCTGACGGGGCGGCTGCCGTTCGAGGGAGACAGCGCCGCCAAGGTGGTGCTGGGGCACCTCACCGAGACGCCGATGCCGCCGCGGCGTCGCGCGCCGGAGCGCGCCGTACCCGAGACGCTGGAGGCGGTGTGCCTGCGGGCGATGGAGAAGGAGCCGGCGGCGCGGTGGCAGTCGGCCGAGGAGTTCGCCGACGCCCTGCAGACCGCCATCGCGGCGCGTACGCCCACAGGACGCCGCTGTCGCAGCTGCGGGGCCTGGGTGCGTGGTGCCGCCAAGTTCTGTGACGAGTGCGGCACGCCGCTCGCGCCTGCGGCGGCGGAGGGCGGGTCGGGGCCAGTGGCAGTCGTGCCGCCTCAGGAGGCGGGCTCGGGTCCGCTGGCGGCGGAAGTCGCGGCGCCGGCGACGCCCTCGCCGGTCGCCGCGCCGTACACGACGGCGAGCGTGCCGGGCACGGTCGCGGGCGCGGCGTCCGCCGCCGGGGCGAGCGGCGAGGCGGCCAGCGGGCGCATGCGCACCAGCACGCTGCGTCCGGCCACGCGCCAGCAGATCGCCAAGACGCTCCCCAGCACGGGTGTGCGGCTGCCGCTGGTGCTGCTCGGCGCCGAAGCGTGGCTGGAGACGCTGGCGGCGGCGTGCACGCACATGGCCGAAGGTTACGCGCTGGCGGTAGTGGGCGAAGGAGGCATCGGCAAGACGCGGCTGCTGGCGGAGTTCGCGTCGACGATGCGCGGCCGGGCGACCGCCGTGCACGCCGCCGGACCCGACCCGACGTGGGCGGGCGTGGCCTGGCACGCGGTCGGGTCGTGGCTGCGCGCGCTGCTCGGGCTGAAGGCGGACGAGGAGCCGGACCCGCGACCCCTCGCCGACACCTGGCACTTCACCGAGATCGAGCGCGCTGGGCTGGAGGAGGCGCTCACCGAGGAGGGGCTGGCCGGTGTACCCGCCGAAGCGCGGCTGCTCGCGGTGGAGCAGGCGCTGCGACGGGCGCTGGCGATGCAGCCCGCGCCCATGGTGCTGATCCTGGACGACGTGGCGCGCTGCGACGGTCCGTCGCGCGAGTTGGCGGCGCGTCTGGCCGACGCCCCGCCGCCCGGCGTGCTGCTGGTGCTGGCTCACCCGCCGTCGTTCACGCCGCCTTGGGGCGACGCGGTGCCGCGCCTTGCGCTCGACGGTGTGCCGGCGGAGGAATTCACCGCCGAGCTGGCGGACGTGCTGCAAGGACCGTTGCCGGTCGATCTCGCCGACAATCTCAAGGCTGGGAAGCTGTCGCCCATGCTGGTGGAGCAGTGGCTGCGCCTGCGGCTCGAGGGCGGGACCGAGACCCCTTCGGCGGTGGCCGACGTCATCGCCCTGCGCGACGCGCGGCTGCCGGCCGACGCGCGCTGCCTCCTGCAGGCGGCTGCCATCGTGGGCTTCGAGGCGAGGGAGGAGACGATCGTCGCGGTCGCGAATGTGAAGACGCCCGAGCCCGCGCTCGAGCTGCTGGCGGCACGCGGCTATCTGAAGAGGCGGGCCGGGGTGGCGGGCTTCCCGACCTCTTTGCTCCGGCAAGTGGTGGAGGCCGGCCTGCCCACCGAGGTAGCGCGCGAGCTGCACGGGCGCGCCGCGGAGCTGCTGCCGGAGACGGCGCCCATCGAGGTGCTCGCGCATCACCATGCGCGCGCCGACGATCCGACGAGCGCGCTGCCGTGGGTGGATCGCGCTGCCGCGCGCGCCGAGGTGCGCGGCGACCCGGCGCAGGCCGCGGCGCTGTACCGGACGGCGTTGGAGCTCACCAAGCGCGACCTGGCCTCCAAGCCGACGGGCGAGGAGGACGTGCGCACGCTGCTCTACTACGCGTGGCGGCTCGGAGAGTCGCTGGCGGAGGCCGGGCAGGCCGATGAGGCGGCGGCGGTGCTGGAGGACGCGCTCGAGCCCGGGCACGGCGGCGCGGACGATCGCGCCCGGCTGTTGGGGGCGCTGGCCGAGGCCGAGCTGGCGCGCGGGCGTGACCTGGAAGCGGAAGGGGCGGTGCTGCGGGCGCTGCAGATCGCCCACGCTTCGGGACGGGCGCGAACCGCCGCGACGCTGCATCGCCAGATGGCAGAGCTGCACGTGCGGCGCGGTGCGTGGGCGGCGGCGGCAGACGATCTGCGCGAGGGCATCGAGCTGCTCGCCAGCGAGGACGATCGCGACGAGGTAGCGGGGCGGCGCGAGATGGCGGCACTGCTCATCCGGCTGGGGGGAATCTTGCTGATGGCGCACAACCCGCGCGAGGCGCTGGACACGGCGGCGCGGGCACTGCGCTTGGCGGAAAAGGCCGACGACGACGCGCTGGCGGCGCGCGCCGCCGGGGCGGTCGCCGAGGCGCACCTGGCGGTGGGCGACCCGCGGGCCGCCGCCGCTGTGCTGGAGCGCGCCGTGGAGCTGGCGCGTCGCGCGCGCGACTTCGTTTCGCTCGCCCGCTGGGAAGCGGCACTCGCGAAGGGCGCCGTCGACCGCTGACGCGGGCACGGTTGCGTGCGCCGGGGTCGGAGGAGGGCGTTTCGACGCGCGGGTGCGTCGTTCGCCACCGCGACGGATCGATCGCCGAGTATGCTCATAGCGTGTGAAGAAATCGGAGGAGGGGGCTTCGATGCGCGGGGCCTCGGAGGGCGGCGAGGCGCTTCGAGCTCCGAGTAGGCTGACGAACAGCCATTTGATGACGTGGTAGCCGCCGTAGAAGATCCAGCCGACGGGGCCGGGGCGCAGTGGGCGGTGGAACGCGAGCTCGAACGTGGCGAGCTTCACGCCGGTCTCCAGCTCGGTGAGCTGACCTTCGAGCGTTTCGATCTCGATCGTCACGCGCTCCAGCTCCTTTTCCACGGCGAGCGTCTGCTCGACGGTGGCGGCGCGGGCCAGCAACGCCACGTACGCGTCGCGCGTGCGCCGCGCGTTCTCGAGTCGGATGCCGAGGTCGCGCACGGCGTCGGTCACGTCCTCGCCGCGCACGTGCTCTTCCACCACCTTGCCCAGCGCGTGCAGCCGCTCGGTCGCGGCGTCGGCGCGCGCGGCCGGTACGCGCATGGTGGCGCGTGACGCGCCGTTGCCGTCCTCCACGGTCGACAGCACGAAGCCGTCCAGCTCGGCGGCGATCTTGCGTGTCGCCGCCACCGCGTCGGCGGGATGCTTCGTCTCGACCTCCAGATCGAACGTGCGTGCGATGAGCCGGTCCGCCACGCTCGTGCCGCTCCCACTTCCCGTGCTGCTCGACGACGGATCGCCGCCCGCGCCCGTCGGGGCCGACGGGGCCTTTGCCGACATCGCCCCGCAAGCGCCGGCCACCGCGGCCAGCCCCCCGAGCCCCAATGCCGCCAGAGTCGCGCCGCGCACGCGCCGCTGCGCGACCGGCGCACGTTCATCAACGCTAGACATGATGCCTCCTGGCTCGAGGCGACGCCTCGGGCGTTGTCGAATCGGACTCAGTCCCAAACGAACAGCCACTTGATGACGCGGTAACCGCCGTAGAAGACCCAGCCCAGCGGGCCGGGGCGCACCGGGCGGTGCAGGCGCACGTCGAAAGCGGCTAGCTTCACACCCGACTCCAGCTCGGTGAGCCGCCCCTCCAGCGTCTCGATCTCGACGGTGGCCCGCTCCATCTCCTTCTCGACCGCGAGCGTCTCCTCGACCGTACCGGCCCGGGCGAGCACGCCCACGTACGCCTCGCGCGTGCGGCGTGCGTTGTCGAGGCGGATGTGCAAGTCGCGCACGCCCTCCGTGACGTCCTCGCCGTGCGCCAGCTCGTGGACCACCTTGCCCAGTCCGCGCAGCCGCGCCGCCGCTGCCTCGGCACGGCCGGCGGGAACACGCAGCGCCACCGTCGCCGCGCCGCTGCCCTCCTCGGTGGTCGCCAGCACGAAGCCGTCCAGCTCAGCGGCGATCTTGCGCGCCTCGGCCACCCCGTCGATCGGGTGCTTCGACTCGACGTCGAGCGACAACGTCCGCGCGATGAGCCGGCCCGCGTCTCCGGCGGCGGCCGTTGCCCCGCCGGCGCCGCCTGCGACCGCGCCCGCCGCCGTGCCCCCGGCCGTCGAGCCTGGACCGCTGGTGGGCCCGGTCAATCGCGGCGGCTCGGCCGGCGCGGTCGCCGGCCCGTCGCACCCCGCCGTCAGCCCCAGCACGACGCAGGCCGCCAGCCCCGCGGCGCGTCCTGCCCTTCTCATGGTGTGCGCCATCTGCCTCCTTTCGCGGACAACGCGCGCGGAGGCGGCGGCCTTACACTCGTCGCGGGTACGCTGGTAGCATCGGCCAGAGGCAGGCGAATGGGTGTCCGGTACGCGGTGCTGGGAGCGGGGCGACAAGGAACGGCGGCAGCGTTCGACCTGGCGCGCGTCGGGGGAGCCGAAGTCGTGTGGCTCACCGACGCCGCGGCGGGGAGGGCGGAGGCGGCGGCGGAGCGTGTCAACCGCTTGGCGGGCGCGGACGTCGCGCGCGGGCGCGCGCTGGACGTAAGCGACGAGCGAGAGCTGCGGCGTTTTCTGTCGGACGTGGATTCCTGCGTCAGCGCGGTGCCGTACTTCCTGAACCTCGCGGTGGCGCGCGCGGCGGTGCAGGCGCGCACGAGCTTGTGCGATCTCGGCGGTAACACCGCCGTGGTGTTGCAAGAGCTGCAGCTGCACGCCGAGGCCGAGGCCGCGGGCGTGTCAGTGGTCCCCGATTGTGGCCTCGACCCTGGGCTCAGCCAGACCCTGGCGGCGCACGGCATCGCTCGACTCGACCGCGCCCGCGAGGTGCGCGTCTACTGCGGCGGCCTGCCACAGAAGCCGCGCCCGCCGCTCGGTTACGCGCTCAGCTTCAGCATGCACGGCTTGCTGAACGAGTACGCCGGTCACGCCGATTTCCTGCGCGGCGGTCGCCGTGTGCAGGTGCCCTGCCTCACCGAGGTGGAGGAAGTCGACTTTCCACCTCCGCTCGGTCGCTGCGAGGCGTTCGTCACGTCCGGCGGCACGTCGACGGGGCCGTGGACGTACGAGGGCAAGGTGGACGTCTACGAGACGAAGACGCTGCGCTACCCGGGCCACTGCGCCGTTTTCCGCGCGCTCGCCGACGTGGGGCTGCTGGGCGAGGAGCCGGTGACGGTCGGGAAGGATGCGGTGAGCCCGCGGGCGTTGACCGCCCGTCTGCTGGAGCCGCTGCTGACCGACGTGGCGGCGCGCGACGTGGTGGCGCTGCGCGTCCTGTGCCGCGGGGAGCGCGGCGGGCGGCCGGCGGAAGTCCAGTTCGACGTGCTCGACTTCCACGACGAGGCGACAGGTTTCTCCGCGATGGAGCGCACCACCGGGTGGCACGCCGCCACCGTCGCGGCGATGATGGCACACGGTGAAGTGCCGCGCGGCGCTCTGCCCGTGGAGCGTGCCGTGGACCCGGTGCGCTTCCTGGCGCGCTGGGAGCACACGGGCGTGCGGATCGACGTGAAGGAACGCGGAGACTCATGACTGCAGCGATGCCTGTGCCCTGGAGCGCCCTGTTGCCGGAGGTGCGCTTCGCCGTGACGGGACCCGCCGGTGACGCGCTGCCCGCAGCGCCAGCCCCGTCCTCGGCTGCCGGCGCCGCGCTGGTTCGCGAAGCGCTGCGCGCCGCCGACGTGCTCGACGAGCTGCTGCAGGACGCCGCTGCCGAGGCGGGCGAGCTGCTGGTGGTGGTGAACGACGACCAGCGCCCGACCGCCACGGCGCCGGTGCTGGCGGAGCTGTGCGCGCGTGCCGATGAAGTGGGCGCTGACGGGCTGCGGCTGCGGCTGCTGGTGGCGTGCGGCACGCATGCGCCCGGCGCGGCGGCGCGGCAGGCGCACGAGGCGCGCGTAGCGGGTGCGCTAGCGCGGCAGCGGCGTCTGGCGGGCGTGGCCTGGCACGACGCCCGCGCCGAAGGGCGGCTGCGCGGCGTGGGCACGTGGAGGCTGCACGAGCTCGTCGCCGCCGCGCCGCAGGTCGTGGGGGTCGGCAGTATCGAGCCGCACTATTTCGCGGGTTCCACCGGGGCCCACAAGACGTTGACTGTCGGCGTGGCGTCCTTCGACGACGTCGAGCGCAACCACCGCGCCGCGCTCTCCGCAGACGCGGCGCCGCTGCGGTTCGCCGGCAACCCCGTGCACGAGGGCATCGCCGCGGCCGTCGAGGCGCTAGGGCGCGGGCGCCGCGTCCTGGCCGTCAACGAAGTCGTGTGCGGGGGCGCCCTGCAGGCCTGCCTGGTCGGCGCCCCGCTGGAGGCGCTGCGCGCCGGGCTGCCAGTGGTGGAGCGGCTGTGGGCGCGGCGCGCCGAGCAGCCACTCGACGTCGTGGTCGCGCGCGTGGCGCCGCCGCTCGACCGTGATCTCTATCAGGCCGACAAGGGAATCAAGAACGTCGAGGCGGCGGTGCGCGCGGGCGGCGTGCTGGTGCTGGAGGCGGCCTGCAGCGCCGGCGAAGGGCCGGACCAGTTCCTGCGGCTGCTGGAGGAGGCGCCCACGCACGCCGCCGCGCTGGCCGTGCTGGAGGCGCGCGGCTATCGCCTCGGCGACCACAAGGCGGTGCGGCTGCGCGCCCTCACCGACCCGGCGGTGCGCGGCGTGCGCGTGGCAGTGCTGGCGGAGGCGGAGGCGGGCGCCGCGGCGGCGCGGCGCGCGGGCTTGGCCGCGTTTACCGACGCCGAGGCAGCGGCCGCCTGGGTGCGCGATGCGCTCGGTGCGTCGGCGCCGGGCTCCGGCGCCTGGCGCGGCGCCGTGGTGGAAGATGCCGGCCACACCGTCCTGGCGTCACCCGCCGGCCGCGCGGGGGCGGCCTCGTAACATGGGGCTCATCAAGTCTCGCCCGCGCTTCTCGGTGCGCGCCCCCGCCATGGTCTACCCCGGCGAGAAGTTCGATGCCGAGCTGCGCGTCGACGCGCGGCGCGAGGTGAAGATCGACGCGCTCCTGGCGCTCTTCAAGGGCAGCGACTCTTACATGGCGGATCGCGCGCACGGCTACTGGTCCACCACGGTGGTCGAACACCGCCGGCTGCTGCTGGCCGGCGCCGCGATGCTGCCGAAAGGGGCCAGCAGCTACGCCATTCGTCTGGACGTTCCGCCGATGTTGGCGCAGAGCTTCACGGGCCGGCTGGCGCGCACGAGCTACTTCCTGGAGGTGCACGCCTCGATTCCCTGGTGGCCGGACCGGCGTGTGGCGTTCGAGCTGCACGTCGGCCCGCCGCGCGCCGAGTCTCCCGAGGGCAAGGCGGTAGCCTACTCGACGGCGCCCGACGGGCCGCGCGCCAAGGAGCCTTATGTCGACGTGAGCCTCGCGACGAACGTGCTCGAGTCCGGTGAGCTGATCGAGGGTGCCTACGCCCTGGGCAACACGGATTTCAACCGCTACCGCGAGGTCGAGATTTCGCTGGTCGGACAGGAGACGATGCGCGGGCGCTGGGGCAACGTCAGCGTTCCGGGATACCGCTGGCGGTTCGAGGCGCAGGCCGCCGAGAGCGCCGACGGGCGCCAGGTGCCGTTTCGCGCGCGCCTGCCGCAGCGCATGCAGCCTTCGGCGCGAGGCGAGCACTACACTTGGGAGTGGTTCCTGGAGGTGAAGGCACGCGTAGGCTGGACGGCGAGCGTGACGGCGACCGTGCCTATCACCGTGCTGCCCGCGGGGTGGCTGGCGGGGCGGCGCGCGGTCGAGGGGAAGGCGGTTTCGGCGCCGCCGGCGGTGGGCTCGGACCGCGTGCACGACGTCTGGTCGTCGGTGGGGGCGGCGGTGGGCTTGGCGCTCGACGAGACAGAGTCGCTGCGGGGGCGACGCGGTGACTGCGAGGTGGTGGTGCGGCGCGAGCACCGCGGGCGCGCCGGCGTGTTCCTGGTGGGGGCGCTGCGCTGGCCGTCGCTGCACCTCGACCTCGACGCGCGGCCGCGCGGGAAGCTGGGCGACCTGCTAGGCGGGCTGGAGGTGAGCGACGCCTGGCTCACCAAACATTGCCGCGTGACGGGCCGCCACCCGGAGCAAGTGGCCGCGGTGGCGCGCTTGGTGGGCCCGGCGCTCGAGCCTTTCGACGCGGTGCACCTCGACGACGACGGTGCCACACTCGAGCGGCGCGACGCCGGGCAGACACTGGCGAAGCTGGCGGCGTTCGCCCGCGGGGTGCTCGCGGCGGCCGACGCCGTGGTGACGGCCCGCGCGGCCATTCCTCCGCCCTTGCGCATGGCTTCGCTGCTCCCCGACTGGAACAGGCTGGCGGCGCGGCTGGACGCGTCGCTGGAGACGTCGCGCATGGCGGTGGCGGGACGGCTCGACGGCATGCCGGCCGAAGTGCGGACCGAGTGGTCGGGCAGCGCGCCGTTGCACACCGTGTTGGTGCTGCGCCCGGATCCGCCGCCGAGCCCGGAATACGCCCTGGAGTTGGACGACGACGTCGACGTGGTCGCCGAGGCGCTGGAGAAGGCGGCTTCGATCCGCGTGGCCCCGGCGGGCGCGGGGAAGGGCGCAGTGATCGACGGCGCCGCCGTGGACTTCGTCGGCGGCGCGACGGCGGCCGGCGGCGTCCTGCCAGAGGCCGTGGGGCGCTACTCGGCCGATGCGCGCGCGGTCTTGGCGCGCCTGCTGCGCGGTGCGCTCGCCTTCACGCTCGCCGTCGAGGGGCTGACGCTCGTCGGTCCGGCGCCGCTCGTCGAAGTGGTCTGGGCGCTCGACCGCCTCGACCTCATGGCGCGCCTCGCC
>DASYRF010000147.1:0-4949 GCA_036004705.1 Myxococcota bacterium
TGGAGGCGTGGCCGACGTGGCCGTGGTCGAGCAGCTCCTCGCCGTGATCCGACGTCACGACCAGCGTCGTGCGGGCGGCGAGCGCGCCGTCGCCCGCGTGCAAGGCTTCGAGCACGCCGGCGAGCCAGGCGTCCATCTGCAAGACGCCGGCGGCATAGAGCCGCCGCGCCGGGCCGCGGTCCTCCTCCGGCACGAGCCGGAATTGCGCGCGCGGGACGACGAACCCCTTGCACACCGACTCGCGCAGCCGCGGGTGCAGCGCGGCGTCGTCGATTCCGAGCGCGCGCCGGTAAGGCTCCGCCGGCCAGTAGGGGAGATGCACGAACTTGTAATGGAACCAAAGGAAGAACGGCTCGCGCAGGGGAGCGCCGGCCACGGTGCCGCCCGTGCGCGCCGCGCGCAGCGCCGGCGTCAGGAGGTCGTCCGCCGGCGAGTGCGGGTAGTCGGGCGCATCGGCCTGGTCGAACCCGAGGTGTGTGTAGTTGTCGAGCCGGTTCAGGTAGCAGAGGTTGGGCACGCAGTAGCCCGCGTCGCGCAGGGTGCGCGCCAGCGCGGGGCCGCCGGGCCGCGGCGCCGACCACTCGAAGTGCACGCCGTGGCGCGCGGGACTTTCGCCGCTGAAGACCGAGACGAGCGCCGGCGTCGTCCAGGGGCCGTTCGCGTAGGCGCGGTCGAAACGCACCGTGCGCGCCGCCACGTCGCGCAGCGACGGCGTGAGCGGCACGCCGGCGTGCTCGTCCACGAAGTCCGGGCGCCAGGCGTCGATCGTCAGCAGCACCAGGTTGCGGCGGTCGTCGCGCGCGCGTGCGGCGCTCATGGCGGCAGGTCCCTCCAGCGCGCCTCGCCAAGGGCGAAGCGGCGCACCGCATCCTGGTAGCCCGCCGGGACGCCCAGGTCCAGCACTTCGCCGGGCAGCATCGTCCCGTAGAGGCGCCCTTCGCCGGCCAGGCGGTTCAGCGCGTCGAGGTAGCGGTCGTCGTCGAGCGGCGAGCCCTCGCCGGGCCGTGCCACCAGCGCGAGCGCCTCGATGTAGGCAGCCGTCTCGACGAGCCCGAACGTCGTGCGCAGCTCGCCGGGCGCGGGCGGCGTGTCGCCCGAGTACACGGCGGCGATGCGGCGCGGCACGCCCGGGTCAGGCGGGCGGTCGTTTAGCGTGTCGTGGTCCTCTTCTTCGAGGAGGTCCACGCGCGCGGACGCGCCCATCCGCCCGGGCGTGGCGGCGCCGGCGTCGCACAGGCCGAACACCGTCTCGTGGCAGGCGTCGTGCGCCTGCAGCAACGTGAGCAGCGCGCGCTGGTCGGGGAGGTGTACGAGGTCGGGGAAGAGCACGGCGCACGGCCCGGCGGGCAGCGCCATGCGCCCGCGCTCCAAGGCGTCGAGCACGCCGACGGGCTCGGGCTGCTCGACCACGCGTACGCGCACCATTTTCAAGAGAGCATGCAGCGGCGCCAGCGCCGGATGCGGCCCGGCGTGGCCCCATTGCTCGGGGTCGAGCAGCCGGCGCAGCGGCTCCTTGCCGGGGCCGACGACGATGGCCATCTCTTCGATCTGCGCGGCCACCGCCTCCAGCAGGACGGCCACCAGGGCCGGGTAGCGGCCGAGCGGCAAGAGCTCCTTGGGCGTGACGAGGGTCGCGGGCAGCAGGCGCGTGCCGAGCCCGGCGGCTGGGACCACGGCGCAGCGCACGTGCGTCCGCCGCGACGACGGCGGCAGCGGCGGCGGCGGCGGCGACGGTGGCAGCGGCGACGGGGCGACGCGGTCCGCCATGGTCAGCGCCCTCCTGCCGTCGCCGCGGCGCGGCGCGTGTAGCGCCACCGCAGCCGGTGCTTGCCGGCCGGCAAGCGCGTGCGCGACGCGCCGCCGTCGTTGCCGCCGCCGCCGCTACCGCTGCCGCCGCCGTTGTCGAGGTCGTCGCCCGGGGCGAGTGTCCAGCCGGGAGGCTCCGGCGCATGGACCTCGAGCGCCTCCACGTCCGGCGCCTCGACGTCGACCGCGATCTCCGCGCGCGCGGCGAGGCGGTTCTCCACGCAGAGCGTGACGGGACCGCCGTTCGTGGGCGCAGCGGCGAGGTGGTAGTCGCCGCGCGCGTCCGCCGCCGCCCACCAGGACGGAAGCGGCGCGGGGAGAACGTGCACGGTGCGCCCGGGCCGCCCTTCGGCGTCGAGCGCCTCGGAGAGGAGCGCGTGGCGCACGAGCTGCAGCAGCACGCCGGGCCCGCCGATGCACGGCTCGGTCAGGCCGAGGTTGCGCCCCGGGAGGTGCGCCGGCAGCGGCAGCGGCGCGCCCGGCAGCAGCGCCGGGCCCACTTCGCGGAACGTGCCGGCGCGCGGATCGAGCGCCGCCGCCACGAGGCCGCAGAGCCCGGTCCAGAATTTCTCGCGCGCACCGCCGCGCAGGCAGTCGAGCAGGTACCCCACCGCGTAGTGGGCGTCGATGCCGAAGCCGTCCGTGCCCCAGCCGTCGAAGCGCGGGAGCCCGAAGAAGAGGCGGCCCGTGCCCTCGACGTAGGCGTGCATGGCGGCGAGGCGCGGGTCGCCGGGCGCGAAGAACTCGTACGTCTCGAGGATCCCGCAGAGCATGAGCTGATAGTAGTCGCCCGGCTCGCCCGCGCCGGTGTGCAGCGGGTAATGGGCGAGCCCCGTGCGCGGATCGGTCGTGCGGGCGGCGTCGAAGGCGTCGAGCAGCACGCGGCGGTACTCGTCCGCCTCGGCGCGCCAGGCGGCGGCGTCCTGGGGGAAGAGGTCGGCGAGCGCGCGCATGCCCGACCAGTTGGCGGCATTGGCGAAAAGCGACTGCGTCGGGAAATCGAGGTCCCCGCCGTAGCGGAACGGGGGGAGCAGCCCCGGTACGGCGCCGGAGATCTCGCGGCGCCGCTCGGCGCGGACCCATTCGCCGCACGCGCGCACGAGCGCCTGCTCGCACGGGTCGAGCCAGCGCGCCGCGTCGTCCATGCCGGCCAGCCGCCCCAGACGCAGGGCCTGCCAGGGCGTCAGCCCGTTGCGCAGGTCGTGCAGGTAATGGCGCTTCGAGAGGTGCGCGTCGTTCAGGTAGGTCGCGCGGAACGCGGCGCGTGCGAGCGCGCCATGTCCCCACAGCGCCAGTCCGTAGAAGGCGTAGTCCTCTTCGAGCCCGTAGACGTCGCCGTCATACACCGACGGGAACAGCCCGTAGCGCATCGTTCCGTCCGCGCGCAGGAACATCGCGGCGGCGCGCTGCATGTCGCGCACAAGGGCGTCCCACTCCGGATCCGGCAGGCGGAAGTCGATCGCGTCGGCGAGTACGTCGCCGCCGCTCGTCGCCGCGGGCACGGCCGCCGACGTTGTCGCCGTCGTCGCGTGCACCAGCGGCAGCGTGAGCCGGACGCCGTCCGGCTGCGCGTCACAGCTCAGGCGCACTTCGCTCGTCGGCCAGATCGCGCGCCAGGACTCGGCCGGCGCATGGATCTCCGCCGCCAGGCTCCCATCCGCCCAGCACAGCCGCGTCGTGTCGGTCGTGCGCTCGACCCGCACGCCCAGCGGCAGCGGGAGCAGATAGTCCCGCAACGCGAAGCCGATCTCGAGCTTCAGGGGCCCTGAATCCGGAACCGCAGCCGCAACCGGAACCGGAGCCGCATCCGCAGCCGGAACCGCAGCCGAAACCGCAGCCGACGCCGCAGCCGACGCCGCAGTCTGAACCGCAGCCGGAACCGCAGCCGCAGCCGGAACCGCAGCCGCAGCCAGAACCCCAGCCGACGCCGACGCCGACGCCGGCCTCAACACGACTTCGAGGACGCCGGCCGTTACGCGCGTCTCGACCGCCGCGGGGGCTCCGTCGATCAGCGCGCGCACGTGCAGGCAGACGCCCTGGCTCCCGGCGTGCGCACAGGGCCCGGACGGCCGGAGCTGAAGCGTGCAGTCGGGCGCCAGGCCGGCGCGCGCGTCCGTCCCTGGCTCGCCGAGCACCGCCGCATGGCGCGGCGCCGCCACCAGGCGCCGCGCCGACGCAAGGCTCCATTCGCCCGCCGCACGGAAGCGCTCGCCCACCAAGTCCACCAGCGCCGCCTTGGCGTCGGCGACGTTTCGCGCGACGGGCTCCGGGAGGTGCGGCGGCGGCGCCGGCGGACGGGCCCAGAGCGCCGCGCCCGGCACCGTGTTCCAGAAGACTCCCACCAGCCCCGCCAGCGCCGGCCGCGCGTCGAGCGCCACGCGCACCGCGTCGTAGCGCGCGCCAGTGAAGCTCCGCGCGCGCAGCACCAGCGTCACCTGCCCCGCGACCACGCCAGCCGCGCTGGCGTCCACCCCGACGTCCAGGTCGATCGCCTCCTCCCGCTCACCGGCGCGTCCCCACGCGCGCACGCCCGCGCACAGCGCCGCCAGGTCTTCCACCGTTCCCACCGCGCCAATGCGCACGAATCCCAGGTGCAGCTCGCCGAAGCTCTCCGGCGCGCGCGCGCGCACCAGCAGCGCCGCGGCGCCGCTCAGGTCCAGCACCTCGCCGGCGTGCACCGGTCCGGGGAACGGCATCGCGGGCTCGACGACGCGCCCGCCCGCGTCCAGCAGCGCCACCGTCGCGCGCGGCGCCTCCGCCGGAAGCAAGGCGAGCGCACGCACGCCCAGCACGCCGGGCCGCTCCGCGTGGCCGCCGCCGGGCGCCTGCTCGAGCGCCACACCGCACAGCGACGCCCCGCCGCCGTCGACCTCGTCGTCGCCGCCCGCCGCCGCGCGCCATCCCTCGTCCGCGCCCACCGGCATGAGCGCTGCGCCCACCGCCGCGCGCCCCAACAGGCGAAACCGCCGCGGCGCGTGGCCCGGCGCCCAGCGCACGCGCACCGCCGCCACGCGGACCGGCTCGTCCCAGTCCACCCCCGCGCGGTGCGCCGCCGCTGCGTCGTCGGCGCTGCGGTAGTCCACGTGCGACAGCTCCGCTGGACGCTCCCACGCCGTCGTGTAGATCGCCGCCAGGTTGCTGCC
>DASYRF010000148.1:0-28483 GCA_036004705.1 Myxococcota bacterium
TCGCCGGCCCGCCGCCAGTCCCCGCCGGCGAGGTGGCCTTGGCGCTCCCCCACGCCCGGGCGCTGGAAGGCGACGTAGCCGCGCGCGCGCAGGACCTCCCCTGCCAGGTGTAGCTCGTGCGGCGCCACCGGTCCGGACGGCGCGGCGATGGCGACGACGTCGCCCGCCCGAAGGGGCCGGCCACGCCGCGCTGCGGGCGCCGGAACCGCCGTCGCCGGCGCGTCCGTCAGGGTGCCCCCGACGCGCCGCTGGCCGCGCCGCTGGGCCCCACGACGAGCAGATACGTCTGATCGGCGTCGAGGGCAAAGCCCTGGAAGCCAGGCTTGGTGCGGACCATCTCTTCATAGTACGACCGATAGCCGGTACCGATGGTGGGCGCGAAGCCGGCGGCGACGAGCGCGTCGTGCGCGGTGCGGACGTAGGGCGGAGGGGCCTCGTCTGCCACGAAAAGATACGTGCCCGCCTTCATCCCGAAGGGGACCGAGCGCACCGCGCGCACCGTCCAGCCGGCCTCGGCGAACGCGTCGCGCAGCGCCGCCCCCAGCGCCGCGGACGCTGCGTCGCGATCGAACACCGCCAGCCACAACGGCGCACCGGCGGGCTCCGCGCGCAGCGTGCTCACCAGCGCGGCGTGCGCGGCGGAGTCCAGCGGCCCTGCGGGGCCGGGCGCCCGGGACGTGGGCGACGCCGGCGCCGAGGGCGGAGACGCGTCCGGTGCGCCCGCCCCCGCGCCCGGGCGCAGCTCGTCGAGGAGCGCCCGGGCTTCGGCGTCGCCCGGGCGCTCGTGGAGGGCGCGCTGCAGCTCGGCCACTGCCGCCTCGACCCGACCGTGCGCCGCCAGGTAGCGCGCCCAGTACACGTAACGGCGCGGCGTGTTCGGGTCGCTCGCCGCCGCCGCTTCCAGGTGTGCACGCGCCTCGGCGTCCCGCCCCAGCACAGTCAGTACCCGGGCGCAGCTCTCGTGCGCGGCCCGGAACTCGGGATGAATCTCGGTCGCCGTGGCGTAGTGCTCCAGTGCCTCCGCCAGGCGCCCCTCGCGCTCCAGGATCGCGCCCCAGCGATGCTCGCTCATCTCGTGCGCGGGATCGACCTCCAGCGCCTCGCGCAGCTTGGCGATCGCGCCGTCGAGGTCGCCCGCCCTCTCCAGCCCCACCGCCCAGAAGTAGAGGCTCGTCTGCGGCTTCGGGTCGGCCGCCGCGGCCGCGGCGTAGTACGCGATCATCTCCTCGGCGGTGGCGTGCGTCTCCATGAAGCTACCCAAGTAGTAGCGCGTGCCTTCGTCATACGGCCCGAGGCGCACGACCGCCTGGAGCGCCACGATCAGCTTGCCGGGCAGCGCGGCGTCGCCACCGTAGCGGTCGTCTCTGAGCAACTTCTGGTACAGCCGCAGCAACGCCTGCCAACCGAGCAGAGAGCTGGGCTTGATCTCCACCACCCGGCGCATGGCGTGCTCCGCCGCGTCAAACTCGCCGCGCGCGAGCCGCAGCTCGCCGAGCGCCCGCAATGACGCCACCACCGACCCTTCGTCCGTGGCAACCGCGCGGTCGTAGGCGCGCAGCGCACCCTCCTCGTCGCCCGCCGCCGCGAGCTGCGTACCGAGGTCGTGGAAGGCGACCGCCAGCGCGGAGCGGCGCTTGGCGTCGAGCCAATCCGGCGTGGCGTAGGCGAAGGCGGCTGCGGCAGCGACGAGCATTGCGCCCGCCGCCGCGCGCCGCCAGTTCCGCGCGCGCGCGACCTCCTCGATCCAGGCCACGCCACCGGCCCCGAGCACCGCCAGCAGCGGCGCCAGCGGGATGCGAAAGCGCGACAGCACGAAGAACGCGAGGACGCCCGCCGCAAAGGCCAGGGCCGCGGAGGACAGGATGCGCGCGCCGCGGCTCCGCCGCCACCAGATGACCGCGCCGAGCAGCGCCAGCGGGAACAGCTCGCCCATCCACATGAACGGCAGCCGCAGCACGGGCGAATATTCGGCGACGAGCTCGACGTCGTCGTTGTCGGGCGTCTCGTACTGGTGGAAGAAGAGACGCACCTTGCGCCAGGTGCGCGCCAGCTCGGCACCGGGTGCCGCGGCCATTTCGGCGAACGCCTGTGCCGCCCAGTACGACGACACCTCGCGCGCGCCCAACGCGCGGCCTAGACGGCGCTCCGCCTCGGCCCGGAAGTCGGCCTCCTCGAAGCGCGGGTCGGGGCGCACGAAGTCGGGCGGGGCATAGGTGCCGTCCTCGTTGCCACGGTGGTGCCCGATGTAGAGGTTCTGGCCGGCGTTCGCGGTCGTCAGGACGAAGCCGCCGCCCACCGCCGCGTTGCGGGCAGTGGCCAGCCCCACGACCGCTAGAGCGCCGGCGAGGAACGGCGCCGCGCGCCGCGCCAGCCGCGCGCGCCAGGCGCCGGCGGCCACGGGCTCTAGGTACAGGCCGACCGCGCCGAGCGGCACCAGCAGGAGCAAGTTGCCGCGCGCCAGTGCCGCGAATCCGAGCGCCACGCCGGACGCCACGGCAGCGCGGCGCGACGGATCGAGGTAGAGGTCCGCCGCCAGGGCCAGGAGGAACGTCGCGAGCGCCGTCTTCTCGACCGCCGCTTCCGCGTGGACCGCCGGCAGGAACGCTGCCATCAGCAGCGCGGCGAAGTTGCCAAGCGCAGAGGATCCGAGCACGCGCCGCCCGACACGCGCCGTGAGCCACACCGTCCCCACGCCGAGCGCCGCCTGGACGAGGCGCACCAGCAGGAGGCTGCGCCCCACCACCGCGTACAGCACGCCCAGGAAGTAAGCGTAGAGCGGATCCACGAAGAAGGGTCCGTCCGCCCGGCCCAGCCAATCGCCGGCTGCGAGTCGCTGCGCCCAGTCGTCATAGAAACGCGGGTCGAGCACCAGGTTGTCGAAGAACGGCGCCCGGCGCAGAGCCAGGACGTGCGCGAGCCGAAGCAGCCCCGCGAGCGCGAGGATGGCCGGCAGAGCGGCGCGCTGGCCGAAGAGGCGCGCGAGCGGGCCCGCTGCGCGCGGCGCGGGGGTGGACGCCGCGGGCGCGGACGGCGCGGCTACGGAACCTGGATTCGCGGACAACGCACCGGCGGACGGCGCGGGCGTGGGCGTGGGCGTGGGCGTGGGCGTGGGCGTGGACGGGGACGGGGACGGGGACGGGGCGGCCGTGGACGCCGCGGCGGCCCGCCGCGCGCGCCTCGATTTCCTAGATGTCATCGATGGCCAGGACGGCGAGCCCGGCGAAGGCGGCGACGGCGGTGACGACCAGGCCACCCGCCAGCAGCAGCCAGCGCGTCACGTAGGCGCCCGTCTGGAGCCCGTAGCCACCAGGGGCGACGACCCAGCCGCCTCCCCACCAGATCACCAGGGCGGCCAGCGCCGCCGCCCCCGAGAGGCCGACGCCGAGCGCCGCGACGCGCCGCCCGCGCGTGACGTTCGGCTCCGCCCGCACCAGCAGCCACGCGAGCCCCGCCGCGCCCAGGAACAGGGCCGCGACGCCGACCCGCGTCCAGAGGTCGATCGCTTCCAGCGTCGTGCGGTGAATGCTGAGGTCCAGGCTCACGAGGCGATCCTGCCACACTCGGCTGTAGAACCGGTCCCAAAACTCCGCCTGCGGGATGCGCGGCGAGCCCGCCCACGGCAAGCTGGCTTTGCCGGTCCGCGCGGACGGAGTTCTTGGACCGGTGTACGATGCGCTCTCGCGATGTTCCAGCGCCTTCGCAGCCGCCTGGTTCTCAAGATTGGGCTAGCCACGCTGGCGCTGGTCGGCGCGGGCTTTTCCGCCCTAACTGTCGTCAATGCCGTGGCGCAGGCGCGGCTCTTCGACACCGAGCACCGCCGATCGACGTCGATGCTCTCCGGCGCCATCACGGTCGGCGTGCGCAACGCCATGCTCGCGGGCGACGGGCGCTCGGTCGAGGGGCTGATGCACGGGCTGCGCGCCAGCCTGCCGCCCGGGCAGGAGGTGCACGTGTTCGACCGCCGCGGCGCCGAGGTCTTCGGCGAGCCCGCGCCTCCGCCCGCGCCGGATACGCTCCCGGCGCCGCTACGAAGCGCGCTCGCTGCCGCCGCCTCCGCCCCCGCCGCGTCCGCCCCCGCGAGCGGCGGCGTACGGTGGGTCCCCATCGCCAACGAGGAGCGTTGCCAGGACTGCCACGAGGCGGCCCCGCTGCGCGGCGTGCTGGCGCTCGGTCCGCGCCCGACCGGCGACAGCGTGCCCTCGGAAGACGCAGTAGACCTCGAGACCCGCCTCGTCCGCCTCGCGTTCGAGCAGATCATGACGGCGCGACGCTCCGACGACCTCACGCCCTTCTTCAAGGAGCTGGACGCCGCCACCGGGGGGCGCGTGCAGGCCGGCATCGTAGACGTCTCGGGCGAGCTGAAGTTCGGCGTCTTGCCGCGCGCCGGC
This sequence comes from Myxococcota bacterium, assembly GCA_036004705.1. GTDB lineage: Bacteria > Myxococcota_A > Polyangia > DASYRF01 > DASYRF01 > DASYRF01. The sequence goes on from DASYRF010000148.1 coordinate 4,389, forward strand.
AGTCCCGCCGACGACCTCGACGTCCCGGACGAGCTGCTCTACGCGATGCCCAAGAGCTCGGCCGCCAAGGCCTGGTCGGTGCCGGGCATGGACCTGCGCCTGGTGCCGCTTCCCAACGAAGAGCGCTGCCAGGAATGCCACGAGCCCGAGACGGGCCCGCTGCGCGGCGGGCTCTGGGTCGGCGTGCGCCGCGACCCCGGGCCCGACCTGGTCGTGCCCACTATCGACCGCGCTCTCAGGTTCATCATGCTGTCGGGCCTCGGCCGCCTCGTGGTCGACTATCTCGAGGCGGCGCGACCCTGGGCGCACCTCGACACGCTCGCCCTGTACGACGGCTACGGCCGCACCTACCACGACACGGCGACCACCCCCGCGCCCCCTCCCGCGGTGAAGACGGCGCTCGTCGGCGGCGGTGGCTCGGCCTTCTACGACGGACGCGCCCTCGACGAGCGCTTCGTCACGGTCGAGCCGCTCGCCAACGACCGCGCCTGCAAGCGCTGCCACGGCTCCGCGCACGCCATCCGCGGCGTCGTGGAGGTCGTGACGCCCACCGGCGCCACGGCCATGGAGGCACGCATGCAGCTGCAGCGCGGCGTGTGGCTGGGGCTCGGCACGCTGGCGCTGGTGTTCGGCGCGCTCTTCGTCGCCACCAAACGCATCGTCGTCGACCCGGTGCGCCACATCGGCGACGTGGCCGAGTCGGTCGGGCGCGGGCAGCTCGACCGCACCGTCGACGTGTCCTCCCCCGACGAGATCGGCCGGTTGAGCGAGCGCATCAACGAGATGATCCGCGGCCTGCGCGAGCGCCTGCAGCTCTCCAAGTTCGTCTCCGGCGGGACGCTCGCCGCCGTCGCGGGCGGCGAAGAGGTGCTGCGCGGCGGGATGCGCCGCCGCCTGACGGTGTTCTTCAGCGACATACGCGGCTTCACCGCTTACAGCGAGCGCGTGTCCCCGGAGAAGGTCGTGGCGATGCTCAACCGCTATCTGCACGCGCAGACGGACCTGGTCCGGCGCCACGGCGGCGACGTCGACAAGTACGTGGGCGACGAGCTGGTGGCGGTGTTCACGGAGACGGCCGCAGCCGTCCGTTGCGCGCTCGACGCCGTGGAGGCGGTGGCGGCGCTCGATCGCGAAGACGGCGAGGGCATCGCCATCGGGGTCGGCGTGAACTGCGGCGACGTGGTGATGGGCGCCATCGGCCACGCGAACCGCATGGACTACACCGTCATCGGTGACGCCGTGAACGTGGGGGCGCGCCTCTGCTCCAAGGCGGAGGGCGGCCAGGTGCTGGTGAGCGCCGCCGCGCGCGCCGCGACGGGCACGGCGCTGGATGCCGACGTCGCCTTCGTCGAGCTGCCGCCGCTGCCGGTGAAAGGCAAGGCCGAGCCGCTCGTGGTCTTCGCCGCCGCACGCCGGCCGGCATGATCGCGGTGCCGTCCGTCCGTCGTGCATCCGTCGTCGGTTCCGCCAACCCAGGAGGGAAACATGAGCCCACGCACAATCGTCGTCCTCGGCGGTGCGCTGTCCGGCCCCACTGCCGCGGCACGCGCCCGCGAGACCGATGAGCACGCCCGCATCGTTCTCGTCGAGCGTAGCCGCCGTGTCAGCTACGCCCTGTGCGGCCTCGCCTACCACCTCAGCGGCGAAGTCGGGTCGCTCGACGCGCTCGACCGCGAGCGCGCCGACTTCTTCGAGCAGGTCTACCGCATCGAGGTTTGGACCGAGGCCGAGGCCACCGCGCTCGACGCTCCGCGGCGCACCGTCACCGTGCAACGCGGCGGGAAAGCCGAGGCGCTGGCGTACGACGCGCTGGTGTTCGCGCTGGGCGCGGCCTCGCGCCTGCCCGACCTGCCCGGACTGGAGGGCACCAACGTACGGCCCCTGCGCACGATCGACGACCTGGAGGCGCTGGCGTCGGCACTGCGGGCCGGCCAGCGGCGCGTGACGGTGCTCGGCGGCGGCCCCATCGGCGTCGAGGCCGCCGACGGCCTCGTGCGCGGCGGCGCCGAGGTGACCCTCGTCGAGCGCGGGCCCACGCTCCTGCCGCGCTTCGGGCGGCAGCCCAGCGCCGCGGCCCGGCGCGCGCTGGCCGGGCGCGCGCGCGTGCACTGCGGAGCCACGGTCACGGGCGTGGAGACTACCGGCGGCGCCGTCACGCAGCTGCGCCTTTCCACCGGCGAGGTCGTCGCCACGGATTTCGTGGTCGCCGCCATCGGGCTGATCCCGCGCACCGAGCTGCTCGCCGGTGCCGGCGCCACCCTGGCCGCCGACGGCACGGTCGTGGTGGACGACCGCGCCCAGACCTCGCTGCCCGGCGTGTTCGCCTGCGGGGTCTGCGTGTCGGCGCCGCAGGCGGTCACCGGCGTGCCCACCTGGTCGCCGCAGGGGGCGCTGGCCGACAAGACCGCGCAAGTGGCCGGCGCCAATGCCGCCGCCGGCGACGCGCGCCTCGCGCCTGCGCTGGGGTCCATGCTGGTGCGCGTGGTCGATACGACCGTCGGGCGCACCGGCCTGAGCGCCGCGGAGGCGGACGCGCACCTCGGGCGGGCGAGCGTCGGCGTGACCACCGTGCACGCGTCCTCGCACGACCCCTATTTCCCGGGCGCCGCGCCGCTCCTCCTGCGCCTCTTGTGGGACAGGCGCAACGGCCGGATCCTCGGAGCCGAGGCCGCGGGCACCGCCGGCGTGGACAAGCGCGTCGACGCCGCCGCCGCCGCCGTCGCGGGCGGGCTCACCGTCGAGGACCTTGCCGCGCTCGACCTGGGATACGCGCCGCCCTACGCATCGGCGCGCGATCCGCTCAACGTCGCCGCCGCGGTGGCCGCCGCCGAGCGCGCCGGTCTAGCTGCCCCCGTCATGCCGCGCGTGCTTCACGAACGGTGCGCGCGCGCTGAGGCGCTCACGCTGCTCGACGTGCGCTCGGCCGCCGAGCGCGGGACCGGACCCGGCCTCGCCGGCGCCCTGGCCGTACCGCTGGAGGAGCTGCGCGCTCGCGCCGGCGCGCTGGATGCCACCCGCCCCGTCGTAGCTTTCGACGGCACCGGCCGCCGCGGCTATCTGGCGGCCCGCCTGCTCGCCCAGCACGGCCTGCGGGGCGCGTCGTACCTCGCCGGCGGCCTCGCCTCCTGGACCTTGCTCGGCCTACCCACCGAGGGAGGTGCCGCATGAGCGACGCCCCGCGCACCTGGGCTCCGCCCTCGCCCGCCGACGCGCACCGCCTGGATCCCGCCACGGTCTTCGCCGCCGGCGAGCGCAACCATCACGTGTCCAACACGGCCTATCCGCTGGCGCACGGTACGACCTGGAAGCCCTACCGCCTGGAGCGCGCGCACCACCGCGACGCCGTCACCCGTGCCTGGGCTGGCATCGACGACCTGTGCCTCTACGCGCACGTTCCCTTCTGCGAGGTGCGCTGCGCCTATTGCGAGTACACGGTCGTCGGGAAGGACGAGCTCGACGAAACGGCCGCTTACATGGGCTGGCTCGGCCGAGAGCTGGCGATGTACTGCGACGTCCTCGACACGCGGCGCCGCACTGTGCACGGATTCGACATCGGCGGGGGCACGCCCTCGTTCGTGGCCGCCGAGCTGGTGGCGGCGCTGGTCGAACAGGCGCGCGCCACTTTCCGCTTCGCCGCGGGCGCCGGTGTCAGCATCGAGACCACACCGAAGATCGCCGCCGCCGAGCCCGACAAGATCGCCGCCTACAAGCGTGCTGGCATCGACCGCATCAGCATGGGCGTACAGGTCATCCAGCCCGACCTCCTGCGCGTGCTGAACCGCGACGGCAACGGCGCGCACCTCCACCACCGCGCTGCCGAGCACATCCGCGCGGCGGGCTTCGACCGCTTCAACGTGGATCTCATGTACGGTTTCGCCGGCCAGTCGCTCGAGAGCTGGCGCGCCACACTGGAGCACGCGCTCGCGCTAGGCCCGGAGTACGTCACGCTGTACCGGATGCGCTACAAGCTCACGCGCATCTCGCACCAGGCGCCCGCGGTGCAGCTGGCCGAAGTGCGCGCGCAGGCGGCGCTTGCCAAGACCGTCCTCGCCGGCGCCGGCTATGCCGCCAACGCCGGCAAGAACACCTGGAGCCGCCTGCCCGGCGATCCGGGTACCAGCGACTACCTCACGCGTCGCGTGGTCGACGGCATGCCGTACCTGGGCATCGGCTTGGGCGCGCAGTCCTTCAGCCATACGACCATCTCGTACAACGACGGCGCGGCGGGGAAGAACCTCACGCCCTACCGGCGGGCCATCGAGGCAGAGCGCCTGCCGTTGCAAGACTTCTACGACCTCCCGCGCGTGCAGATGATGGCGAAGATGGCAGCGGTGAGCTTCTACTTCGGCGAGATCGACCGCGCGGCCTTCGCCGCCAAGTTCGGCGAGACCATCGAAGAGGCCTTCCCCGCGGAAGTGGACTTCGTGCGGCGGCGCGGACTGATGGACGACGGCGACCGCGCGCTGAGCCTCACGCCCGAAGGCGCGCAGCACTTCAACGGCGTCATCGCGCTCTTCTTCGCGCCGTCGGTGCAGGCGTACCTCGCGGAGCGCGATCCCGAGCGCGCCGACGACATGCACCGCGCCCGCCGCCAGGCGCTGGCAGTGGCCGGTGAGCGGGAGGTGGCCCATGCATGACGCCGCACTCGACGCCTTGCAGCCCGGCACGGTGGACTTCGCCAACGTTCTCTTCGCCGGACCGTGCAACCGCGACTGCCCGTTCTGCATCGGGCGCTTGTTGCCTGACCACGTGAACGCCGGGAACCTCGACCGCTTTCCTCCCGCCAACGTGGACGCCTTCGTGGCGTTGGTGAACCGCCTTGGCGTGCGCCAGATCGTCTTCACCGGCACGACCACCGACCCTCAGCTCTACCGCCACGAGGCGGCGCTGCTCGCCTACCTGCGGGCGCGCGTGCACGTCCCAGGCGGCGCGCAGTACTCGGTCCACACGAACGGCGTCCTGGCGCTGCGCCGCCTGGAGATCTTCCGCCAGTACGACCGCGCCTGCATCTCCTTCCCCTCGTTCGTGCCGGGGACCTACGAAAAGATGATGGGGTCGCGCCACCCGCCCGACCTGGCCGCCATCATCGCGCGCGCCGGCATCCCCGTGAAGGTCTCGTGCGTCGTCAACGAGCACAACGCCGGCGAGGTGCCGGACTTCCTGCGCCGCTGCCGAGCCATCGGCGTCCGCCGCCTCGTCTTCCGCAAGCTCTACGGCGACACGCGCGACTGGCCCATCCTGCGCGATGTTCCCGTGCGCGCCTGGTTCAGGCGCAACCCGGTGTACGACTACGATGGTATGGAGGTGACCTGCTGGGACTTCGACGCATCGACGTGCTCCAGCGTGAACCTCTTCGCCGACGGCACGCTCGGAACGACGTACCTGCTGACCGCAACGCCGCAGCTCGACACCGCCGCCGCCTGACGGTTGGGGCGGCCGCGGCGCGGTGGTAGCATCGGGCCGCATGGACGAACGTGCGCGGCGCGGGCGGCGCGGGCGGTGCGCGGCACGGCTGCTTGCCGCGGCACTGATCGCGGCGCCGGCCGCGCCGGCCTCGGCCGCGGCGCCCCCGGCGGCGGCAGCAGCGAAGGACGAGGCCGCGCACGAGATGGAGGCCGGCAACGCCGCGCTGGCGGGCGGCGACGTCGAGGCTGCGCTCGCTCACTTCGACCGCGCCCACGCGCTCTTGCCGGACGCCACCGGCCCGCTCGTGGCGCTCGGCCTCGCCTACGAGAAGAAGGGCGACTGCAAGACCGCCGTGCCGCTCCTCAACGAGTATCTCGGCCGCAAGGGTGCCGACGCGCTGCCTGACGCGTGGGACGCCCTGGGGCGCTGCGGCGAAGGCAAGCCCGCCGCGGGCTCGCCTACCGCCGGCAGCGGCGAGTCCGGCGCCGGCCGCCCCGGCGCGGCGGGCAGCGCCGCGTTGTCCGGCGAAAGCGGCGGCGCCCCCCGCGTCCCCGCGCCTGCCACCAAGTCCGTCTCGCCCTTGCGCATCGCCGGTCCCTCGCTGATGGTGTTCGGCGTCGCCGCGCTCGTCGCCAGTATCGGCTCAGGCGTGGCGTTCCTGGTGACGCGCAGCAAGTTCACTGACGCCACCGCCGCGTACCGCGACTCGTCGCACGACCCGATCGCCGCCGACTTCACGTCGGACCCCGGCGGCCCCTACGACCTGTGCGACCCCGCCGACCAAACGCTCCTCACCAGCGCGGCGCGCGCTGACCTCGCCCCGGCGATCGATCGCTGCCGGTCGATGAAGACGACGCGCCTGGTCGGCTGGGTGCTCGGCGTCGCCGGCGCCACCCTGCTCGGCACCGGCATCGCCGTGACGGCGCTGAGCAACTCCTCCGCCGCCGCGGCGGGCGAGCCCCCCATGGCCTCCGTCACCGTCGACGTGCTCCCCGGCGGCGCCGCCGCCCGCCTCGCGCTGCGCTTCTAGGCCCGAACGGACGCCCCCGCTCGTTCCTGCTACGATCACTGCTTCCAAAGGAGGCGCCATGCGCCCACCCGTCACCACGCTCGCCGTCGCGTCAGGCCTCTCCATGCTCGCCGTCGCACTCGCCGCCGGCAGCTGCGACGGCGGCGGCACCGACCTGAACGGGGCCTGCAGCGGCGGCGGGTGCGTCTGCTCCGGGGACGCCTGCACGTGCATCGCCAACACCAGCTGCACCATCGACTGCGATACGACGTCCTCGTGCGGCGTCGACTGCGCCAGCGGGGCGTCGTGCGACGTGGGCTGCGCTGGCGCGGCGGACTGCGGCATCGACTGCACCGGTGCGGCGGCTTGCACCGTCGATTGCGACGGGGCGGAGTCGTGCGGCGTCGACTGCTCGGAAGGCGCCTGCAACGTGCGCTGCTTCGGAAGCACGACCTGCGGCGTCGACTGCAGCGCCGCTACGTCCTGCGAAGTGGACTGCGCCGGCGCCGCCAGCTGTGGCGTCACCTGCCCCGCCAGCGGCTGCCTCGTGCACAACTGCGCCGTGGGCACCGGGTGCGGCGTCACCTGCGCGGACGGGACGATGCCGGTCCCGTGCGGCGCCGACCTGGCCTGCGGGACCTGCTGAGCCGGACTGGACCTCACAGACACACGCATCCGCACTGCAAAAGGTACGGGCGGGTCAGCGCCAGCGGGCCTGGAACTCGCAGCGGTCGTCGCCGTTGCACTTGCAACGCTCCTTCATGCTCGGCTCGCGCGCGCCCGAGAGCTCGAGCGCGCGCATCATCCAGCCTTTGACGCTCAGGCAATGCGCGCGGTGCGGGGCGGGGAAGCCGACGATCTCCAGCATGGCGCTCTTGGGCTCCTCGGATCGCACCACCATCTCGCCGGCGTCGTAGTTCATCTTCCATGCCATCGCCGAGCGGCGGAGGATGAACTGCACGCTGCCGACCTTGAAGATCAGCCGGTAGATGGTCTTGAGGTTCACGTCGCACGCATAGCGCCCGAGCTCGAAGCACAGTGCCAGATCGCCTTGGCCGTACAGGCGGTCGATCACCGTGCACAGCTCGATGAACATCGGGAACGGGTACCATTCGATCAGAAGGAAGCCGTCGGCGAGGCGCCGCGTCTCGGGGGAGAGCGCCTCCAGGAAGCGACGGTAGGCCTCTTCCCCCTTCTCGCGAACGTACTGCACCCGGGCGGCGAGCGCGCTGCCCTTCACCCGTACGGGCTGCGGCATCAGTGCCAGGGTACAATGCCGGCGGCATGCGGCCAAGAACGGTCGCCGTCCTCGGGGCGGGCTTCATGGGGAGCGCACTGGCGATCCACGCCGCGCGCCGCGGCGCGGACGTGCGCCTCTGGGGCTCGCGATACGACGCGGACTTGCTGGTCGCCATCCGCGCCGGCCTGCCCCACCCGCGGCTGGAGGTCGTGCTGCCGGCGGCGGTTCACGCGCACGGCGAGCCGGAGCTGGCCGCCGTCCTGCGGGGCGCCGACGCCGTCATCGTCGCCGTGAACTCGGACGCCGTGCCGGAGGTGCTGGCGGCCGCCGCGCCACATTGGCCGCCGGGCGCACCACTACTTTGCGCGGCAAAGGGGTTCGTCGACAGCGGCCCGCGCGTGCTGCGCCTCTCTGACGCCGTGGGCGCACAGCCGGCCCGTCGCGCCGCGAGCTCGGCCTGGGTGGCTCTGGGCGGGCCCGCCAAGGCCAAGGAGCTGTGCCGCGGGTTACCGACGGCGATGGTCGCCGCCTCGCCGGACGCGGGCGCGCGCACCCGCGCCCGCGAGGTGCTCGACGGCGGCGGGCTGTGGATTAGCGAGACGGACGACCTCGCCGGCGTGGAGGCATGCGCCGCCTTCAAGAACGCCTACGCCACCTGCGCCGGCCTCGTCGACGGGCTCGCGGCCGCCGGCTGGGAGGCGGCGGAGGCGGGCGCGCACAACCTGAAGGCGGCGCTCTTCGCCCTGGCGGTGCGCGAGATCGCCGTCATGGCCGTCGCGCTCGGAGGCGCCGCCCACACCGCCCACGGGCTCGCCGGCGTCGGCGACCTGCACGTGACCGCCGCCGCTGGCCGCAATCACGAGCTGGGCGCGCGCGTCGGGGCCGGTCAGCCGCCCGACGAAGTCGCCGCCGAGATGCGCGCCGCCCGTACGCTCACCGAGGGCTACGGCGCCATCGCCACCGGTTGGCGGCTGGCGGGTGAGCTCGAGGAGGCCGGCCTCGCGAGCCGCGCCTCGTTCCCCGTGCTGGAGGCGCTGCACCGCATCGTCTACCGAGGGGCGTCGCCGCTGGAGGTGCTCTCCGCGCTGCCGCTGCGCGCGCCCTCGCCGGGCGACGAGCGCGCCTGAAGCGCCGCCACCAGCGCCTCGTAGCCTTGCAGCCGATCGGTCAGCCAGTAGCGCCCGCGCCACGGGTGCGAAGGGCCGATACGCAACAACAGGCGATCGCGCACCAGAAACCCGCGCAAGCGGATGCTCGGCGCCGCCTCAGCCCAGCGGAAGCGGTGCGCGCGCCCATAGCCGCTCAACGTGATGCCCTCGTCGTCCAGCGCCACCGCCGTCGGGTGATGCAGGCTGAGCACGCCGTAGAGCAGCGCAGCCGGCACCGCCAGCAGCATCAGCAGGCGGAAGCGCTCCCCCATCGCCGCGACGCCCGGACCGCCGGCGAGGAGCCACAGCCACATGGCCGCGACGAACGCGTCAGGGACGACCGTGCCCCATACGTAGTACTTGCGCGGGAGCGCGAACGCCTGAGTGCCGCTGGCAGCCATTGGTGAGGACTCCTCCGCGCCGCTACGACCGTCCCCAGACGCGGCGGCCGCGCGGCGGACCGCCCGCGTGACGACCGCCGCTAGAGCCCCAGCAGCTTGACGATCCGGTCGATGTCGCCGTCGATGCCGACGCCGGTCAGGAACGAAACGGTGCTCAGCACCGGCACGCCGCGCGCGTCGTCGATGAGCGTGGTGGTGACCACGAGGTCCTGGCCGTCCAGGTGGTAGGCCAGATCGCTCGCTCTGCATTGCGTGATGGTGACGCTGATGCCGCGCTCGGCGAGCTTCTCTTCGATCTTGCGCGCTGCGACCGTCGAAGTAGCGATGCCGGTGCCGCACGCGACCAGGATTCGCTTCATGCTCTAGCCTCCCCCATCCTGCGGCCGGAGCAAGCGGCGCACGTCGGCGGCGGTTGCGGCAGCCAGCACCGCGGGCACCAGCGCGCGCACCGCCCCGACGTCGGCGGCCGCCAGCGCGCGTCGCACCGCGCCGATGCGCGTTGGCGCCATGGAGAGCGCGCCCACGCCCATCGCCACCAGCAGCGGCGCGGCCGAAGCGTCGCCCGCCAGCTCGCCGCACAGCGAGCACTCGATGCGCGCGGCCGCGGCGGCCCGTGCCGTCTCCTGCACCAGACGCAGCACCGCGGGGTGCGGCGCCTCGCCGGCCTCGCCGCCCTGGCGGTCGCGCGCCAGCACGTACTGCGTCAAGTCGTTCGTGCCGAGGGACACGAAGCCGAGCCGCGGCGCTAGGGTCGCGGCGCCCAGCGCGGCCGCGGGCGTCTCGATCATCGCCCCGAGCGACAGCCCCAGCGGGGCGAGCCGCGCAATCGCCTCCACGTCTTCGAGGTCGACGACCATCGGGATGAGCGCACGCACGTCCGCCCCGGTTCGCCTGCGCGCCTCGGCGATGGCCTCTAGCTGTTTGCGCGTCACGTCCGGGTGGTCGCGCAGCAGCGCCGCGCCGCGCCGTCCGAGCTGCGGATTGGGCTCGTCGCCGGGCCCCGGCAGGAACGGCAGCGGCTTGTCGGACCCGGCGTCGAAGAGCCGCACCACCAGCGGATGCGGCGCCAGCGCCCGGGCCACGCGCTCGTAGAGCCCCGCTTGCTCCACCGCGTCGGGAGCCACGCGGCGCCCCGCGTAGATCAGCTCCGTGCGCAACAGGCCGCAACCGGCTGCACCCGCCGCGCGCGCCGCCGCCAGGTCGCCGGGGGCGCCCAGGTTCGCCCGCAGCGGCACGGCGGTGCCGTCGCGCGTGAGCACCGGCGCGGGGACGGCCGCCGCACGCACCGCCCGGGCGCCCGACACGACCTGCGGCGCCGGGGCGGCGGTGGGCGCACCGTCCGCCACCAGCGCGGCAAACGGCGCCGCGGCGGACGCCGGTACCCACGACTCGCCGGCCGGCAAGACCAGCACGCGCCCGTCGGCGCCGACACGCACGACGTCGCCGTCTCGGACGTGCCCGAGCGCGCTCTCCGGCAAGAAGAAGAGCGGGAGAGCGCGGGCCCGCGCGATGATGGCGGCGTGCGAGGTGTGCCCGCCCTTGTGCGAGACCACGGCGGCGACGCGCGCGCGGTCGACCGTGGCGATGAAGGACGGCGTCGCCTCTTCGACGACCCACACGACCGGCGGCTCGCTGCGGCCCGTCGCACCGGCTGCCCCGGCGGCGGCGACGGCGTCGTCGTCCGGCACGGGCAGCGCCTCCGCCAGGGCCAGCGCGTCGCGCAGCCTCTCGCCCACGTCCGTCACGTCGGAGGCGCGCTGCGCGGCGAAGGCCGCCTCCATCGCATCGAACCCCGCGCCGAGCTCGGCGAAGGCTTGTTCCACGGCCGAGTCGGCGTCCTGTTGCGCCTGCAGCCGCGCCAGCAGCTCCGCCTGCAAGACGGGATCGTCCAGCATCATCCGCTGCGCGCGAAACACGTCGGCGAACAGCTCGTCGAGCCCGACCAGCTCGTCCGTGGCGCGCCGTGCCGCGGTGAACGCCGCCTGCAGCCGCGCCCGCTCCGCCGACACGTCGAGCGTGCCGGCTGCCGGCCCTGCCGCGCGCCGCCGCCGGCGACGGAGCTGCCCGACCGCCTCCGCCGGTCCCTCCTCCGCCGCCGCGGCCCCGCTCGCTCCCGCCTCCGCCGCGGCCCCAGCCTCGCCGAGGATCACGGCCGCCAGCGCCTCCAGGCACGCGGCCTCGTCGGGGCCGTCGACCTCCACCTCGACGTCCGCCCCCGCCGGCACCGCCAGAAGCAACAGCGCGACCACGGCCTTGCCGTCGGCGGACTTCGCGCCATGGCGCACCGTCACGCGCGACACGAACCGCCGTGCCGTCCGCACCAGGCGGTCGAGCGGCCGCGCGTGCAGGGCCGCGCTAGAGCGCAGGCGTCTTCGCTGCATGGTCCTCGGTCCCCGTTCCCGCGGCCACTGCCGCGCCGGCCCCGCCGGCAGGCGGCGCCGAGGCCGCCGCGTCGGGGAACTGCCGGCGGATGTCGTCGCGCACCCACCACCAGCACGCGCCGAACAGCACCGCGACGCCAAGCGCGATCCAGAATTGCCGCGACCCGAAGTCCAGCAGCCGCAGCAGCATCCACGGTACCACGTGGCTCCCCACGGCGATGCCCGACCACTCCGCGTAGCCGGTCAGCCCTGCGGCTGCTTTGGGAATGAAGCCCGCATTGCGCGCCAGCGCCGTCGTCAGCCCGGCGAGGTCGCTGCCGATGTAGAGGATGCAGACCATCACGATGACCCCGTTGAGGAGCCCGCGGACGAGGTTGCCGCGGCTGCAGGCCACCGCCCAGATGATGTAGAACGCCAGCACCGCCAGGTCGGCGAACGGGAGCATGCGGTTCCCGGGCAGGGCCACCGCAAGAGCGAGCGAGATGGGCACCAGGAGCAGCGCCACCGCCATGCCCGCCGGATGGGCGATGACCACGGCCGCGTCGAGGCCGATGTAGACGTTCTTGCCGGGGAAGCGTTTCTGGATGAACTCGCGCGCGCCTTCCGCGACCGGGATGAGCCCCTCCATGAGGATGGCCACCATGCGCGGCAAGATGACCAGCACCGCCGCCATGGCCACCGCCAGCGTCAGGGCGTTCTTCACGAACGCGCCCGCGGCGCCGGGCCCGCCGGTCGCCAGCAGCGGCCATCCGCCGAAGCCGCCGAGCACGAGCCCCAGGAGCGCGCCCATCACGACCGGCTCACCGAGTATTCCGGCGCGCGCCCGGATCTTGGCGGGGTCGAGGTGCAGCTTGTTGAACCCGGGGATGCGCGACTCGACGCGCTCGAGCGCATACATGAACGGCGCCCAGTTCACTGTCTCGGTGTGCGGAAGCGAGATGCCCTTGAGCCCGAAGTGCTTCTCCACGGCGGGAGCGGTCCAGTCGGCGAGCTTGAAGATGATGATCGCCGTCACGCACGCGGCCCCCACGCCGGCGGCGAGCGCCACGCCCTCCGAACGCCCCTGCATCTTGTACATCTGCTGCACGAGCGCGCCGGTGTAGATGAAGTGCCAGTAGTTCCAGAGGTCGACGTCCATGGTGCGCGTGGCGCGCAAGAAAAGCATGGCGACGTTCAGCGCCAGGATCGCGGGGATGAGCACGAGCGCGATGGGCGAGGCAAAGCTGGCGGCCGCACCGACGGGCCAGCCGACGTCGAGCACGTCGAGCTTGAGGTGCAGTGCGCGGGAGAAGGCCATGGCCTGCGGACCGACCTGATCGACGAGCAGGCCGACGGCGAGGCCGATGCCGACGAAGCCGACCCCGGTGATGAGCCCGGCGCGAAAGCTCTTGACGAGTCCCTGGCGCAACAGGAGCCCGAAGAGCGTGATGATGATGGGCATCATCACCGAGGGCCCGAGCTTGAGGACGTAGTCGACCGCCGCGGCAATGGCGCTCATGGGCGTTCTTCTCCTGTCATCAGTCGGTACAGCGAGTGCGCATCGGCGGCCGCACACAGCGCGTCGACGAACTCCGTGCGCTGCAAGCGCTCGACCAGTCCCACCAGCGCGACCTGGGCGCTTTCGACGTCCGGCAGCGCCAGCAGGACGACGACGTCCACCGCCAGCACCGTCGCGGGATCGCCCATGGCGCGAAATTCGACCGGGCGGCGCAGCGTCGCCACGGCGGCGCCGCGCGAGACGACGTGCTCGGGATCGGCGTGCGGAAGCGCCGCCTTGCGCCCGGCAAAGGGAACGCCGGTGGGCGAGACGTGCTCGCGCGCCAGCACCGCCTCGACGAAGCCGGGGCGCACCAGCCCCGCCGCGGTCAGGCGCTCGCCCAGCGCACGAATGACGGCCTCGGCGTCGCCCGCCTCCAGCCCCGCGACGCACAGCGCCGGATTGAACAGCGCCGCCGCCGCCGGCGACGCCGTCACGCGCGCCTCGTCGTGACGGTCGCCGTCACGCGCGCCTCATCGACACGTTCATCAGCAGGCCCGTGCACAGAAACACCGTCAGCGCCGACGAACCGCCCTTGCTGAAAAGCGGGAGCGTGACCCCGACCACGGGCAAGAGGCCGCTCACCATGCCGACGTTCACCAGCACGTGCCAGAAGAGGATGGCGCCGATGCCCACTGCCGCGAATCGCCCGAAGCGGTCGCGCGCGCGCGCAGCGATGTGCAGCGACCAGAGCACCAGCCCCAGGAAAAGCCCCAAGACCAGCGCCGTGCCGACGAAGCCGTGCTCCTCGGCAAGGTGCGCGAACACGAAGTCCGTCTGATGGTACGGCAGGAAACCGAAGGCGCTCTGCGTCGCCGCCAGGAATCCCTTGCCGGTGAGCCCGCCGGAGCCGATGGCGATCTTCGACTGCAACGCCTGGTAGCCGCCGGTGCGCGCCAGCGATTTCTCGCCAGCGCCGCCAGCCGGCGCTACACCGGACACGGCAGCGACGTCGGCGGCTGGAACGGCAACGGTGGCCACGTCCGCTCCCGTGACCGTATCCGTATCCGCATCGTCGTCCGCCACGGCTCCGCCACCCGCGCCAGCGCCAACGCCCGCGCCGGCGCCAACGCCGCCGCCGCGGCCGGGCCCTCCCGCAGCGATCGTGGCGGCCAAGGGTGCTTTCCACCAGCCCATCGATCGGCCGACGTCCGCCGCGCCGCGCCCCATGGCGAAGAGCGAGGCCGCGGCGACCCCCACCATCAGCAGGCGCATCAGCCGCTGTGGCCGCTCCAGCCGGAAAGTCATCACCAGCGCGCCTATCGCGCCCGCCAGCCCTGCCACGGCCTGGAAGGCGGCGCGCAGCGCTGCCGGATCCTTCAGCCCCACGTACGAGGCCACACGTCCAATCTGGTAGGGCTGGATGGCCCCCGCCGCCCACAGCAGCGGCACCGCCGGCACGACCACCATCAGCACTACTGCGAGCGCGCGCAGCTCCACTCCGGCGAACAGCACCATCGTCACCGTGACCGCGAGCATCATCACGGTGTGGCCGAGGTTCGGCTCCAGCAAGATGAGCGCGCACGCCGGCAGCACCAGAACGGACACACGCGCCACGTCGCCGAGGCTCCAACGGTCGGCCCCCTTGCGCTCGTGCGCGTAACGAGCCAACACCAGCACGAGCGCCAGCTTCCCCAGCTCGCTCGGCTGAAGCATCACCACGCCCAGATTCAACCAGCGGCGCGCGCCGTTCAGCTCGGTACCGGCGGCCAGCGTCACCGCCAGCAGGAGCAGCACCGCCGCCCAGGCCCCGTAGGCGATGCGCTCGAACACCGCGTGATCGACCAGCGCCGTGACGACGAAGACGACGAGCCCGGCGCCGAACCAAGCGAGCTGGGAATCGAACATTCCCGGGTCGGATAACCGCGTCGCGCTGTAGAGATTCGCGAGCCCGAGGCCCGCCAGCGCCAAGAAGATTCCGCCGAGCACGAAGTCGGGACGCAGCGTCGTCACGCCACGCGCGCGCGTCGCCCCCTCGAGGCGCGGCGCCACACGCCCGCCGGTCCCGGCCAGCGGGCCGACGCCCGTGACGCCGGACGTCACCACAACGGCACTCCCGGCAGCTTCTTGGCCGACTCGTCGACCACGCCCGCGTCAGGCGGCGCCGTCGCGGCGCCGCCGCGCCCACCTTCTCCCGGCGTGCCGCCGCCGGCCGCCCCGGCATCGCCCGAGCCCGCCGTCCCCGGAGCACCGCTGCCCGCGGCGGCGCCGGTGCGCGCCTCCGCGCCCGCCCCCGTCTCCGCCCCGCCGGCGCCGCCCTCCTCCGCGCCCGCCGCTGCGCCGCCCGCGCCGAGCAGCGCCGCCGCCCCCACGCCCGTGCCGCCGAAAGCGCTCGGGCCCGCCCAAGCATCGTGCGCGATCTTGTAGCGCAACGGCTTCTCCGGCACCGGCAGCGGGAAGCGCACGTCGCCCGCGCCGCGCAGGGCATCCAGGCGAAAATAGCCGTCGAGGATCTTCATCGCCACGGGCGCGGCCGCCGCGCCCCCGCCGCCGCCATGCTCCACCACGACCGCGATGGCCACTTGCGGGTCGTCGTACGGGGCGTAAGCGACGAACCATGCGTGCGACTCCTCGGCGCGCCCGCGCTTCACGCGCACGCGCCCGGCGCCCATCCCTGGGCCGAAGCTCGTCGTGATGACTTGCGCCGTGCCGGTCTTGCCCGCGACCTTCAGCTTGGGAAAGCGCATCGCCGCCCCCACCGCCGTCCCACCCGGCGAATGCGTCACGCCCCACAGCGCCTCGCCGACGATCTTCAAGTTTTCCGGGTCGACCGCCAGCGTCCGCCGCACCGTCGGCTCGAACCGCTCGATGGTGGCGCCGCCCGGGTCGACGAGCCGGTCGACCACGGACGGCCGCATGAGCTTGCCGCCGTTGGCGATGGCCGCGTACAAAAGCGCCATCTGCAGCGGCGTCACGGTGACCGACCCCTGCCCCACCGCGACGTTGGCGGTATGGCCTGGCCGGAAGCCGTCGGGGCTGAAACGGTCGTACCAGGCCTTGTCGGGCATGATGCCCGGCACCTCGTCGTTCAGGCCGACGCCGGTGACTTCGCCCAGGCCCATGTCGCGTGCATAACGGGCGATAGTGTCGATGCCGAGCATCTCGCTGACGTGCCAGAAGTACGTGTCGCACGAGGCCACGATGGCGCGGCGCAGGTTCATCAGCCCGTGGCCGCTTCGAAGGTGGCAGCGGAAGACGTGATCGCCCAGCTTGTAGTAGCCGGGGCAGAAGATCTCGTCGGACGGGTTGATGACGCCCTCTTCGAGGGCGGCCAGCGCCGTCACCACCTTGAAGGTGGAACCGGGCGGCAGGCGCTGATAAACGGTGCGGTCGATCTGCGGGAAGTAGGGGTCGCTGTCGAGCACCGCCTTGTCGGCGAGACTGAGCCCGCCGCCCATGAGGTTCAGGTCGTAGCTCGGCTTAGAGTAGAGACCGCGCACGCGGCCTGTCTTCGCCTCGACGATCACCGCCGCGCCGCTCGGGTAGGCGTCGAACGCCGCCTCCATCACGGCCTGGAGGTCGGCGTCGATCGTCAGCACCACGGCGGCGCCCGGCACGGGCTCCAGCGGCGGCGGCAGGCTCGCGCGTCGCAGGCGCGCCGGGTCGTCGACGACGAACCCTCGGGCGTCGCGCACCAGCGACTCGCGCCCGTCGAGGCCGCGCAGCGCCATCTCCCAGGCACGCTCGATGCCGTGCCGGCCGACGACGTCGCCCGGCCGGTAGCTGGCGTCGCGCGCCAGCTCTGCGTCCGACACTTCGTTGAGATAGCCGATGAGGTGCGCGGCGCGGTTTCCCAGCGGGTACTCGCGGTGCGGAACCGCGGCGACGTGCACGCCGGGCAGAAGCCAGCGCGCCGATTCCAGCAGCGCCACTTCGTCGCGGCGAACGTCCTCCACCGCCAGGAACGGCTCCAGTCGGGGGAAACGGCTCGGCCGGGCGAGCTCCTCGACGATGGCCGCCACGCGGAAGTCGCTCAGGTGCAAGAGCTCCTTCATCAGATCGAGCTCACGCTGCGGATCGAGGAAGAAATGCGGCGTGACGTACACGTTGAAGGAGGACCGGTTCGCCGCCAGCACAGTCCCCGTGACGTCCAGGATCGGCCCGCGGTACGCAGGCACGACGTAGTCGCGGACGAAGTTCCGGTCGGCGCGCGCAGCGAACGCCGCCCCGTCGACGATCTGCAGCTGGTACATCCGCGCCAGCAGGCCCGCAAACACGGCGGCGGCCGCCACGCCCAGCACCCGTCCCCGAGTGCGACTCCGCCGATCCTCGTCGGTTCGCCGTCCGTACAGCATGAAAGACGCGGGTTTACCGCGGCTCAGCCGGTAACACGCTCCGCGCCGCACCGTCAATGTGACCCCGAGCCGGCGCACCGACGGCGGGCCGTTCGGAGGCAATGTGAACGTCGGGTTCGGCTGGCGGGACCGCGCCCGGGCGGCGCGCGCCGCGTCGCGGAGCGTTGGCCGCGCGACTGTCGTATCATGCGGGCCGGTCGCATTCTCCCGCGGCGCGGCCGCACGGAGGAGGGATGGCGAAGACGAGCGCAGCGAAACGGGCGGAGGCGGCTCTGCGCGAGATCGCTTTGGCGTACCCCGAGGCGCACGAGGACTTTCCCTGGGGCGATCGCGTGATCAAGGTGAAGAAGAAGGTCTTCGTCTTCCTGGGCGCCGGCGACGACGGGTTCGGCATCTCCACGAAGCTGCCGCAGTCGAACGGGGCGGCGCTGCTGCTGCCGTTCGCGAAGCCCACCGGGTACGGGCTGGGGAAGGCAGGTTGGGTCAGCGCGCATTTCAGCGCGCACGAAGAACCGCCGCTGGCGCTCCTGCGCGATTGGATCGACGAAAGCTATCGGGCCGTGGCTCCCAAGAAGCTGGTGGCGTCGCTGCCAGCGCGCCCCGGGGCCTCGCCGGCAGGTGCGCCACCGCCGCCCGCCGCCGCGCGACGGGCGCGCCGCCCTCGGCGCTAGTCTACCGGAGCGGGAGGTCGAGACCGGCGCGACGGCGGGCGCCGGGAAGCGCGGCGCCGGGACGGTCGCGGCGCGCCGCCGCCGGGCCGAGCGACGTCTGCAGGCGCAGCGCCAGCCAGGCCACCAGCGGCGCGCAGACCGCGGTGAGGGCGGCGCGCGGCGCGAGCACGTAGAGCGCCCCAACCATCGAGCCGCCCGCCAGCGCCCAGCGGGCCGCGCCCGCCAGTCCCACCGCCGCCGCCGCCGCGAACGCCCCCAGCAGCGCAGGGCGCCAGAGCCCGCGGTACTCCATCTGCGCCAAGACCGGACGCGCCGCCACGAACACCGCGACCAGCGCGAAGGCTCCCGCCCCCGGCGGCGCTCCGGCATACAGGTCGCCGAGGTACCCAAGGACGAACGCCGCCAGCGCGCCGGCCAACGTCGGCCGCCGCCACGCCAACACCAGCACCAGCGGCACCACCAGGTTCGGCGCCGTCCCGAAGACCGGCGGAAGCGCGTGCTCGACCGTGAGCAGCACCATCCCCAGCAACGTGAGCGCGACGACGTCCATCACTTCAACACGCGCGTCGGCGCCTTGGGCGCCGGACCGCCTCCGGCGGAGCGCACCGCTTCGGCCAGCGCGCGATCGGAGGGCGCGGTCTTCACTACCAGCACTTCTTCCACCGTGGCGATGTCCACCGCCGGCGCCACCGTGACTTGATAGAAGAGCTTGTCGGGCGGCGCCTCGGCACGCACGACCTTCCCCACCGCCAGTCCCTTGGGGAGGATGCCCGCGAGCCCGCTCGTCACCACGAGGTCGCCTGCCGTGATGGGCTCGGCGCGGCTGACGTAGTCGACCACCGCCAGGTACTCGCCCTCGATCCCCGCGCCGCGCAGCGTCCCGCCGGCGCGGCCCTTGCCCACCAGCACGTCCAGCGCGCTGTCCGGATCGGTCAAGAGCAACACGTCGGCGGTGCTGCCGTACACCGCGGCGATCGTTCCGGCGACCCCGTCGGGCGTCACTACCGGCATGCCCGGCTCCACGCCCTCGGCCTCGCCGGCGGCGATGGAAATCTTGAGCACGTGCCAGGCGCCGTTGCGCTCGCGCCCGACGACGCGCGCCGGCACGACGTCCAGCCCGACGTGCTCGCGCAGGCCCAGCAGCGCGCGCAAGCGGTCCGCCTCTTCCGCCGCCAGCTTCAGCTTGATGCGCTCCGCTTCCAGCACGTCGACGCGCGCGCGCAGCTCCTTGGCCTCCTCGTGCGCGCCGCGCAGCGCCACGTACGAGCCCCACAGCGACCCGGCACCGTCGCGCACGGCGACGCCGGCGCGCGCGAGCGGCCCGACCACCACCATGGCGGCGCGGTCCATCCACGACGGCGCGCCCCGCCGCGCGTCCGCCCACAGCAGCGCCAGCGACGCCGCCAGCAGCAGCGCAAAGGCGATCCGGTCGCGGTAGCGGGCGAGCGTCTCCATGCCTCGTCTTCGTCCGTCGTCTCGGTCTACGGTCGTTGTCGTCGTCGCGGCGGCGCGCGCGCGCGTCCGCTAGGCGGACAGCGCCACCTCGCGCAGCAGCGTCAGCTCGTCCAGCGCCTTGCCACTCCCGAGCACTACGCACGAGAGCGCGTCCTCGGCCACCATCACCGGCAGCCCCGTCTCTTCACGCAGCAGGTCGTCCAGCCCGCGCAGCAAGGCACCGCCCCCCGCCAGCACGATGCCCTTGTCCACGATGTCCGCCGACAGCTCCGGCGGCGTGCGCTCCAAGGCGATGCGCACCGCCTCCACGATGGCGCCGATGGGCTCGCTCAGCGCCTCGCGGATCTCGTCGTCACAGACCTCGAGGGTGCGCGGCAGCCCCGCCACCAGATCGCGCCCCTTCACCTCCATCACCAGCCGCTCCGGCCGTGGATAGGCGCTTCCGATGGTGCACTTGATGTGCTCGGCCATGCGCTCGCCCACCAGCAAGTTGTACTTGCGCTTCATGTGCTGGATGATCGCCTCGTCCATCTTGTCGCCACCGACGCGCACCGACTTCGAATAGACGATGCCGCTCAGCGAGATCACGGCGACCTCGGTGGTGCCACCGCCGATGTCGACGATCATGTTCCCGGACGGCTCGGTGATGGGGAGCCCGGCGCCGATGGCCGCCGCCATCGGCTCCTCGATCAAGTACACCTCGCGCGCGCCGGCGTTCTCCGCGCTCTCCTTCACGGCGCGCTTTTCCACCTCGGTGATGCCGAACGGCACCGCCACGATCATGCGCGGCTTCACCAGCGTCTTGCGGTTGTGCGCCTTGGTGATGAAGTAGCGCAGCATCGCCTCTGTGATCTCGAAGTCGGCGATGACGCCGTCCTTCATGGGCCGGATCGCGACGATGTTGCCGGGCGTGCGGCCGAGCATCTCCTTCGCTTCGCGCCCGACCGCCAGCACGCGGCGCACGCCGCGCGAGTCCTTCTGTACGGCCACGACGCTGGGCTCGGACGCGACGATGCCCTTGCCCTTGATGTAGACGAGCGTGTTGGCCGTGCCGAGGTCGATGGCGAGATCTTGCGAGAAGAGGCCGTACACCCAGTCGAACATGGACTGAACCCCTTGTGACGCGCCGTGACAGTCGCGCGCAATAGCACTGGATCCGCCTATTTTTCAAGCGAATCCGTCGCGCGCGGTTGACGGGCGGGCGGAGGACGACTAGGCTCCCGCGTCCCCGAGCGCCCGGTGCGGGCGGCGCGGGGCCACTCACGAGGGCCCATGCTCGGCTATCTACGCGAAAACTCTGGCTCTATCGTCGTTTACGTCTTCGTCGCGATGATTGTCGTGGTCTTCGCCCTGCAGTTCGGACCAGGGTCGAAGGGCTTCGGCGACATCGGCCAAGGCGAGGTGACCGCCGCGGAAGTGCGCGGACGCATCATCTCCTGGAGCGAGTTCAGCACCGCCTACAACAATCGCGCGGCCCGCTACAACACGTACTACGGCCCCGAAGGCATGAAGGTGCTGAAGATCGACGACGTGCGCATCCGGACCGAGGCGCTCGACGAGCTCATCAACCGCGAGCTGTGGGCGGCGGAGGCCGAGCGCCTCGGCCTCACGGTGGGCGACGACGAGATCGACCTCACGATCCTGCGCGACCCGAGCCACTACGACACCAAGACGGGTAAGTTCGACGAGCAGCACTTCAAGGACTTCGTCAACCACGCGCTGCACACGTCGGTGAAGGCGTACCGCGTGCGGCTGCGCAGTGAGCTGCTGGCGGCGCGGCTGCGCGACGTCGTCGCGGCGACCGTGAAGGCAAGCGACGAGGAGGCTTACTTCGACTGGAAGGTGAAGGGCACGACGGCGAATCTGGAGTTCGTGAAGCTGTCCGAGGCCGCCTACCAGGGGGCGGTGCCGCTCACGGGCGCCGACGTCGACACGATGTTGGCGACGCGCGAGGCGGACGTGAAGGCGCGCTACGACAGGGACGCGCCGCTCATGTACAGCGAGCCGAAGAAGGTGCGCGCGCGCCACATCCTCAAGAAGGTCGACCCGACCGCGCCGGAGGACGTGAAGGCGTCGCGCAAGGCGGAGATCGAAGCGCTGCTCGCGCGGGTGAAGGCGGGCGAGGACTTCGCGACGCTGGCGACCGCCGAGAGCGACGACGTGGGCACGAAGGTGAAGGGCGGCGACCTCGACTTCTTCGACTACAAGACCATGGTTCCGGAGTTCGCCACGGCGGCGTTCGCGTTGAAGCCCGGCGAAGTGAGCGCGGTGGTCGAGACGAAGTTCGGCTACCACATCATCAAAGTGGAGGAAGTGCGAGAGGCGAAGACCACGCCTTTCGACACCGTGAAGCGCGACATCGCCGAGAAGATGCTGCGCGAGGAGCGCGGGAACGCCGACGCCAAGGCGAAGTCCGAGGAGCTGTACGGGGCGCTGAAGCTGGGCGCGACGGACCTGGCGGGGCTGCTGCCGCCGCCTGAGAGCGCGCCGGCACCGCCCGCGACCTTGCCGGCGGGCGAGCCGCGGCCGCCGGTGCCCGTGAAGCTCACGGCGGAGGAGACGGGGGCGTTCTCGCCGACGTCGACCTACATCAAGAAAATCGGCGAGTCCAAGGAGCTGCTGGCCGAGGCGTTCAAGCTCACCACGGCGGCGCCGCTGGCGTCGAAGGTGTATTACCTCGACGGCGCGTACTTCGTCGTCCGCCTCAAGGAGCGCACCGACCCCGCCGGCGCGACGTGGGCGACGGACCGCCTGAAGATCGTGGCGGCCTACGCGGAGGAGCGGACGCGTACGACGCTGGAAGCGGCGTCGGACAAGCTGCGCGCCGAGGCGGAGAAGGACGACGCCATCAGCATCAACCCGAGCGCGCTCGTGCCGCCGCCGGTCGAAGGCGAGTCGCCGACGGGGCCGGTCACGGCCGTTCCGCCCAAGCCGTCCGCCCCGTCGTCTCCTTTCTGACGCAGTCCCGAGTACAATGGGGCGGTGCCTCCTCGCGCCCCCGGGTGCGCCGCTTTCGTGGCCGGTGCCCGCGCCGCGGCCGCTTCGCTCGCTGCGCTGCTGCTGGGGTCGGCTTGCAGTTTGAGGTCGGCGCTGGTCCCGCGGGACGCGGCCGGCCCGGCGACGGACTCGGGCGGCGGGGGCGGCGGCGATGGTGGCAACGGCAGCGACGGCGGCGGACCGAGCTGCTGCCCAGTGAGCTGCTCGGTGGGATGCGCCGCCGGCACGTGCGCCTGCCTCGCGCTCGTACCGAGCAACGGCGTGCCCGCCGACCGCGCCGCCGACCCGGCCGTGACCGACGATTTCCCCTCGCAGGGCAGTGCGCCTGGGACGGTCCTGGTGTTCTACACGGACTCTGGCCGCATCACGACTGTGGACGGCACCACGTTCGTGGAGCTGGGCGAGTACCGCGCCGCCGGCGTGGGTATCGTCGCCGGCAGCGACTTCCGCGTTGTGGCGCAGGACGATGCGTGCGCCGCGAATATCGGCGTCTGGTCTTTCGCCGGGTTCACCGCCCCGGCGGGCCGGCCGGTCGCGTTCATCGGCGCGAACGCGGCGGCCGTGGTGGCGCGGACCGAGCTCCGCGTGGAGCCGGCGGGAATGCTCTACGCCGCGGCCTTCTGGCAGCAGCCCGGGCCAGGCGGCGGGCTGGGAGGCACCGGGGGCACGGCGGCGGCGCCGGACGGAGGGGCCGGGGCAGGGTGCGGCGGCGCGGCCGGCGGCGCGTCGGGCAGCGGCGTCTCCGACGACGCCGGCGGCGGCGGCGGCGCGTACGGCGGCGACGGCGCGCCCGGCGGCGGCACCACGAACAACGCGCTGCCGGGCGCCGCGGGCGGCGTCCCCTACGGCGGCGCGGCGCTCGTGCCGTTGAACGGAGGCGCGGGCGGCGGCGGCGGTGCGGCGGGCGCCGACGAGGGAGCGACCGGAGGCGACGGCGCACCAGGCGGCGGGGGCGGCGGCGCGCTGCAGCTGGTCTCGCTGGTGTCCATCACCGTGGAGGTGGGCGGCGAAGTGAATGCGGGCGGCGGAGGCAGCGGCGCCGGGGCCATGGCCGGCGCAGACCCCTGGTCGAGCGGAGGCGGCGGCGGGAGCGGCGGGGCGATCCTGCTGGAGGCACCGGTCGTTTCGATCGGCGGCGCGCTGGCCGCCAACGGCGGGGGTGGCTGTGGCGGCGCCGCCCTCGCCCCGGGCGACAACGGCCACGGCGACGCGACGTCCGCCCCGGGTAGCGGCGGGGCCGCCGGAACGGACGGCGACGGCGGCGACGGCTCGGCGGGCGCGGCCGCCGCTGGAAGCGCCGGCGGCACGGCTCTGCTGAACGGCGGCGGAGGCGGCGGCGCCGCCGGCCGCCTGCGCGTGAACACGCTCGCCGGCGCGGCCATGCTCGGCGTGGACGCCGTCCTGTCGCCGGACTCATCCACCGGGCTTTTCACGCAAGGATTCGTCGCCCTGCAATAGGACTCGTCCCTAGATCTCCCTGCGCTCAGGCGGGCGACGCCGGTCGCCGTTCACGCGGGCTCCGCCGCGCGCCCCGCCGCCGGAGCCTTGGGACCGT
>DASYRF010000149.1:0-6985 GCA_036004705.1 Myxococcota bacterium
GCGCCAATGCGCACAGTGCGGCCGGATCGAGTGTGCGGACCCCCGCACAGTCTCGTCGGGGCGGGCCAGTCCGGCGAACGGGTAATGCCTCACGGAACGAAGACAGAGCAAGCGCCGTGCCCTCCTATTAATAGGGGCGCGCCCGCCCCCTGCGCCCGCCGGCGGGCGAGCCGCTCCTCTCCGCGCGCTTCCCACGCGCAGACGGCGACAAGACTTCGATGACGCTACATTGTACGTCAGAAGCGTGCTGAGCGCGTGGGGCGCTACTCGCGCAGCAGGAAGAACGCCAGGGCGGTGCCGCCGCCCACGACCGCGACCGCGGCCGCGGCCCAGCCGAGCGCGGCGCCCAGGGACGTAGTTCCGCGACCCGAAGGCGGCGTCGGCGAAAATGCCGGGTCGGGCCTGCCCCCCAGAGCGCCGCCGGCCACGGGCCCGGTGGAGGCGGGCGCGCCCGACGCGGACGCCCCCGACGCAGCGGCCGGCGGCGGCGAACCGGGGTCCGCCTTCGACGCCGCGCCGGCGGCGCGAGGAGGTTCGGCGCCCGTGGTGCGCTTGGCCGCGTCGGTGCCCGTGGCGGTACCGCCGCTCGCGCCCGCCGGGCCGGCCGCCGCCGACGGCGGCGGCACGGGTGCCGCGGTGCCGCCGTCCTTGTCGGCGTCGGAGGGAATGGTCGCGCGCGGCGGGGCGCTGACGGCCTTGCTCGACGCGGCCACGACGCCCTCCAGCTCGTCGATCAGGCGCTGCACCTCCGCCACGTTCGCCGCCTTGGGCGCGGCCAGCAAGTAGTTCTTGTAGAAGCGCAGCGCCAGGTCGGCCTTGCCGCCCAGCCGGTAGCTCTGCGCGATGTTGAAAAGGAACACGGGATCCGGCAAGACCTCGTAACCGGCGCGGTACATCTCCGCCGCCTTGTCGTACTCGGCGAGCAGGTAGTACTTCTCGCCCGCCTTGTAGAGCTCCTTCGCCTTGGCCTTCGCGACGGCCTCGGCGGAGGCGGCCCCGGCCGGTGCGGCCGCGAGCCCCACGAGCAATGCGGCGAGCACAGCTCCCGCCGCGGCCAACCGGCTCTGGCGCTCCCGTTGCGTCATGTCCGTCGTCTCCTCGGCAGCCGCTCCAGGATACGACCTATCCGCGTCCGATGCCATGCTTGTCCATCTTCTCGTAGAGCGTCCGCCGCGAGATGCCGAGCCGTGCCGCCGCGCGCGTGCGGTTGCCGCCCGCTTCGTCGAGTGCTCGCAGGATCTCGGCACGCTCGATCTCCGACAGGGCCGTGCGCATGGTGGAGGCGCGTGGCTCCGCCGCGGCGAGGCCGCCGCCCGTCCCGGCGTTCGTCCCGGCGCCCGTCGCGCCGCTCGACCCGGCGTCCGTCGCCGCGCTCGTCCCGGGACCGGGGTGCGCCCGTCCGCCGTCGCGCGCGGCGCGCACGACCTCCGGCAGGTGCTCGGGCAGGATCTGCGCGCCGTCGCACAGCACCATGGCGCGCTCCACCAGGTGCCGCAGCTCGCGCACGTTGCCCGGCCAGCTGTAGCTGCGCATCGCCGCCAGCGCTCCGGCTCCGAGGCCCCGCGGCGCCACGCCCTCGCGCCGCGCCATGCGCTCCATGAACAGCTGCGCCAGCGGCTCGATGTCGGCGACGCGGTGGCGCAACGGCGGCACCGGGATGGTGAACCCTTGCAGCCGGTATAGAAGATCCGCGCGGAAGGCGCCGGCGGGCGCGTCGCGGAAGAGGTCGCGGTTCGTGGCGGCGATCACGCGCACGTCCACCGGCCGCTCCTCGGTGGTGCCGACCGGCACGACCTTCTTGCTCTCCAGCACGTGCAGCAGCCGCACCTGCGCGCCCGTGGAGGCGTCGCCGATCTCGTCGAGGAAAATGGTGCCGCCGCCCGCGTGCTCGAACACGCCGCGCCGCTCGCGCACCGCGTCGGTGAAGGCGCCGCGCGCGTGACCGAAGAGCTCCGACTCGAGCAGCTGCTCTGGAAGGGCGGCGCAGTTCACGTGGACGAACGGCCCGCCGCGCCGGTCGCCGTGGCGGTGGATGGCGCGCGCCACCACCTCCTTTCCCACGCCGGTCTCGCCCAGCACCAGCACCGGCAGGTCCGTGCGGGCCACACGGTGCGCCAGGTCGAGGACGTGACGCATGGCCTCGCTGGCCACGACCGGCTCCGACTCGTCGAGCACCTGCGACCCGTCGGGACGCCCCACCGCCGCAGGCGAGCGCGCCTCGTCGGGCACGGCGGATTCGGCGGCGGCCAGCAGCTCCTCCGGCGAGGTGCCGTCGACGGGGAAGGCGGCCACGCCGGCGCGGGCCCCCGGCGCCGCGGGGCGCACGCGCTCCACCAGCGCCGCCGCCAGAGCGAGCGCCGCGTCGGCGTCGGCTTCCACGAGCAACACTGCCACCTCGCCGGGACCGTATACCATCAGAGCGTCCATCCGACGCGCCGCGCCGAGGACGGCGCCGAGCGCAGCCGTCAGCCGCTCGCGCGGCAGGCGCAGGACCGCCACGGCGAACGCGCGCCGCGTGGCCCGCGCCCGTGCGACCTCCTCGGCCATCCGCGCCTCGAAGGCGCCCGCGGCGTACAGCCGCAGCTCCTGGGAACGACCACGCGGCAGGGCGGCGAAGATGAGGACGGCCCCCGCCTCCACGGGCTCGCCTGGCGGCACGACCTCCCAGTCACCGACCGCGCGCCCGGCGACGCGCGTGCCGTTGCGGCTGCCAAGATCGCGCACCAGCAACACGTCGTCACGGAGCGTCAGCTCGGCGTGTGCGCGCGACACAGAGTCGTCGTTGAGGACGAGCCCGGCGGCGGCGGGGTCGCGCCCCACGACGACCGATTCGCCCGGGGCCAGGCGCGCGACGGCGGTGCCGCCCGCCACGTGAGCGACGAGGACGGCGACGTCCTCCAGGCGCGACGCCGGCTCGCGCAGCACGGAGGTCGGGCGCAGCGGCGGCACTTCCTCGCGGGAACGCCTCTTGTCGCGCGACATGCGGCCGGCGATGTTCCCACGACGCACCGCGACGCACAACGCGGTTGGTCCGTTGATTGCATTGCCCGCCGGGTTGCGCCATCCTTGATGCACCTACGGACCGGCGCAGGAAGGGACTTCGCTCCGCAATGCCGCACGACGCCTCCGACTCGCATAAGGCCCCGCCGGCGGCAGCCAAAGAACCCGGTGACCTGGTTGGGCAGGTCGTCGGAAACTATCGCGTCCTCGACTACCTGGGCTCGGGTGGCATGGGTGCCGTGTACCTGGCGGAGCACTCGCGCATCGGCCAGGCCGTGGCTTTGAAGGTCCTTCATCTGGATCTCGCCTCCGACGCCAAGCAAGTGCGGCGCTTCGAGGACGAGGCGCGGGCCGCGGCGCGCGCGGGCCACCGCAACATCGTGCAGGTGTTCGACTTCGGCGAGCTGCCCGACGGGCGTTCCTACTTCGTGATGGAGCGGCTCAAGGGACGCAGCCTGGCGGCGCTGGTGGCGGGTGGGGGCATGCTACCGGTCGTCCAGGCGCTGACCATCACGCGCGAGATCGCGCTGGCGCTGGGCGCCGCGCACCGCTCCGGCGTGGTGCACCGCGACCTCAAGCCCGACAACGTCTTCCTCGTCGACGAGGACGGCGACACCGTGTCGGTGAAGGTGCTCGACTTCGGCATCGCGAAGCTGCAGCGCGACCCGGGCCGCAAAGGACTGACCGAGGCGGGCCTCGTGTTCGGCACGCCGCAGTACATGTCGCCGGAGCAGGCGAGCGGCTCGGGTGACCTCGACGGACGCGCCGACCTCTACAGCCTGGGCGTGGTGCTGTACGAGATGCTCGCGGGCACGGTGCCGTTCAAGGGCCAGCCGGGCGAAGTGCTGGCGCGCCACATCCTGAAGGAACCGCCCGACCCGCGCGAGCGCCGCGCCGACCTGCCCGACGCGGTGGCCGAGTTCGTGCTGCGCTGCCTGCGCAAAGTCC
The DNA here is from genome assembly GCA_036004705.1 of Myxococcota bacterium. Taxonomy (GTDB): domain Bacteria; phylum Myxococcota_A; class Polyangia; order DASYRF01; family DASYRF01; genus DASYRF01. The sequence continues at coordinate 3,949 of DASYRF010000149.1, forward strand.
CCGCCGAGCGGTTCGCGAACGCCGAGGAGCTGGTGGCCGAGCTGGCCAAGCTGGGCGTGGGGCCGTCGCAGTCGGCTGGGACGTTGCGCTCGATGCAGGCGCTGCTGAGCGGCACGGGACCTGCGCGCGCGGCCATGGCGGCAACGGTCGCGAGCGGCGGCGTGAGCGCGGTGAACCCGGCCGCGGCGGTCGCGGAGGCCGCGACCATGGCGTCGCCGGCGCGCGGCACAGGGATGCCGCTGGGCGGCCCGGCCGGGACGGGCGGGGTGGGAGTCGGCGCGCGCCCCGCGCCGCGTCACGTCGGCACGGGCGAGACAGGCGCCAACATGGCCGCCGAAGCCTTCGTGGCCTCTGCGCCGCCGCGCGGGCGATCGGGGCTGCTGCTGGGGCTGGCGCTGGGCGTGCTCCTGGTCGGCGGCGGCGCGGCGGGACTGTGGTGGTTCGGCGGGCTCGACGCCGCGCCGGGGCGCTCCGACGGCAGCGACGACGGGGGCGGGGGCGGGCACGATCGGCCGCGCGCCGGCAAGAAGGCCCGCGGCGCGGACGGCGAGGGCGCGAAAGCGGCGGGCGACACCGCGACCGCGGCGGCAACGGCGTCGACCTCGACGGGGGCGACCGCGGCGGCGCCGGCCAAGATCGTCTTGGTCAAGGTGAGCAGCGACCCGCCCCGCGCCGAAATCACCGTCGCCGGAGAAGACGCACCGCGCGGCACGACGCCCATGAGCATCGAGGTCGCGGAGGGAGAGCGGCGAGAGGTGACGCTGCGACTGGCGGGACACGCCGACATGGTGGCCACGCTGGATCCGCTCACCAGCAAGGACGTTTCGGTGAAGCTGGAGCCGCTCGCCACGGCGAAGTCGAAGGCGCCGCGCAAGACGGCGAAGCCAGCGGCGGCCGGCGACACTACGCCCGACAAGGTCCGCAAGGACGCCACGCTGAAGCCCAGCTTCTGACCCCTCGCACGTTGCGAAGGGCCGGCGCTTCGGTCACGATGGACCGGATGTCGCCCGTACAGCTCGACGATCCAGCGTTCGCCCGCGCCGCGGGGGCCGCCGGGCACGATTCCGGCAGGTTGCTGGGTCAGATCATCGGCAACTACCAGGTGGCCGAGTACCTTGGCGCCGGGGCGATGGGGAGCGTGTACCTGGCGCGGCACACGCGCATCGGCCAAGAGGTGGCGTTCAAGATCCTGCATCGCCACCTGGCGAGCGACCAGCGCCTGGTGCAGCGCTTCGAGGCGGAGGCGCGCGCGGTGGCGCGGGCCGGCCATCGCAACATCGTTCAGGTCTTTGACTTCGGCGAGCTGCCCGACAAGCGCTCCTTCTTCGTGATGGAGCTGCTGCGCGGGCGAAGCCTGCGCCGCATGATGGAGGTGCGCGGCGCGCTGGAGCCACGCTTTGCGCTTGCCATCGCGCGCGAGGTGGCCCTCGCGCTGGCGGCGGCGCACCGGGCCGGCGTCGTGCACCGCGACCTCAAGCCCGACAACGTCTTCATGCTCGAGGAGGACGCGCGCAAGCCGGCCCTGAAGGTGCTGGACTTCGGCATCGCCAAGCTGCAGGGCGACCAAAAGAGCGTGGGGCTCACCGAGACGGGCATGGTCTACGGCACGCCGCAGTACATCGCCCCCGAGCAGGCCGAGGGGCTGGTCGGCCTGGACGGGCGGGCCGACCTGTATGCGCTGGGGGTCATGCTCTTCGAGATGCTGACGGGCGTGCTGCCCTTCACGGGAGGGCCGGGCGACCTGCTGGCGGCGCACGTATTCAAGGAGCCACCCGACCCGCGGACCTTGAAGCCGGAGCTGCCTGACGCGCTGGCGGAGCTGGTGCTCCGCCTCCTGCGCAAGAAGGCGGAGGAACGCTTCGAGACGGGTGACGAGCTGGTGGGCGCCATAGATGGGATCGGACTGACGACGGCCCACCTGCGCGCCGTGCGGCGCTCCGCGACGGCGCCGGGAGGGCCGACGGCGGTGGCCGCGCCGCCGATGGCGGCGGCCTCGCCGAGGATGGAGCCGCCGAGGAACGCGACGGGGCACCACACCGATCGCTCCGGACCAGTGCAGCTGCCGGTCGAGGCGAGCGCGTCGACGACGACGCCCGACTTCCCGGCGATGGCGTCGGCGACGGTGCTGATCGATCGGCGCCCTGACACGGCCATCGCGGAAGCGGTGGGGCGGAGCCGTTCACGCACCTGGATTAGCTTGGGGATCGGCCTGGCGGCGGCGGCGGCCACGGTGGCGCTGCTTGCGGTGGTATTCGGCGGCGACGACGAGCCGCGCGACGCCCGACCGCGACCGGCGCGCTCCGCCGCCGCGGCGGGGAAGGACGACCGCGCCGGCGACGAGGCTGCGAAGGACGACAGGACCGCCGTGCCTGCCGACGAGGCGGCCCGGGCGGCGAAGGACGAGGCCACCGCCGCCGCGAAGGACGAGGCGCCGCGCAGCGCCGAGCCCGGGCCGCCGCCCGTCGCCCCCGCGATGGCGCCGAAGACGGGCCGTTCCCTGGCGGTCGACAAAGCGACGGCGGCGCCGCGCAGCGCGGCCGCTGCTCGCACCGCCGCCCCCAAGAGCGACGCCGGCAAGAAGAAGACGGGCAAGCCGGGCACGGCGAAAATCGACTCGGTGCTACGGCCGTCTTTCTAGCCCGGGGGCCCGTCCGCGCGGCGAGTACGCCGTGGTTGATCAAGCCCGGGGGCCCGTCCGCGCGGCGAGTACGCCGTGGTTGATCAAGCCCGGGGGCCCGTCCGCGCGGCGAGTACGCCGTGCTCCGATGCCCCCGGACCCCGTCGGCGGGGCGGCCAAGCCGCCTCTTCCGCCTCCATCTAGCCCGGGGGCCCGTCCGCGCGGCGAGTACGCCGTGCTCCGATGCCCCCGGACCCCGTCGGCGGGGCGGCCAAGCCGCCGCGTCCGCCTCCTCCCCCGGACCCCGTCGGCGGGGCGGCCAAGCCGCCTCTTCCGCCTCCATCTAGCCCGGGGGCCCGTCCGCGCGGCGAGTACGCCGTGCTCCGATGCCCCCGGACCCCGTCGGCGGGGCGGCCAAGC
>DASYRF010000150.1:0-11451 GCA_036004705.1 Myxococcota bacterium
CCTGACGAAGCGCGAGCGCAACGTCGGCGTCGCCGGCCGGGCCGCCTAGCGGACAATGGCGGGCTTCGGCGGCGGCGGAGAGCACCGCAGCGCTTTCGGCGGGCTGTTCGGCAAGGAATCGCAAGCCGCGCCCGACGTGTACCTGAACCTCACGTCGCTCATGGACGTGATGTCGAACATTCTCTTCTTCCTGCTGGCGGCCTTTGGCGTGTCGGCCATCGCCATCCTGCCGACGACGGTGCCGATGCAGTCCGCCGAGGGCAACTCGGTGGAGGAGGGGTCGGACCGAGTCACCGTCATGCTGCGGGCCGACGCGACGTCGATCGAGGTGAGCATCACCAGCGCCACGCTGGCCACGAGCGTGCTCGACTCCTACACCGCCAAGCTGGAGAAGAAGAAGGACGGCTACGATCTGGCAGGCCTCACCGAGGCGCTGCACAAGATCAAGGAGAAGTTCCCGGCGTCGAAGACGCTCATCCTGGTGCCGGACGACGACATCAAGTACCAGGTGCTGGTGAACATCCTCGATGCGGCCCGCGACTATCACAGAGCCGACGGCACGAAGGCGACGATGTTCCCCGAGGCGGTGCTGTCCAGCCTGTTCAGCGGCGACGCCGCGGACGACGCGGCCGCCGCGGCGCCGGCGCCTGGCTCGCCCCCCACGCCGGCCGGCGACGCAACGGCCCCCGCCCCGGCTCCGGCCCCGCCGCCGGCACCCTAGAGGCGAGGCGGAGGAGAGACGATGGCGGGCGGCGGCGGCGATGGCGGCAACGAGTACGAGGTCAACATCAACCTCACCGCCCTGCTCGACGTGCTGACGAACCTGCTCTTTTTCCTGATGGTGGGCTTCGCCGCGCAGCAAGTGAACCTGGAGGTGAAGGGCGGCGTAAAGCTGCCGACGTCGACCGCGGAAATCACGCCGAAGAAAGCCATCAAGATCGTCATCGGCGACAGCGAGCTGCGTGTGGAGAGCGATACGGTAGCGGCGATCAAGGACGGCAAGATCGTCGTCGCCGGCGACGACGCCGCCGACAAGCGCATCGAGCCGCTGTACGTGAATCTGGTGAAGCTCCGCGAGGGCTTGAAGGACGAGATCGACACCAAGACGTTCGACAGCCCCGACGCGCTCTACGTGCTGTGCGACAAGGAAACGCCCTACGCGCTGCTGCGGCGCGTGCTGACGACGGCGGCCGCGGCGGGATTCCCGAAGTTCCGTATGGCCGTCCTGATGAAATAGCGGCCGCGGGGCTCACGGCCCGACGATCATGGCGCCGCTGGCGCCCACGACGGTCAGGTCGTACGGCGGGCCGGCGTCGGGGATGCCCGAGTCGCCCACGCCGCTGTCCAGGTAGTCGTAGGGATCGTACCCCCAGACGCCGTCCCAGCGGTACTGGGGGCGGCCAGGCGGATCGCCCCAGACGTAGTAGAAGAAATTCCCCGCGCTCAGGTGCACGAGGTAGCCGTCGAGACCGACCATGAACACCTCGGGGCCGACGCCGAAGACGTCGAGCAACGGCGTAGCGGGGGCGCCCGGGACCTCGGTGAACAGGGCTCCGTCCCAGCGCACGACTTGCCCGCCGACGCCTACGAAGAACACGCGGTCGGAGGCGCTCCCCCAGATCCCGTGCCAGGCGCCGGTGAGGAAGATGCCCTGCGCCGCCAGCGACACTTCGCTCCACGCCGTGCCGTCATAGTGGACGATGACGCCGAACGTCCCCGCCGCCCAGATGTCGTTCGGGCTGCTCCCCCAGACGTCGAAGAGGCGATCCAGCACGCCGCTGTCGACGCGCGACCAAGTGCCGTCGGCCGGCTCGCGCCGGAGGATGTAGCCGCCGTCGCCGACGGCGTAGGCGAGGTTGCCGTCGGAGGCCGTCCACACTCCGTGCAGGTCGACGGTGACCGCGGGGTTCCCCATCGTGAGCGGATCGGTGGCTGTCTCGGCCACCCAGCCACCGCCGGCGCAGGCGGGCCCATTCCCGTAGCACCTGCGGCCTGCGCAAACGGGTGCCCCGTAGTGCAGGATCGTTCCGTTGAAGCCGACCGCATAGACAATGGTGTTGCCCGTAGAGGCCACGAGCCCGGTGACGTCGCGGAGCTGAGCGCTGGGCGCGGCCGCGCTTTCCTCCTGCCAGCCAAGCGCCGGATCGTTGAAATGCAGCAGCGTGGCGTTCTCGCCGACCGCGAAGACGTCGCACGGGCCCGCCCCCCAGACGGCATAGAGGTTCTCCGCCACGGGCAGCGCCGTGGGCGTGAAGTTGCCCAGCTCCACGCCGCACGGGGCGTAGCAGTCGGCGTCGTCGCAGTCCGCGGCGCCGTCGCGGTCGTTGTCGTCGCCGTCGGCGCACGCCAGCTCCACGCAAGGCGGCGCAGCGGTGGGGACGGCGGCGTCGGGCGGCGGTGTCGTCACGGCGGCGTCGGGGCCGGGCGCCGCCAGCACGCCCGGACAGTCGCATCCGTCGTCGACGGCGCAAAAGCAATAGATCGAAGCGCTGCAGTCCCCGTCGTAGCAGTCCGCCTGACCGTCCCCGTCGTCGTCGACGAAGTTCCAGCACTCCTCGGTGCGCGCGCCCGTGGCGCAGTCGCACGCGCCGCCCACGAGCGCGACCAGCGCCGGCACGGCGAACGACGACGCCGCCGCCCCAAGCTTCGACCGGCGCGCGGCCCCGCCTGCGCCTGCGCCCCCGCCCCCGCCCGCGCCCGCACTCTCACGCCCGCGCGTCATCGCCCGTCTCCCTCCGGCCGTCCGGCCAGCGGCCGCCCTTCCACCTCTAGATCGACCGACACAGTCTGGATCGATCCCGGCTCGATGACGACCAGCCTTTCGTACCACAGCCCCAGCACGGGGTTGACGAACTCGATGCGATGCGCGCCCGCGGCGAGCTTCAGTCCGCGCACCGGTGTGTGGCGCGGCAGGCGTGCTCCGCGATCGATGCGGACGAACGCCCACGGATAGGCGCTGAGGTGAACGGTCCCGGGCTCGACGCTGGGGCGACCCGTGCCGGCCGCCGCGCTCGCCGTCGCAGGAGACGTGGCCGGCGCGCCGGCAGTTGCGCTCCCCGCCGCCATCGCGGCCGCGGCCGCCGTCGTCGCCGCCCCGCCACGCGGGGCCGACGAGCCCGCGGCCACCGGCGCCCCCGGCCCTGTTTCCGCCGTCGTGACCAGGGCGCTTGCCCCTCCCCGCACGCCACTCGCCCCGAGCCACACCGCCAGCGCCGCCCCCGAGCCCAGCAACACCAGCGCGGCAGCCGCCAGCACCGCGACGCGGCGCCCCCCGGTCCGCGCCGGCGCCGCCGGGCGCAGAGTCGCCGAGCGCATCGGCCCACGGGGCGGCGGGGCCTCCACCGGCGCCGTCGTCGGCGCCCGTGCGAGAACTGGCACAGCCACCGTGTCCAGTCGCAGCAGCTCCGCCGTCGTCATCTTCTCCGGGTTCACGGCGACGGCGGCGTGCGCCAGGCGCGACACCAGCCGATCGCGCAGCGGCACCGTGCGCTCGGTCCCCGACACCGGCGTTCCGCCCGAATCGCCGGCCGCCGTGCGCGCCACGGCCTGCTCGGGAAAGACCTCCGCGAGGAGCGCCGCTACACGGTCGGCGGTGAAGCCGGGCGCGAGCCGGTGCAGCGCGCGCGTGAGCTCGCCTTGCAGCTTCTGGCCGTCGGGGTGGCGTCCGGCCGGATCGCGCGCGAGCACCTTGAGCACCGCCGCGTCGATCTCGGGGTCGACGTCCGCCCGCAAGCTCGAAGGCGCGGGGATCGGCGCCGCCAACACGCGCTCCAGCGTGGCCAGGGGCGTTTTGTCCTCGAAGATCCGCACACCGGTGAGCATCTCGTGCAGCACGACACCGAGGGCGAAGAGGTCGCTGCGCGCGTCGGTCGCCTCGCCGCGCGCCTGCTCGGGCGACAGGTAGCAAGGCTTGCCGCGCACGAGCTGCGAGGTGATCTCCAGTCGGCTGCGCGCGCGCGCGATGCCGAAGTCGGTCAGCTTCACCGCCCCCGTGAAAGCCAGCAGGATGTTCTGCGGCGAGACGTCACGGTGCACGATTCCGCCACGCGTGCCGTCCGGCAGCGCGGCCCGATGCGCGTAGTGCAGCCCGGCGGCGATGGTGGCGCCGATGTGCAGGGCCACGTCAATCGGCATCTTCCCGCCGCGCGCGCGCAGTCGGCCCAGCAAGGTCCCGAGGTCGGGGCCGTCGACGTACTCCATGGCGATGAAGTAGTCGTCGTCGACGCGACCGAAATCGAATACGGCAGTGATGGCATCGTGCGTCAGCGGCAGGGCGATGCGCGCCTCCTCGATGAAGCGCTCGATGAACTCGCGATTGCGCGCCAGGTTCGGCAGCACGCGCTTGATGACGAGCGGCTTCTCGGCGCCCTCGGCCGCAATCAGCCGGGCCAGGAACACTTCCGCCATCCCGCCGACCGCTAGACGTGTCAGCAGCTCGTAGCGCCCGAACCGGAGCGCCGCGCTCGCCGGAGGCGGCGAGGGGGCGACGAGCGGCTCCATCGGCGCGCAGAATAGCACGCGCCGCGCTCCGGCCGGACGCCGCGGCGCGCGTGGTACACTGCACCCGTGAGCGCAGACGCGCCTGGCGCCGGAAACGGAAACGGCGGTGCAACGGGCGGCGGCAGCGGCGGTGGCGGCTTGGGGGGCGGTGGTCGCCGCGGCGTCGCCGGCGGCGGCGCTGGCGGAGTGGGAGAGCTCGGCACCAGCGTCCTGGCCGCCGGCGAGCTGGCGCGCATCGGCGAGCGCCGCTGCCGCCTGGTCGTCGTCCAGGGCCCCGGCGCCGGCAGCACGTTCGAGCTGAGCGGCGCGCGCACGCGCGTCGGCAAAGGCGAGGACGCCGAGCTGCGCATCCCCGACGTCACGGTCTCGCGCCAGCACTTCGAGATCCGCGACGAGGGCGGCGCCTTCATGCTCGCCGATCTGGGCAGCACCAACGGCACCTTCCTCGACGGCACGCGGGTGAAGGAGGCCTACCTGCACCCGGGCATGCAGATCCGCGCCGGCGAGGTGGTCTTGCGTTTCGTCGCCGACCACGCCGAGCTCGACGTCGCGCCCGCGCCCGACCCGCAGTTCGGCGCGCTGGTGGGCGGCAGCGCCCGCATGCGCGCCATCTTCGCGCTGCTCGCGCGCATCGCCCCGACCGAGGCGACGCTGTTGCTGCAGGGCGAGACCGGCACGGGCAAGGGCGCCGTCGCCCGCGCCATCCACGCCGCCAGCAAACGCGCCCGCGAGCCGTTCGTCGTGTTCGACTGCGCCGCCGTGGCGCCCAACCTCGTGGAGAGCGAGCTGTTCGGCCACGAGAAGGGCGCCTACACCGGTGCCCACCGCCAGCGCGCCGGGGCGCTCGAGGCGGCGCAGCACGGGACGCTGTTCCTCGACGAGATCGACGACCTGCCGCTCGAGCTGCAGCCCAAGCTCTTGCGCGCGCTCGAGGACCACGAGTTCCAGCGCCTCGGCTCGACGCGCGCCCTCAAGCTCGACGTCCGCGTCATCGGCGCCAGCAAGGTGGACCTGCGCCAGGCCGTCGCCGCCGGGCGCATGCGCGAGGACCTCTATTTTAGACTATCTGTCGTAACGCTCGGACTCCCACCCTTACGCGAGCGCCCCGACGACGTCCCGCTCCTGTGCGACACCTTCCTGGCGGGACGGGGGCAGCGCTTCACGGACCTCCCTCGCGCCGCGCGCCAGCGCCTTGTCACGCACGACTGGCCCGGCAACGTGCGCGAGCTGCGCAACGTGCTGGAGCGCGCTTCGTACATGGATCTGGAGCAGGCACTCGATCAGTCCAGCCCCGCCCGCGTCGCCGAGCCCGCCGCCGCAACCCTTTCGGCCGACTACCGCCTTCCGTTCAAGGAGGCGAAAGAGCGGCTGCTGGAAACGTTCGAGCGCGAGTACCTGCGCGCGCTGCTCGATCGCGCGGGCGGCAACGTCTCCCAGGCCGCGCGCGACGCCGACATCGACCGAAAGCATCTGTACAGCCTTCTCAAGAAGCACGGCCTCGAGGCCTGAGGGGGGCGCTGCCCTCAACCCAAGCCCTCGCCGCTTCCCGGCAATCCGCAGCCGTCCGGCTGCCCGTAGACTCGACCCCACAACGGCGCCCCCGAGCCCGGCCTCAACTGTAGACTCGGCCCCCCAACCCGGCGCCGGCGTGTGTCGCAACTCCTTGAAATCACCACTGGCACGATCCCTGCTCCACCAACGGGTGCACGTCCAAGGAGGACAGATGAAGCTTTCGACGATTCTGATGATGTCCGGGCTCGGCGCGCTGCTCGTCCCGGCCACCGCCTTTGCCCAGACGGGCACGGGCGGCGAGTGCTCCGGCACCAACTGCGGCACGCCCCAGCAGTCGGGTGGCGGCGGATGCGGCTGTGGCGGCGGGTCGATCCTGGTCAACAACACCGACCAGGGCGACACCTACCAGTACGCCGATGACGCCGACTCCGACGGCTTCGAGGACGGCTTCGACAACTGCGCGTTCGTCGTCAACCTCGACCAGGCCGACGCGGACGGCGACGGCATCGGCGACGCCTGCGACAACTGCATCGTCAGCTCCAACGCCGTGCAGGGGGACGTCGACGCCGACTCCATCGGTGACGCCTGCGATCCCGACGCCGACGGCGACAACATCCTCAACACCATCGACAACTGCATGCTCGTCCCCAACACCTCGCAGAACGACGCCGACGCCGACCTGGACGGCGACGCCTGCGACACGGACGACGACAACGACGGCGTCGTCGACACGGCCGACAACTGCCCGCTCATCGCCAACCCCGCGCAGGACCCCGCCGAAGTCGTCCCCGATTGCGACCAGGACACCGACAACGACGGCTTCGCCGACAGCATCGACGACTGCACGGAGATCTCCAACCCCGGCCAGGGCGACGCTGACCTCGACGGCGCGGGCGACGCGTGCGACTCCGACGCGGACGGGGACGGCATCGACAACGTGGCGGACAACTGCCCGATGGCCGTGAACCTCGATCAGGAGGACGCTGACCGAGACGGCTTCGGCACCGCTTGCGACATGACGTTCTGCTACGTGGTCGACAACCCCGGCGCCTGCCTCGACCCCCTGCAGACCTTCACGGTCTACGCGACTGCTCTGCGCGACCACGCCGTCAGCTACCGCGCGTCCACGGGCGACGACCTGTTCCTGCAGATGCACGCGAATCGCGGCATGACCGGCATCCGCTACACCTGGGTCGTCGTGTCGCGCCCCGACGGGAGCCACGCCACGATCGACAGCCCGACCGGCGCCACGGCGTTCAGCGAGCCGGGCACGTACTACATGTACCGCTACGACACGAACCACCCGCCGCTCTTCACGCCTGACAAGCCCGGCACCTACGTGCTGCGCTTGGTGGCGGACGAGGCCTTCGACGACACGCTCTACCCGGGCTCCACGCACTCGGAGTCCGAGGTGATGGTGGACGTCGACGGCCCGTCCCTCAAGGCGTGCTCCGTCGCCGCGGTGGGCGCCCGCGACGGCAGCCTCTCCGGTCTGGCGCTCATCGTCGGTCTGGTGGGCGCCGTTCTTGTGGCCCGCCGTCGCGTCCGGTAGGGTGTAGAAGTACCCGTAGTTGTTTGCACGGCCGGCCTCGTCGATATGGCGGGGCCGGCCCTGCGCTTTCAAGGGAGGCTCCTCATGCGGCTTGCTTCCCGGCTGCTCCGGCCCGTCGCGCTGCTCGGCGCGCTGGCGTCCTCCCTGCCCTTCGCCGCCTGTTCCCGCGCCGATCTACAGCCCGCCGTCCCACCGCCGCCGCCAGGCGTGGACAACCTGCTCGAGGTCGACGGCCGCGTCTGCACCGAGATACCCGACGACGTCGTCTTCCCCCTCAAGATCCTCCTCATCATGGACACGTCGGGCAGCATGCAGTGCACCGACGACAGCATGTACCGCGTGATGGCCGCGCAAGAGCTCGTCGACCGCTTCGGGGGACGCGCGGGCGTGGAGATGGGCATCATCCGTTTCAACGAGTCCATCGACGCCGCCGACTTCACGCCCAATCCGCTGGGCGACACGCAGTTCCTGGGCGTGCTCAACCGGCTGACCAACGCCGACGGCCCCACGAGCTACCAGGGGGCACTCGCCTACGCCTACAACATGTTGCTCGACGACATGGTGGACGTCGCCAGCGGCGGCTTCAGCTCGGAGCTGCCCCGCAGCAAGTACGTCATCATCTTCTTCTCCGACGGCCAGCCCGACCCGCAGTGTTCCGCCTCGATGGTCGACCCGGCGCTTTTCTGCGAATACGCGCGCACGGATTGGGACCTCATCGGGCTCGATCCGGACGACGCGAACCTCTGGTTCAGCTACGAGGACGGCGACGATTACAACCAGCCGTACCAGATCCTCGACATCGTGCGCGACATCATGAGCCTGCAGGAGCAGTTCGGCGTGGGCGACATCCGCCTGCACAGCGCCTTCCTGCACCCGACCACCTACACGAACCCGGTTTGCCCGCCGAACTGGGACCAGCTCTTCTACATCGACGTGCCGGCCGCACGGCAGCTCCTGACCGACATGGCCACGATCGGCAACGGCACGTTCACCGACTACTACATGGCGCCGTCCATCACGTTCCTCAACTACGACTACACGACCATCGAGCGGCCCTTCGAGCTGGCGAGCTTCATCGCCTCCAACCGCAACGCCATCCCCTCGCTCGACCACTTCGCCGTGGACTCCGACGGCGACGGCGTCTCCGACGACGACGAGTTTGCCTACGACCCCGACCCGGCCTCCCCGCCCGATCCGCGCGTGAGCGTGGATTTCGACGGCGACGGCTACGGCGATCTCTTCGAGCTGCGCAACACGGACCGCGGCTTCGACCCGGCCGACATGGCCCTCCCGACCACGCCCTGCGCCGCCGCTTACCGCATGGGTCTGGGCGCAAACGACGACGACGCGGACGGTCTGCTGAACTGCGAAGAAGCGGCGATGGGCACGGAGGTGTCGCTGTTCGACACCGACCGCGACCGCATCGACGACGGCCTGGAGGCGCTGTTCGAGACCGACCCCGTGCTCATCGACGTCGACGGTGACATCGACGGGGACGGCATCCTGAACCGCGAGGAGATCCTCTTCCACTCCGACCCGTGGAAGATCGACCCGGGCGTCTACGAATCGCTGCGCTACTGGTACGAGACGACGGAGCTGGGACGCTTCCCCGACGGGCGCACCTGCTACGATTTCAAGATCCGCAACATCACTCTGGTGACCACGCTGGCTCGGCCCAACCCGCCGCTCGACGGCGCCGGCTACAACGACGTCTACCTTTACGTCACCGAGGCGCCCAACGGCGACTCGCTCGACTACGGCAGCGCCAAGCTCGGTTGCGTGCGCGTGCGCTACGTCGCGCCGGCGTTCAAGAACCCGCCCGGCGGCGTGATGGAGCTGCTGGAGACCGACTTCGTCGACGCCGCTGACTTCGACCCCGACGTGAACTGCGTCGAGCCCGAGTAGATGATGCGCGCGCCGGGGCAACGACGGATGGCAACCTGGGGCCGGCGAGCCGGCGCGGCGGCGGTGCTGGCGCTGCCGGCGGCGGCCGCGGCGCTCTGGGCGGCCTGCAGCGGCTCGAAGCTGGAAGAGATCCCGCTGCCGCCTCCGCCGCCGCTCGACGACCAGCTCAGCGTCACCGGCTCCTTCTGTACCGACGACCCGCTGGAGCTGCTCTTCCCGGTACGCATCCTGTTCGCCATCGACAACTCCTTGTCGATGCGCGTGACGGATCCCTACGTGGCGCCCATGCTGCCCGGGCGCGTCACGGCGGTGCGCGACGTGATCAACGCGCACGTAGACGAGCCGGGGGTCGAGTTCATGCTGATGACCTTCGCCACCAGCCCGAACGTGCTCACGCAGTGCGACGACGACGGCGACATGGTGAACGACCGCGACTGCTTCACGAACGACCGCTGCGAGCTCGTCGGCTGCGCGCCCACCGACCCCGCCTGCAACTGCAACGGCGTCACGCCCGCCATCGCCGACCTGCTCTCTACCGGCGGCACCACGAACTACGTCTCGATGCTGGCGCGCATCCGCCAGAAGCTGCTGGAGGACATGGCCCGCTCCGAGACGCAGGAGCTGCTGCGCGCGAAGTACGTGGTCATCATCGTGAGCGACGGCCTGCCCGACACCGACAACCCCGATCAAAACGCCGTACCGTGCCTGACCGCGCCGTACAGCTGCGCCATCTACGACGCCGTCGACGACATCCTCGATCTGCGCAACCTCTACGAGCTGGGCGACCTGCGCGTGCACACCGTTTACCTTTCGGGGAACACGCCCGACTACGCCACGGTGCAGCCGGCGCAGCTGCTGGCGGAGATGGCCGACGTCGGCGAAGGGACCTACCGCGACTTCGGCAACGGCGAGACCATCAACTTCTTGTCCATCGACTTCACCGCCATTCGCCGGCGCTTCGCCCTGAAGAGCATCATCGCCACCAACCGCAACGTGCGCAGCCTCGAGTCGCGCCTTGCGGTGGACAGCGACGGCGACGGCCTGCACGACGATCTGGAGGTGCTGTTCGGCACCGACCCGGTGCTGGCCGACACCGACGGCGACGGCTTCGACGACCAGCTCGAGTACACGTTGCGCTTCAGCGGCCCCGACGCCACCGACCCCGCCGACGGACAGTGCTTCGCCGGCGTAGACGACTTCGACAGCGACGGCGACGGGATGCTCGACTGCGCGGAGCGCTTCCTCGGCACCAGCCCGGTGCTGATCGACAGCGACGCCGACGGCATGCTCGACTCGCTGGAGATCACCAACGGCACCGACCCGGCCATCGACGACGCCTTCGACGACATCGACTTCGACGGCTCGACCAACATGGACGAGGTGCGCGTGCACCTGAACCCCACCGAGGACGACGTGCAGCTGGTGAGCGACCTCGCCTACCGCTACTACGTCAGCGAGACCGGAATCGTGGCGAGCCGCACCTGCTACGACTTCCGCGTGGACAACGTGCGGCTCTTGACCACGGCCGCGCCGCCGGGCGGCGAGGACGGCTGGAACGACGTCTACGTGTGGCTCGACATGGCGCCGTTCGACAACTACAGCGACTACGGCACCTACCGCGTGGGATGCGTGCGGGCGCGCTTCCTCGACTACGAGGGGCTGCTCGACCCGGCGCAGGCCGTGATGAACCTGGACGAGACGGACTTCAAGCGACCCGTCGGAGACGCATGCATCGACGACAGCGAATGCCCGATGGGGCACACCTGCAACCTGGCTTCGGGAAGCTGCATCGGACCCACGGTCTTCGACCCGGCGGTGGACTGCAAGGAGCCGTGAGCCGCGCGGCCGCGGGCCTCGCCGCCGCGGGCCTCGCCGCCCTGGGGGCCGCCGGGACGGCGGGCTGCGGCCCAGGCCAGCGCGACGCGGGCATGCTCGGCGACAGCGGCGCGTTCAACTGCGCCGTCGACCCGATCACGAACCCC
>DASYRF010000151.1:0-9754 GCA_036004705.1 Myxococcota bacterium
ACTTCCGCGCGTTCCGCCTCGGCGGGGCCACGCTACGCGGCTACCCGTTCGACTATTTCCGCGGCGACACGCTGGCGGCGGCGCAGGCGGAGTGGGTCTTCCCCATCGCCCCGGTCAGGAACTTCGTGCTGCGCGGCGTCGTCTTCGCCGACGCCGGCGCCGCCTGGTACTCGGGGCTGCTGTCGCCGGCGCAGGACGGCGGCGACTGCGACCCGATGGACCCCACCACCTGCAGCTCCCTGAACCACGGCCGCCCGGCCGGCGGCGTCGGCGCGGGCGTCGGCATCCGCCTCTACCTCAAGACCGTCGTGCTGCCGCTCGTGGGCGTGGACGTGGCCTACGGCTTCATCGGCACGGGGCGCTTCCCCGACGTGAGCGGCCTGCAAGTGAACCTGAACATCGGCATCACCGACTTCTGAGCGAGGCTCGGGCCGCGTGATTCACGGCAAGCGCGTCGCGGTGGTGATGCCGGCGTATAACCTTCTGAGCGAGGCCCGGGCCGCGTGATTCACGGCAAACGCGTCGCGGTGGTGATGCCGGCGTACAACGCCGAGCGGACGCTGCGGCGCACCGTGGCGGAGCTGCCGCGCGACGTGGTCGACGAGGTGGTGCTGGTGGACGACGCCAGCCACGACCGCACCGCCGCGCTGGCGCGCGAGCTGGGGCTGCACGTGCTGGTCCACCCGCGCAACCGCGGCTACGGCGGCAACCAGAAGACCTGCTACCGCGAGGCGCTGGCGCTGGGCGCCGACATCGTCGTGATGGTGCACCCCGACTACCAGTACTCGCCGCGGCTGGTGCCGGCCATGGCGTCGCTCATCGCGCTCGGCCAGTACGACGTCGTGCTGGGCTCGCGCATCCTGGTCGAGCCGGCCCTGCAGAGCGGCATGCCGATGTACCGCTACGTGGCCAACCGGTTTCTCACGCTGTTCGAGAACGTGCTGCTGCGCCGCAAGCTCAGCGAATACCACACCGGATACCGGGCCTGGTCCGCGGAGGTGCTGCGCACGCTGCCGCTGGAGGAGAACTCGGACGACTTCGTGTTCGACAACCAGATGCTCGCGCAGGCCATCTATTTCGATTTCCGCGTGGGCGAGGTGTCGTGCCCGGCGCGCTACTTCGAGGACGCGTCGTCCATTTCGTTCGCGCGCTCGGTCGTCTACGGGCTCGGCGTGCTGGGGACGTCCCTGCGTTACCGCGCCGCGCGGCTCGGCTGGTCCGACCGCCTGTTCGATCCCAACGGCCGCAAGCTGGCGCCGTGAGCGAGGCCCTGCTCGGCGGGTCCGACCGCCTGTTCGACCCGAACGATTTCAAGCTGGCGCCGTGAGCGAGGCCCTGCTGGCGTGCGAGGGGTGCGGCGCCGAGGACGCGCCGGACGTTCGCCTCGCCGTCCCGCCGTGGACGCTGGCCGCCTGCCGCGCCTGCGGGCTCGTGGCCACGCTCCCGCGCGTCGACAATGCGGCCGCCGCGGCCTTCCACGACGCCGCGTTCTTCGGGCCGGGCGGCGGGCGCCGCTTCGCCGGCCCCGTCGAGGCGCTGATCGGGCTCGCGCGCGGCGCGCGCGCGCGCCGGGTCGCCGCGCTCCTCCCGGCGCGCGGCCGCCTGCTCGACGTCGGCTGCGGGCGCGGCCTCATGCTGGCGCGGCTCGCCGCCCTCGGCCACGAAGCGTGGGGCACGGAGGTGTCGCCGCTCGCCGGCGCCGTCCAGGATCCGCCCGCCGGCGTGCAGGTCTTTCTCGGCGCGCTCGCCGACCTCGCGCTGCCGGCGGCGCATTTCGACGCCGTGACGTTCTTCCATTCGCTGGAGCACGTGCCGGATCTCGCCCGCACGCTCGACGCCGCCGCCCGCCTGCTCCGTCCCGGCGGCGCGCTGGTCGTAGCGGCGCCGAACCTCGACAGCCTGCAGGCGCGCCTCGGCGGCGCCGCGTGGCTTCATCTCGAGCTCCCGCAGCACCGCCACCATTTCACCCCCGAGACGCTCGCCCGCGCCCTCGCCCCGCGCGGCCTCGCCCCGGTGTCCGTCGACCTCCGCTCGCTGGAGTTCGATCCCATCGCCGTTCTGCAGACCGCGCTGAACCGCGCCGGCCGCCCGCACAACGCCTTCCTCGACGCCCTGCGCCGCGTCCGCCGCGCCCCCCTCGACCTGCTCCTCGGCGCCGCCCTCGCCCCGGCCGCGCTCGCCGCCGCGCTCGCCGAGCAAACCCTCACCGGCGCCGGCGGCACCTTCGAGCTCGTCGCCCGCGCGCCCGCTCCGGCGCACGCTCAGGGGCAGGCCGGCGGTGGCGGCAGCGGCGGCGGCCCGGGATAGAGATCCTCGCAGCCCGTGCAGCGCCCGGCCGTCACGTCACATTCGTCGTAGCAATCGTTCTTGAGCGGGCAGGGCGTCTCGCAGCCGTCCTCCCAGCAGCGCTGTGGCGACGGGCAGTCGGCGTCGGTCAGGCACCAGGCGCAACGCGCCGAGGCCGGGTCGCAGCGGCCACCGGGACAATCGGCGTCGGTGGCGCAGGCCGCATGGCAGACGCCGCCGCCGCAGTACTCGCCGCAGCGGCAGCCGTCGTCGGTCCAGCACGGGCCGCAGGCGCCGAGCGCGCACGACTCCCCCGCGGCGCACTCCTCGGGCACGCCGCAGCCGCAGTCGCCGGCGACGCACGCCTGCCCCGGCGCGCAATCAGCGTCGCCGCTGCAGGCCTCGCAGCGGATGCCGTCCGGCACCCAGTAGGGCGAGCCGTCGCACAGCGGGAAATAGTCGCCGTACAGACGGCAGCCGAACATCGCGGGCGGGTAAGCGGTCGTGCCGAAGAGCACGTCGAAGAAGTTGTACCCGGCGGCCGTGTACAGCGCGCGGCACCAGGCGTCGTCGGCGCAGGCCGCGCCGCAGAAGCCGAAGCGGCAGGTCGTGCCCGCCGGGCACTGCGCGTCGGCGGTGCAGGCGGCGCAGGCGCCGTCCACGCAGCCGCGGAAGTCGCCGCACGGCGCGTCCGCGGCGCACGGGGCGCACCCGACCGGACCGCAGGCGGTCCAGCAGTCGACGCCCAGCGTGCACGGCACCGCCGCGTCCGGCGGCGGCCCCGCGTCCAGCGGCGACTCGGCGCGAAAGCAGCTCCCGCAGCCCGCCGCCGTGGCGCCCGCGAGCACCCCGAACGCCCCCGGGCCGGCGAGGGCGGCTAGCGCGCCGAGCGCAGCGGCCACGCCGCGTCTACCTCGACGCCACCTCCTCATTCCGCCGTGTGGGCCGACGCCAGCGGCAGCGGCGACGGCGACCGCGCGTGCGCGTGGGCGCCGCATCGTCATTCCACCGCGTGGCCGAAGGCGTCGCCCGAGACGGCGCCCGGCAGCGTGGCGTCGGCCGCGGCGTCGAGCGCGCCGCCGCCCAGGAACAGCAGCACGACGCCCGCGCCGGCGCCCGTGCCGTCGCTCGCCGGCGCCGCCACCACCACGTCGGCGAGCCCGTCGCCGTCGACGTCGCCCGGGCCGGCGAGCGCGCTCCCGAACGCGTCGTCCGCCCCCGCGCCCGCGTACGCGTACGCCGCGTCGGCCACCACGTCCAGCGCCGCGCCCGCGCCGCCGCGGTAGAGCCACGCGGCCCCCGGCGCGCCGAGCCCGTCGCTCTGCCCGCCCACGAGCAGATCCGGCCAGCCGTCGCCGTCCGCGTCGCCCGCCGCCGCGAGCGCCACGCCCACGCCCATCGTCGCGCCGCCGGCGATCGTCCCGTCGGGCGCCGCGTCGAACGGCGCCGCCGCGTTGCCGAGCACGACGTACACCACGCCGCCCGCCGGGGCCGCCGCCGCGCTCGCCGGCGCGCCCACCGCGAAGTCGGCGAAGCCGTCGGCGTTGAGGTCCCCGGCGCCGGCCACCGCCCAGCCCAGGCCGTCGCTCGTCGCCGCGCCCGTGAGCACGGCGTCGGCGGCGGTGTCGAGCGGGCCCGGCCCTCCGAACAGCAGGTACACGCGCCCCGCGTCCGCGCCGCCCGCGTCGTTCCCGGGCGACCCGATCAGCACGTCCGCCCAGCCGTCGCCGTTCGCGTCGCCCGCGCCCGCCACCGCGTGCCCGAGGTGGTCGCCCGCCGCGCCCGCCACCACGCCGTCCGGCACCGCATCGAGCACGCCGCCCGCGCCGCCGCCGCCGCCGTAGTACACGTACGCGCGCCCCGCGTCCGGCCCGCTCGCGTCCTCCAGGCGCGCCCCGACGATCAGGTCGGCGAAGTCGTCGCCGTTCACGTCCCCGGCGCCGGCCACCGCCCAGCCGAACCAGCCGTCCGCCTGTGTGCCCAGCAGCACCGCGTCGGCCGTCGCGTCGAACGCCGCGCCCGCCCCGCCGCGGAAGACGCGCACCGACCCCGCGTCGACGCCGCCCGCGTCGTCCACCGAGCCGACCGCCAGGTCCGCGAACGCGTCCCCGTCGAGGTCGCCCGCCGCCGCCACCGACCAGCCTAAGAGCGCCTCCGCCTCGGCGCCGTCGAGCACGCCGTCCGGCGTCCCGTCGAGCGCGCCCGGCCCGCCGAAGTACACCGTCACGCGCCCCGCGTCGGTGCCCGCCGGCCCGTCGTGGTACGGCGCGCCGGCCACCACGTCGCCGTAGCCGTCGCCGTTGTAGTCGCGGTCGCTGCGGCCGACGTTCACGCGGCGCGTGCCTGACCAGTCAGAGCACGCCGCCCCCGCGCACGCGCGCACGCGCCAGTAGTAGCGCGCGCCCACCGGCGGGACGGTCGACACGGCCAGGTCCGCCGCCGGCGTGGCGCCCGGCGCCGCCGTCATCACGGTCGTCGTCGCCGCCGCGCCGAACGCCGCATCGGTTCCGTAGGCCAGCTCGTACGTCACCGGTGCGCCACCCGGCGCGGTGGACCCCGTCCACGCGAAGCCGGGCCGCAGCGAGCCCGCCACGAAGATCGACCCCACGCTCGCGTCCTGCACCGGCGTGCGCGGCGCCGGCACGGTCGGGCCGCCCGCGCACCCCAGCATGTCCCAGCCGAAGCAGCCTGCGTTGCAGGCGAGCGGCCCGCCCGAGAACGGGCCCACCGTGCCGCACGTCTGTCCGCGCAGGTCGGCGCCGTCGCAGGTCTCCGCGGCGCTCGCCACGCCGTCTCCGCAGTCCGAGCAGCCGGCCTCGCCGATGGCGCTGCAGTCGGCCGCGCAGGCCAGCGCGCCGCCGTCGTGTCCGCGCGTCACGCACGTCTCGTCGCGCAGGTCGGCGCCGTCGCACGCCTCGGCGCCGCCCGCCACGCCGTCGCCGCAGGTCGAGCACCCCGTCTGGTCGTAGACGCAGCCCGCCGTGCAGGCGAGCGTGCCCGCGCCCCACCCCAGCGCCGCGCAGTCGGGCACGCCCAGCAGCGCGCCGTCGCAGTCCTCGCTCGGGTCGAGCACGCCGTCGCCGCACCCCGCCGGCGCCACGCAGGCCGCGACGTCGAGCGTGCACGTGGCCGCCGCGCAGCCCAGCAAGCCGCCCACGAAGCCAAGCCCGATCGTCGTGCAGTCCTGCCCGGCGAGGTTGGCCCCGTCGCACGCCTCCCCTCCCTGCGCCACGCCGTCGCCGCATACCGTGCAGCCCGCCACGATCAGCGCGCAGGCGGCGTCACACCCCAGCACGCCCCCGTCCCCGGCGCCGGCGGTCGCGCACGTCGCGCCCGCGAGGTCGGCGCCGTCGCACGCCTCGCCCGGCTCCGCCAGGCCGTTGCCGCAGCTCGTGCACGCCGACAGGTTGTAGGTGCAGGCGCCCGAGCAGGCGATGGCCCCGCCGCCGTAGCCGAACGACGTGCAGGTCAGCCCGGCCAGGTCCGGGTCGTCGCACGACTCGGTCGGCTCGGCGGTGCCGTTGCCGCATTGCGCGCAGCCCACCGTGTCGTACTGGCAATTCGTGCACGTCAGCGTTCCGCCCATGTACCCCAGCGACGCGCAGGTCGCGCCGCCCAGGTCCCCGCCGTCGCAGTCTTCGGGCGCCTCGACGGCGCCGTCGCCGCACGTGTCGGGGGAGATGCACCCGGACGTGTCGTAGCCGCACGTCACGCCGTTGCAGGCGAGCGTGCCGCCGACGAACCCCTGGCCGACGGTCGTGCAGTCCTGGATGCCCACGTTCCCGCCGTCGCACTGCTCGGCGCCCTCGATGGCGCCGTCGCCGCAGGTCGTGCACGCCGCCCAGCTCAGCCGGCACCCCGCGTCGCACCCCAGCGTGCCCCCGCTGTAGCCGTCCGTCAGGCAGGTGCGCCCGCCGAAGTCGCTCCCGTCGCAGTCCTCGTCGGGGAAGTCGCGCGTCCCGTCGCCGCAGTACGCCGGGCAGTCGCCGCAGTCGTCGGGGCAGTCGGTGCAGGTCTCGCCGCTGTTGCAGGCACCGTCACCGCAGAACCTCTCCGGCGTCGTGCACCCGCAGCCGCCGCCCGGCGCCCCCGCGTCCGTCGACGGCTCCGGCGGCGGCTCTTGCGTGTCGCACGAGCAGTCGCACGCGCATCCCGGCGCCACCGCCGCCGCGCACGCGACCACCGCCAACGACGCCGCGACGCGCAAAGCAGGGGTCCACCCAAGCAGGCGCATCGGAACCTCCCGCAGCGCCGTGCCCTCGCGCGGCGCCGCCCCACGGTGCGGATTCAGTTGTTTGTAGTGTCAGCGTAGCGCAGGAACGGCTCAGGGCAACCCGCCCGGCGGTCGCCGCGCATCCATCGACTTCGCCGCCGCGCACTCTGCACGCGGCGCTTGACGGATGGGACGCCTCACGCTCCGGGAGGTCTCGCCCGCGGCGCCCTCAACGCCGCGCGGCGGCGCACTCTAGCACGACGACCCACACGCGGAGAGCTCGCTAGAGCAAGAGGTCTCGACGCAGTTCGCGCAACTGTCGCTCGCAACGTCCCCGCAGCCACAAGCGGCCATGCAATGAAATAGCCACAGCACTTCGATTTGCGCGACAGGGCAGCCCTGTTCGTAGCAGGGCACAAAGCAATCGTCGATGCCCTCGCCCGGCCCAACCGGCAGGCAGACCAGGGCGCACGCGTAGATCCCGGCACATGACTGGGTCCCGCAGCTACAGTCCGCACAATTGGTGCACGTTTCGCTGAACGCGGGGTCGCATCCGAACAAATCTCCGCAGCAGGGCCAACCGCTGACGCACGGGTCCGAGCATTGAAAGCACGGACAATCCCACGTACAGCTCAGGCAGTCCTCGCCGGCGCCGGGATCGCATACGCCGTCCCCGCACGCGAGGCAGTCGCCGCACGAGCTTCCTTGGCAGGACGGGTCCTGCGGTAAGACCCAGCAGGCCGGGCAGCCCGAATCGTTGCCCGGAGGCGGAGGCGGCGTCACCGCGTCGGTGCCCGTGGAGGACGCGTCTGTTCCCGGGACGGGCGGGTCCGGTTCCGGGGACGGCGGCGGCCATCCCCGCGGGACGCACCCTGCCATCACCGCGACGCACAAGCTCCTCAGGAGCAGGACGCCCGCCGCACCGCGCATGCATTCCCTCCCTCTCCAGCCATTCGTTGCACGCGCACGTTCGGCGGTTCAGACGGGCGCCTGAGCTTCCTTGCCACCAGGCGACCTGGCTCGGGCGCCGTCCGCCGCGGCAGACGGCGACCGCGAGGCTCGCTCAGGGTAGCGGCCGCATCTCCAGCGCGGTCAGCCGCGCTCCCAGCGCGCCGCCCGGCTCCAGCGGCGCAAGGGCCGCGCGCGCCGCGGCATCGTCCGGCGTGGAGGCGGCCGCCGCGCGGGCGGCCTCGGCGTGCATCCACGCCAGGCCGAGCGCCAGGCGTGCGGTGCTCGACGCCCGTCCCGTTTCCAGGACGGCCGCTTTCCAGTCCGAGAACGCGCGCGAAGAAGCGGCGCCGTCGTGCGCCTTCCGGGCGGCTTCGACCGCCGACCACAGCCCGTCCTCGGTGCGCTTCGCGGCGGCCGCGCGCTCGCGCGCCGCCGTGGCGCCGTCGAGCTCGTACCCCATCCACTTCACGTGCCAGGCGACGACCGCCGCGGCGCTCTCTCCAGGCCGGTGCGCCGCCCACCACGTGGGCGCCGGCTCGCCCGACCCGGAGGGAGGCATGGGCGCGTCCACGCTCCCCGTTGCGGAGACTTCGACCACCTCGCCGGCCAGGACGCGTGTGGACACCGGAGGAATCCGCCCGTCCCCGGGCTCCAGCCGCAGCCCCTCCATGTCCGGTCGGTCCTCGGTCAATCGGATCGCACCCGTGCGGACCTCCAGCCACGTCGTCATGTCGTCGGCGACCGCGACCGCGTACCCGGTGTCACTCGAGGCGGCGACCAACCGAGTGGGCGTCCGCACCTTGAAGCGGTCGTCGCCTTTGACTTCGACCTGGACGGTGCCCCTGGCGAGCAACCACACCCAGCCCGCACCCGCCCGCGCGCGGCGGATCGCGCCGGGCCCCGTCACGCGGACGGTGCCGCCGTCCACGGCGAACTGCACCGTCGCACGGGCGTCCTTGCCCAACCGTAGCCAGCTGTTGTCCTCCAACGGCGCGCCCGCAACCGCGGGAACCATCGTGTCTCCCGTGACGACGCTCACGGCGCCGGTGACGTGCTTCAGCAGGCCCATTGGAGGCGCGGCGTCCTCCGCGGCGCGCGCGGCTGCACGCCGTGCGCGCTCTTCGGCCACCGACGGATCCTCCGGCGCCGGCGGAAGGCGCGGTCCGGCCGCCGGCACCGAGTCGGTCTCCCCGGCTCCGGCCGCGCCGCCGGCCTCGCCGCGCGCGCTCCCCCGCATCCCGCCGCCGCCGCGCTCAACGCCCGCAGCCGCCGCCGCGCCCCCGACCCCCAGCGCCGCCACCGCGACCCGCGCGACCATTGCCGCCCACGCTCGCGCCATCAAACGAGCCTCCCCTCCCCGCATCACGCCTGGATTGCATCACGCCGCCGCGCCGCCCGCCAGCCGGCGGTGCCGGCGTTCGTCCCGCGCGTTCGCCGGCGGTGCCGTGCGTCCGTCCCGCGCCTTCGTCGCGTGCGATCGTCTCGCGGGCCCGAGCGGCTCGTGGCGACGCGCCCGCGCGCGATGTTATGGTCGCGCCGGAGGTGTCGTCATGCGACTCGCGCTCTACTGGGCCGGCGTGCTCGTGGCGCTGGGCGCCGTGGTTCTCGGACTCGCCGGTGCCGACGTGGGCGTCAAGGCCGCCGTGAACCCGCTGTCCGGGCTTGCCCTGGCGGCCGGGTCGCTTGCCCTGCTCAAGGCCTCCGAGCTCCACAAGTAGGCCGCCGCCCCCGACCATGGCGAGCTGGACGTGCAAAGGCTGTGGGCGGCGCTTCGGGCGCGTGAACCAGTCCCACCAGTGCGCGCCCGCCGGCACGGTGGAGCAGTACTTCGCGGCGCGGCCGCCGGCCCAGCGGCGCGCCTATGAAGCCGTCGTCCGCCACCTGCGCAAGCTCGGCCCCCTCCACGTCGAAGCCGTCTCCGTCGTCGTGATGTTCAAGCGCTCGCGCAGCTTCGCGGAGGTGCGCGCCCGGCGCGACCACCTGGAGCTCGCGTTTCTTCTCTCCCGCCAAGTCGACCATCCCCGCATCGCCAAGCGCCTGCAGCTCTCGGCGAACCGCGCGGCGCACTACGTCGCGCTCCGCGCCGCCTCCGACGTGGACCGCCAAGTCCGCGACTGGCTCACCGAGTCCTACGCCAGCTCGCCACTCTGACGCCGTCCCCGGAGCGCAGACGCGCCCGGCTTGCCAGTCTGGGGGCTCGAACGAGGAGGCCCATGAGCGGGGAGGCCGCGAAGAGCCGTAGCGCGTGCCCCTACGGGGCCGCGGCGCTGGCGCTGCCGGTGGCGATGCTGGGCGCGGGCTTAG
>DASYRF010000152.1:0-28810 GCA_036004705.1 Myxococcota bacterium
GTGCCGGGACGCCGGCCCGACGGGCGCGCCCTCGCCGGGCGGCGCCCAGAGGGCGCGGGTCGCTTGCGCCGCCGCCGCGTCCGCCTGATGCTCGAGGTCGCGGCGACCTCCGCGCGCCAGCTCCGCCGCCGGCGGCGGGCCGCCAGCCGATCCACCCTGCTGCACCACGTGCGCCAGCTCGTGCGCCAGCAACGCGTCGCCGGCCGGGTCCCCCGGATGGTACTCGCCGGCGCCGAACACGATCCGATCGCCCACGGTGAACGCGCGCGCCTCGAGCGCCCCGGTCAGGTCCGCCGCCGCCCGATCCGCGTGAATCCGCACGCCGCCGAAGCTGTGGCCGAAGGCGCGCTCCATGCGCGAGCGTGGCGCGCCGTCCAGCGGCTGCCCGGCGCCCAGCGGTTGCGAGGGCTCGGCGCCGAGCCGCGCGGCGCCGGCACGGTCGCGCGGCTTGAACAGCGCGCGCGCCAGCGCCGCCAGCCCGCGGCCGAGCGCGCCGAACGTCGAAGCCAGAGCGCCGCCAATCCCGCCGCCCGCCATCTGCGCGCGCAGCTCCTCCGGCACGTCCGGCATCTCGCCGGTGGTCGCCCAGCGCTCCACGCCCCGCGCGATGCGCGCGCTGACGTGCGGAATGTAATCGCGGGCGGTGCGTGCCGACGCGGCCTCCGGCGCAAAGCGGCGCAAGGCGCGCTCCACGTAGGCCGCGTCCCGCCTGCGGTAGTGCCCGAGCATGCGCTCGACGTACGGACAGCC
The DNA here is from genome assembly GCA_036004705.1 of Myxococcota bacterium. Classification (GTDB taxonomy): domain Bacteria; phylum Myxococcota_A; class Polyangia; order DASYRF01; family DASYRF01; genus DASYRF01. Next base: position 751 of record DASYRF010000152.1, read on the forward strand.
CTCGGTCGAACGACCGACCCGCACCATCGCCTCGTCGGCGGCGGCGCAGGCGGACACCCGCGTCGCCTCGATGAGCTCCGACTTGCGCATCTGCTCGGGCGCAACGGCGACGGCGTCGTCCTCCACGATCAGCGCCCCGGCGGCGCCGGCGGGCGCGCCCACGCCGCCGCTCGCCACCGCCGCCGGCGCACCGGACGCGGAGTCCTGCTCCGGTGCACGCCGGATCGCCCGCGCGCCAACCTCCGGCTCCTCTTCGCACGACGCGCAGCTCCCCGCGCTGCCGGCCCCCGCGCCGCAGGCGCACTTTCGCTGCAGGCCCGGGGCGGCCGCCCCGCCCTGCTGCACGACGTGCGCCAGCTCGTGCGCGAGCAGCCAGGCGCCGGCGGCGGTCCGCGGCGCATAGGCGCCGGCCCGAAAATACACGTCGCTGCCGTAGGTGAAGGCACGAGCGCCCAGCGAACGGCTCAGAGCGGCCGACTCCGCGTCGTCGTGCACCCGGACCTGGCCGAAGTCGAAGCCGAAGCCCGCCTCCATGTGGGCCCGCGTCTCGGCGGCCAGCGCCGCGCCCGCGCCGCGCCGCCGGCGCAGCGCGTCCTCCAAGCCGGCCGGGCCCGTCCCGGGGGCGGAGGGCGCCTCGCAGCCGCCGCCGGCGGCGCGGGCGTGTCGGACCCCGGCCTCGCGCTCCGCGTCGGCGCGCTCCTCCTCGGCGCCCGGCCCGTCGCGCTCCGGCGATCCGCCGGGCTGCGGCCGCGGCGAAGTGACGCTCGTCGCGGCCGCCGGCGCGGCCGCGCGCCTGACGAGGGCGGGAGCGGCGCGTGCCGCCCCCGCGGGCGCCAGCGCCGTCCCACGCGATGCCCATCCGGCGACGGCCGGCGACGAACGGGGCGTCCCCGTACCTGTTCCGAACGCTCCAGCGACCGCGGAGGCGGCGCGGTCCGCCTCCCGCTCGAGCGGATCGTCGTGGGCGCCGACCGCCAGGCGGCCCAGGCGGGCCTGGACCGGAGGCCGGGCGGACGGCGCGATCGTGCGTCGCCGCGGCAGCGGCTCGGCCCTCCACGCGGCGTTCGACGCCGGGGCCGGCGCCGCTCGCGCCGACGACGGCTCCCGCGCCCGGGCGTGCGTCCTCCCGCTCCCCATGAAGTGGCCGGACCGTACTCCGCTCGCCCTCCAATGTCGAATGCGTCGTCCGGCGGTGACAGAAGCAGGCGAGTGCCAGAAGCGGTCGTGTGGCCCGTACGCTAGTGCGCGACGGCGTAGCCGAACTGGCCGCCGGGCGCGGCGGGCACCAGCATGGTCGAGGCCGGAACGACGCCGACGTACCCGGGCGGCGGCCCGAGAAACACCTGCACCTCACTCGCGGCGACGCCCCACGACCAGATCGACACGGCCACGTCGTCGAACCCGTCGCCGTTGACGTCGCCGACGCCGGCCACGTCCGCGCCGAAGCTCCCGACGTAGGGGAAAGCGGGGCCGGGATTCCGGCCGATCTCCCACCAGGCGCCGACCGGGCTCTCGACGTGGATCGATCCGGAGAAGCAGCCGGTCCAGGTGCTGTCGCGCGGACTGGAGACGACGAAGTCGGCCAGGCCGTCGCCGTCGACGTCCCCCGCCCGCGCCACGGCGGTCCCACGCTCGTGGCCGGGCGGAACCTGGAGCGTGGTGTCCTCGCAGCCGCTCTCGACTGGCCATTCAACGGTTGGCGCGCCGCCGCTGATCACGGGCGCCGTCGGGTCGAGACCGCCCGGACCGCCAGCGTAGAAGTAGGAGGCGCCCACTTCTTCGATGCGCGTCAGGACGAGCCCGCCGGTCCCGTAATCCGTACCGGGAGCGCCCACCAAGACGTCGCCGTAGCCGTCGCCGGTGACGTCGCCGACGCCGGCGATCGAAGCGCCGAAGAGGTCTCCGTCGAAGTTGCGCAGACCAAATTCGTACGGCGCCCCGGTCCACAGCGGAACGGTCGAGACCAGCTCGGCGTCGGGCGTGAGATCGAACGGAGCCGCGGGCCCTCCTTGGAAGACGAAGACCGAGGCCGGCGGGGCGGCGACGAGCACGTCGTCGTAGCCGTCGCCGTTCACGTCGGGCGCCAGCGCGACGCGCGTCCCGAACGCCGTCGTCGCGCCAGTGTAGGTGGCGTCGGGGGTCGCGTCGAAGGTCGGACCGGGCCCGCCTAGGAACAGCAGCGCCGCGCCGCTCGCGCCGACGAGCACGTCGTGGTAGCCGTCGCCGTTCACGTCGGCGGAGAGATCGACGGCGCGCCCGCACGCGGTCGCCGAAGGGCACGACAGCGTCGCGTCGGCGAGCGCGTCGAAGCCGGCGCCGCCCCGATAGAGAAAAGCGGCACCGGCCGCGGCGCCACCGGCGTCCGGCGCGCCCGCTGCACCGACCACGAGATCGGCGCAGCCGTCTCCGTCGACGTCGCCGCCGCTCGCGAGCGCCCGCCCGAAGGCGTCCGCGGCGGCCGACCCCGGCACGAAGGCCGGGTCGACGATCTCCACGTCCGGCACGGCGTCGAGGCCGCCGCCGGCGCCGAAATAGACCCACACGCGGCCGCCGTCGAGCGTTCCGTCGGGCGCGGCGTGGCTCGGCTCCGACACGGCCACGTCGGCGTAGCCGTCGCAGTTGAGGTCGTGCTCTCCGGTGTAATCGAGCGGACCGGTGGTGGCAGGCCCGGCGTCGGCGTCGCTGGCCAGCGCGCCCGAATCGCTCGCGGGCGGCGGGGCGCCGCCGTCGGAGCCCGTCACGGCGCCGCCGTCCCCACCGCCGCCGACGGGCACGCAGACGATCCGCAACACGGCGACCGCCGAGCCGAGCAGCCACGAAGCGCGCATCACGGCCATCCCGATGGGGTCATCTGGCAATTCGTTGCCGGCCGGCTACCGGACGTTCAGCAGGGCTCAGCGGAGCGGGGCCCGACAGCCGGAACCGGCGGCGCGACGGGTGTCAGTCGGAGGGGCCGAACGCGGCGGCGTCTTCCATCAGGGCGAGCGGGGTGCCGGGGGCGTACAGGGCCCAGGTGGGCCAGGCGCGGCGGAGCGCGGGGCCGAGGGGGCCGAGCGCGCCGGTCAGGTCGGAGACGGCGGCGGCGGCGGCGAGGGTGCGGTCGGCGTCGTCGTCGGCGGCGGCGCGGCCGAGGCCGACGAAGCGCAGCGCGACGGAGACGAGGTCGGTGGCGGGGCGCGGGAAGACGTCGACGGCGGGCATGGGGCCGCCCGCCGGGAAGCCGGCGAGCGCGCGGGCGCGCTCCAGCGCGGCCCAGAGGCCGCCCTCCTTGTCGCAAAGCCCGTTGCCACGCGCGGCGGCGCCGGTCCAGACGTGGCCGCGCGCGATCTTGTCGACGGCCTCGGGCGTCATCTTGCGGCCCTTCGACACGCGGTCGACGAATTGGTCGTAGTAGTAGCGCAGCGACTCGAGCGCGAAGGCGCGCTCCTCGGCGGTCAGCGGGCGCGCCATCGAGTACAGGTCGGCGCGCGCGCCGCGCTTGAACGTCTCGACGTGCACGCCGGCCCAGGACGCGAGCCCCGCGAGCGAGAACTTCCCGGTGAAGATGCCGATGGACCCGGTGATGGTGCCGTCGGTGCACATCACTTCGCTGCCGGCGGCGGCGATGTAGTAGCCGCCCGACGCGGCGAGGTCGCCCATCGACACGATGACGGGCTTCTTGGCGCGCACCTTCTCCAGCTCCGCCCACATGAGGTCGCTCGCCAGCGCGCTGCCTCCGGGGCTTTGGATGCGCAGCACCAGGGCGCGGTAGCGCGGCGAGTCACGGATCTCGCGGATGGCGCGGATGAGCGTGGCGGCGCCGGCGGTGCGCTCCAGGCTCAGCGGGTCGACGCTGTTGGTGCCGTCTGTGATGGCGCCCTCGACGACGAGCACGGCGATGGCGCGGTTGGCGGGCCAGTCGACGGGCCGCGGCGCCGCGCCCTCTCCGGTCGCCCAGCGCAGCCCGGGGTGCGTGTCGCTCACGCGCTTCTTGAACTCGTCCCAGTAGACGACGTCGTGCACGAGCCCGGCGGCGAGCGCGCGCGGCGGCGTGTACGGCCCCTCGTCCACGAGCTTGGCGGCTTTCTCCTTGGTGATGCCGTACCCGCGCGCCAGGTGCCCGAGCAGGTCGTCGTACAGCGCCGTCATCGTCGCCTCGCGCACGGCGCGGTTCTCCGGCGTGGGCTCCTTCTCCGTGTAGGCCTCGGGCGCGGACTTGTACTCGGCGATGCGGATGAACTCGGGCTCGGCGCCGATCTTGTCGAGCGCGCCGCGGTAGAACATCACCTCGCTGGCCAGGCCGCGCAGCTGCACGTCGGCGGGCGGCGACACGGCGAAACGGTCGGCGTGGGCGCACAGCGCCACGGTGCGCGTGCCGGCGCCGTTGGCGTGGCAGTACACCTTCTTGCCGGCGGCGCGCAGCCGGTCGAAGGCGGCGGCGACGTCGTCGAGCTGCGACATCCCGAGCTTGAAGCCGCCGCTGACGCGCACGACGACGGCACGCACGTGGCGGTCGCGCGCCAGGCGGTCGAGCTGCAGCAGCAGCTCCAGCGTGGTCGAAGGCGACTCGCCGCCGAGGAGCCCGCGCGACCCGGCGATCTCGCCGAGCGAGCCCGTCAGCGCGAGCTCCACGATGCGCTCCTCCTTCAAGGGCGGGCCGATCGGCGCGCCGGCATACGAGGCGTGCAGCACGCTCCCCCAGCGAAGCGAGTCGAGCGCGGCGCCCGCCGCCGGGACGGCCGCCGCCAGCGCGCCGCCCACGCTGAAGCGCCCGAGCGCGAACTCGGCGCCGGCCACCAGGCGCGGCTCGGCGGGCGTGTCGAGCGGGAATTCCGCGCCGGCGCGCAGCGTCACGCCGGCGCGCGTGCGCCATTCGACGTTGGCGAAGGGCACGAGCACGGCGAGGGCGCCGCTGCCGCGCGTCGACTCGTCGAGGCGCGCGCCGGCCGTCACGGTGAGCGCGGTCACGCGGGCCAGCGGGCGCAGGCCCAGCGCCAGCGTCCATTCGCGCTCGGTCTTCAGCTCGGCGCCGCCCATGGGCAGCGCCGGGTCGAAGTAGGTCGGCGAGCCGACGTCGCGCACCATCGCCGCCAGCGCGACGGCGGGGGCGAGGCGCAGCACGAGGCCTGCGTCCCAGGTGGTGACGCCGGCGAACGGCGCGCGCTCGGAGAAGAAGTGATGCACGCCGAGGCCGATGCCCAGGCGATCGCTCAGCGCGTAAGCGGCGCCCACCGTGAGCCGCCCGTAGGGCACGGCGGGCCGCAGCACGACGAGCCCCGTGTCGTCGAGCACGGGCGCGGCGCGCAGGAACTCCACGCCGCCGCCGAGCACGAGGCCGAAGGCGATGGGCACCGAGGCGAGCGCGCCGCCGCCGACGGCGCCGCCGTCGAGCCCCGCGTCGCGAAACGCGGCGCCCGCCACGACCGACCACGTCTCGTGGAACGCCGCGGCGCCGGGGCTGATGTCCCACGCCCAAGCGTCGGCAACGTCGACCGGCGTGACCGGCGGCGCCGCCAACCCCAGCGTCTCCCCCGCCCGCGCCCACGCCTGCCCCGGCACCCCGACCACCAGCGCCACGACCGCCACGACCACCCCGCCCAACACCGACACCGACGTCCATGCCGGACGCCCAAGCCCACCGCGCGAATTTGACCTCGCCCCGCCCTCAGGGCTAAGGGCGTAGGTCATGGATCTATTCGAGCATCCGTTGCTGGCGCACCTGTCCACCGAGCACAAGGACACGTTCTCCGCGCTCGCCGAGCGGGAGACGTACTCCGTCGGCGAGGAGATGGTGCACGAGGGGGACCTGGGCGACTCGCTGTTCATGATCCTCTCCGGGGAGGCCGAGGTCCTCAAGCGCTCCGTGAAGGACGACCCAAACGCGTACTTGGTGCGCCTGGCGCTGCTGGGGCCGGGGGAGTTCTTCGGCGAGATGTCGCTCGTCGAGCCCAACCCGCGCTCGGCCACGGTGCGGGCGCTGGCCGCCACGGAAGTGGCCCGCCTGTCGAACGCCACGCTGCAGCGCGCGCTCGAATCGGACCCGCGGCTCATGAACTCCGTGCTCGTCGGCATCATCAAGGGCATGAGCGTCCGCCTGCGCGTCACCTCGTCGCTCGTCGTGAACCTCAAGCGAAACCTGGACGCGCTGTCGAGCTTCCCGACCGCCATCTGACCGCCATATGATCGACGGGCCGTGCGCGCGCGCGCGGGCCCTCACGCCTTGCGCGGCCCCGTCGTCGCGTCCGCCACCTGCTGCGTGTCGCTCGTCGCCAGTGCGCCGCGCGTGTCCTCGTGCGACTCGATGTGGCCCACCAGCCGCCCGACCTCCTGCGCCACCGACATCTCCCCAGTCACCACGAGCGAGCCGTCGGGGCCGAGGATCACGGCGGGCGTTCGCCCCGACACGCCGCCGCCGACCTGGTTGGCGCGTCGCTCCAGGTAAGGCAGCACGCGCGCCCGCAGCAGCTCCTCCACGGCGCGCAGTCGCGCCTCGGCGCGCCGCGCGCGCACCAGCCCCAGCCAGATCGCCAGCCCGACTCCCGCCGCCGCGACGGGCAACGTCACCACGGCCGCCGTGGCGGCGAGCGTGAACAAGGTCATCTTCCCTAGTGGGCGAGCTTGCCCAGGAAGGCGCGCAGCTCGCCCGCCTCGTCGGGCGGCAGGTCGTGGAACTTCACGCCCACGCTCCACGTCTTTCCCGGCAGGAGGTCCGCGCGCCACATCACCGTCGCCTGCACGGTGAACGGCTCCCTACCCTCCTCCTCGATCTCGTCCACCAGCAGGAAGAGCGAGATCCAGACCTCCGTGCCGCGTTCGAGCGGCGCGTTGACCTCGAGCCCGGCGCCGCCCTCCGACAAGTTGCGCGTGCGCGCGCCGAGCACCTCCTCCCCGAGCCGCACGTCGGCGGCCACCGCGAAGTCGAAGCGCTGGTGCGCGCGGCTGTGCTCGCCGCCCGCCGGCATGGCGCGCCCTGGCTTCGCCGCCGCTCCGCCAGCGCCGGCAGGCGGCGGCGGCAGCGTGCCTTTCCGCCCGGGCAGCGGCGGCAGCGGCGCACGCTTCGCCTTGCCCGCACCCGCGGGACCAGGCCCGACGACTTTGTGACCGCCGCTAGCAGCGGCGGGCGGCGGGGGCGGCGGTGGCGGCGGCGGGCGTTTGGGCGGAGGCTGGGCCATGCGAAGATTCTACTCCGAAACACCGGCGCGCTGCGCGGCCCAATGCGCGTCAGGAATGCGGCGACCGCCCGGTGGCGTTTCCGACTTCGCGGCTGGAATGGGGAAAACTGGACACGCGCGCCGGCCGACCGCAAACCGGGCGTGTAGCGCGCTACGCACCGCGGCTGCACTTGGACGGCGTGGGTGCGAAACGGCCTTCGCACTCCGCGCCAACGGCGGGGAGAAAGGCGAGCAATTCTGGACGAGCAAGGCGTGGCACGCGGCCTGCTACCTGCGAACGCGGCAGGCGGGTCGCCTGCGCGGTCTCCGCGGGAATCCGCTTCCCGCGTCCATTGCAACCAGACGCAGAACGGAGAGGACGCGAAGATGACGCAGCTATGGAGAGTCGAGCCCGGGAAGGTGCAAGCGCCGGTCAAAGTCATCGCCAAGACGCTCTTCCGTGAGCTGAGCCAGGCGGGCTACACGCCGGCGCAGATCGTCAGCCTCTCCACCGAGCTAACCGACATGGTCACGCTGCACCTGCGCGGCAAGGCGCAGGACGGCGGCGAGAGCCCCGCCTAGCACACCGCCGAGCGCCCTCCGCGCGCGGCTCCCACGACATCAGCGCTTCCCGGGACTTCACCCGCCCTCGCGGCGGTTGACGCGCTCGGGGGGCGTCGCTAGATTGCGCGCCTCGACCCGACGGGCCGACGGCCGACCCGCTGGCGCGGTGCGGCCCGTCACTGGAGCCATCGATGTCCGTGCGCCTCGCCATCAACGGTTTCGGCCGCATCGGCCGCTGCATCTACCGCATCGCGTGCGACCATCCCGATATCGAGGTCGTGGCGGTCAACGACCTCACCGACGCAAAGAACCTCGCCTATCTATTGAAGTACGATTCGGTGCACCGCATGTTCCGGCGCGACGTGCAGGCGCACGACGGAGCGCTGGTGGTGGACGGCCGTGAGACGAAAGTGCTCGCCACCAAGGAGCCGGCGGACCTGCCCTGGAAGGCGCTGGGCGTCGACGTAGTGCTGGAATGCACCGGCCGGTTCAAGATGCGCGCCGACGCCGCCAAGCACCTCACCGCCGGAGCGCGCAAAGTGATCATCTCTGCGCCCGCCGACGATCCCGATCTGACGATCGTCATCGGCGTGAACGAGGACCGCTACGACGCGGCCAAGCACCACGTGGTGTCGAACGCGTCGTGCACGACCAACTGCTTGGGGCCCGCCATCAAGGTGCTGCACCAGCGCTTCGGCATCGAGCGCGCGCTGATGACGACGGTGCACTCGATGACGAACGACCAGTCGCTGCTGGACCTGCCGCACAAGAAGGACTGGCGGCGGGGGCGGGCGGCGACGATGTCCATGGTGCCGACGACGACCGGCGCGGCCAAGGCGGTGGAGCTGGTGCTGCCCGAGCTGGACGGGCGGCTCGACGGCGTGAGCGTGCGTGTGCCCACGCCCGACGTCTCGCTGGCGGACCTCGTGGCCGTGACGCAGAAGGCGGCGAGCGTGGAGTCGATGCTGGCGGCGCTGCGCGAGGCGGCGGACGGCAAGCTGAAGGGAATCCTGCGCGTGAGCGACGAGGAGCTGGTGTCGGTCGATCTCACCGGCGAGACCTGCTCGGCGGTGGTGGACGCGCCGTTCGCCATGACGATGGGCGACCGGATGGTGAAGCTGCTGTTGTGGTACGACAACGAGTGGGGCTTCTCCACGCGGATGGTGGAGCTCTGCAAGCGCATCGCCGCTTAGCGCACGGCGCCTGGTGGCGGCGCGCGGCCGCGGGTGGCCGACGCGGGCGCCGGCGCACAGGCGCGCAACCCGGGAGGTCGTCATGCCGATGCGACGCTTCGAGGAGCTCGACGTCGACAGCCGCCGCACGCTCGTGCGGGTGGACTTCAACGTGCCGCTCGCCGACGGGAAGGTCGAGGACGACCAGCGCATCCGCGCGGCGCTCCCCACGGTGCGGGCGCTCATGGAGCGCGGCGGGCGCGTGGTGCTGGCCTCGCACCTGGGCCGCCCCGGCGGGAAGCCGAATCCGAAAGAAAGCCTGGAGCCGGTCGGCGTACGCCTGGCGGAGCTGCTCGAAAAAGACGTGCTCCTGCCGGACGACTGCGTGGGCGACGGGGCGCGCAAGGTGGTGTTCGACCTGCGCGACGGCGAGGTGTGCCTTCTGGAGAACCTGCGCTTTCATCCGGGCGAGGAGGCGAACGACGACACGTTCAGCCGGCAGCTCGCCGCGCACGCCGAGGTGTACGTGAACGACGCGTTCGGCGCCGCGCACCGCGCCCACGCCTCGGTGGTGGGCGTGCCGCGCCTGGTGAAGGAGCGGGCGGCGGGGCTGCTGATGCGGCGCGAGCTGGAGTTCCTTGGGAAGCTGCTGAGCGACCCGGAGCGGCCGTTCGTGGCCATCGTCGGGGGAGCGAAGGTCAGCGACAAGATCGGCGTGCTCGAGGAGCTGCTCAAGCGCGTGGACGCGCTGCTCGTCGGCGGAGCGATGGCCAACACGTTCCTCTTCGCGCAGGGGCACGCGCTGGGGAAGTCGAAGGTGGAGGCGGACCGCGCGCCGCTGGCGCGCTCGCTGCTGCAGAAGGCCGAGGAGGCGGGCGTGGACGTGCTGCTTCCGACCGACCTGGTCGTGGCGGACGGGATCGACGCCGCGGAGGGCGAGGTGGTGGCGGTGGGCGCGGTGCCGCAGGGGAAGATGGCGCTCGACATCGGCCCGGCGACGCTGGCGGGGTTCCGCGACCGGCTCTTGCGCGCGAAGACGATCTTCTGGAACGGGCCGATGGGCGTGTTCGAGAAGGAGCCGTTCGCGGCGGGGACGATGGGGCTGGCGCGCGCGGTGGCGGAGGTGCGCGCCCTGTCGGTGGTGGGCGGCGGCGACAGCGCGGCGGCGGTGGCGCGCAGCGGCGTGGCGGCGCGCATCAGCCACGTGTCCACGGGCGGCGGCGCGAGCCTGGAGTTCATGGAGGGACAGACGTTGCCGGGCGTGGCGGCGCTGGAGGAGCCATGAGCGCGGGCGGCGGCCGCGGCGGCGGGGGCGGCGGCGGCGGCGGCGGCGGCGGCGGCGGCGGCGGCGGCAGCAGCGGCGGCGGCAGCAGCGGCGGCGGCAGCGGCGGCGCGGGCGTCGGCGGCAGCGGCGGTGGCGGCGTCGCGGCGCGCAAGCCGCTGGTGGCGGGGAACTGGAAGATGAACGCGGGCGCGCCGGGCGAGGCGCGGGCGCTGGCGCGCGACGTGCGGCGGCTGTGCGAGCGACACCGGGGCGCGAGCGTGGCGGTGGCGCCGCCGTTCCCGGCCATCGTCCCCGTGGTGGAAACGCTGGAGGGGTCGGACGTGGCGGTCGCCGGACAGGACTGCCACTGGGAGGCCAAGGGCGCGTTCACCGGGGCGGTGGCGCCGCGGATGCTCGCTCAGAGCGGCTGCCGGATGGTGATCGTCGGCCACTCCGAGCGGCGGCGGATGTTCGGCGACACCGACGAGTCGGTGGGCAAGAAGGCGCGCGCGGCGGTGGGGGCGGACCTCGTTCCGATCGTGTGCGTCGGGGAGACGCTGCCGGAGCGCGACGCGGGACAGGCGCTGGCGGTGGTGGAGCGGCAGCTCCGCGCGGCGCTGGCCGGGATGGACGCGCGCGAGCTGGCCGCGGTGGTCGTGGCGTACGAGCCGGTGTGGGCCATCGGCACCGGTCGCACGGCCAGCGCGGCGCAGGCGCAGGAGGTGCACGCCCACGTGCGCGGCGTCGCCGCGGCCGTGGGAGGCGCGGCCTTCGCCGCCGCGGTGCGCATCCTTTATGGAGGGAGCGTCACCCTGGCCAACGCGGGCGAGCTGGCGGCCGAGGCGGACGTCGACGGCTGCCTGGTCGGCGGCGCGTCGCTGGAGGCGGAGGGCTTTGCCGCCATCGTGCGCGCGGTGGCCGAGCGGCGGGGCCGGGGCTGAAGAACCGGTCCCAAACTCCGGCGGCGAGGTCCGGGGCGGAGGCCCGGCTGAGCGAAGGCTGGCTTTGCCAGCCGGGAGCGGATTGAGGACTTGGGACCGCTACTCAAGGACGGGTCCCAGCTCCGGCCGGGTTGGCCGGGGCGCAGAACGACGAAGCGAAGCTGGTCTGGCGAGCCGGCGCGCCCGTGGTGCTGCGGCCGGTACGAGACTAGACGGCCTCCGCCTTCGGTGGTACGGGAGCGGCGAAGAAAGCGAATCCATGCAGACCTTCATTACGATCGTCCACGTCCTGGTGTGCGTCTTCCTGATTCTCATCGTGCTGCTGCAGGCGGGGAAAGGCGCAGGCATCGGCGTGGCGTTCGGCGGAGCGAGCTCGACGCTGTTCGGGGCGCGCGCCGCCGGGAACTTCCTGAGCCGGCTCACGGGCATCACCGCGGTCGTGTTCATGGTGTCGTCGCTGACGCTGGCCTGGATGTCTTCGTCGAGCGAAGAAGGCGCGCTGAGCGGCGTGAAAGCGACGCTGGGAGACGGCGGCGCGACCGAGGCGTGGAAGGCCCTTGGCATCGACCCGACCAAGACGGGGGCGGCCGGCACCGGGGCGGCCATGAGCGCGGCACCGGGAAGCGGCGCGGCCAGCGGCGCTCCGGCGAGCGCCGGGCTGGGCACGGCCGCCGTGACGGGCGGAGCTGCGAGCGGCGCGCCCGGCTCGGCCGAAGCGATGCCTGCGAGCGGCGAGCCGGCCCCCGGAACGGGCGGCGCCGCGAGCGCGGTGCCCGCCTCCGCCGCGCCGGACTTGAAGTCCGCTGCCCCCGGCTCGGCGGCCACGAGCGCGGCGCCGGCGACGGCGGCGAAGCCCGGCACGGCCGCGAGCGCCGCGCCGGCGACAGCGGCAAAGCCTCCGGCGGCGAGCGCCGCTCCGGCGCCCGCGGCGAAGTCCGCCGCGCCCGGCGTGAAGTCCGCCGTCCCGGCGGCGAAGTCCGCCGCGCCCGCCGCCAAGTCGGCCGCGCCCGGCGCCAAGTCGGGGGCCCCCGGCTCCGCGCACTGACGCGCTGCTCTGGACAAGCAGGAGCGAATCGGCTAGATCCGCGCGCGCGACGCGAGGGTGGCGGAACTTGGTAGACGCACCAGACTAAGGATCTGGCGGGGAAACCCATGGGGGTTCGAGTCCCCCCCCTCGCACCAAAGCGCGCCCAGACCAGGGCGCAACGCCGGCAGCGACGAACGCACGCCTGCACCAGAGCGCGCCACGACCACGACGCGACGCCGGCAGCGACGAACGCACGCCGTGCGATGACCAGCCGCGCGCGTGCGCCGGCGCACGCGGGGAACACGCGCCGCGTCGCCTGGCCGGCGCCCGTGGCCCGTGGTAGCTACAGGGCCGTGGGACAACGCGTCGTCATCGCCGGCTGCGTGCTTTGGGCCGCTCTCGGCGGTTGCGGCGTGCGCGCGTCCACTCCGGCCACGACCCCGGCGGGCGTTTCCACCGCGGCGGCTGCGAGCGTCGCGGCTCCTCCGCCGGCCGCGACCAGCCCGGCAGAGCGCGCGCGCGCCGACGCGCTGCGCGCCGACGCGGAGGCCGCGCTCGCCGCGGGAGACGCCGCCGGCGCCGTCACCAAGCTGCGGGAAGCCTGCGCCGCCGACCCCGCTTCCGCGGACCTCCAGGCGGCGTTGGGCGCGGCCCTGCGCCGCGCCGACGCGCCGGCGGACGAGGTGAAAGCGGCCCTCGCGCGCGCGCTCGCGCTGGCGCCGCGACACGCGGACGCGCACGTGCTGCTGGCGCGCATCGATTCCGAGGAGGGCAAGCCGCGCGATGCGGTGACGCACCTGCGTGTGGCGCTGGAGAGCCTGCCGCACGACCCCAAGGTTCGCGCCGAGCTGGCGCTGGCGCTCGACGAGTCGGGCGAACGCGACCTCGCCGTCAGCGAGTACCGCGGCCTCATCGCCGACCGCCCGTCGGACATCTCGCCTTACCTACGGCTAGCCGAGCTCTACGAACGAATGGGGCGCGACTACGACGCCGAGGACGTCCTGGAGGCGCTGGTCGCGGCGGTGCCGTCGAGCCCGCTGGGCTGGGTGCGGCTCGCGCAGCTCTACGAGCGCCGCGACGAGACGGCCAAGGCGACGCGCGCCTCCGCCGAGGCCCGCAAGCTGGGCGCGGAGGTCGAGCCCGACCACGCCATCGACACCAAGACGCGTCCGCTCCCCAAGAGCCCGCACTGAGCCGAGGGACGGCGCGGCATGCCTGCAGCGAGGCTTTCTCGGCACGCGTCCGGCGCGCCGTTCCTGGCGGCGGCGCGGCGCCGCCGAGCGCCGAGCGCGATGGCCGCAGCGGCGGCGGCGCGGCCTCGCCGGGCGCGGATCGTCATGGCCGCAGCGGCGGCGGCGCGGCGCCGCCGAGCGCCGAGCGTGATGGCCGCAGCGGCGGCGGCGCGGCCTCGCCGGGCGCGGATCGTCATGGCCGCAGCGGCGGCGGTGCTCTTCGCCTGGACGCCAGCCTGCCGCGCGCACTCCAAGACACCCGCCGGCCCTCCGCCGCCGCCGGAGGTCGGCGCTCATGCCGTGCCGCTGGCGCTCGGGCTGGAGACGCTCGACCGCGTGCCCACCACGCTCGTCACGCTCCGCGGCGCCCGCGCCACGGTGGTGAACTTCTTCACCACCGGGAGCGACGACGCGCTGTTGCTGGTGGACGCGCTGGCCGCGGTCGACGAGGGCTGGACCGCCTACGGCGTGCGCGTCGTCGGAGTGGCGCTCGACGCGAACGCCGACCTCGTGGGGCCGTACGTGGCAGGCGCGCGCATCCCATACACGGTGCTGCTCGCCACGGCCGACGTTCGCGAAGGCCGCAGCGCCCTCGGGCCAGTGTACGCCGTCCCGCTGACGCTCGTGCTCGACGCCGCTGGACGAATTCGCTTCTATCACTATGGAATTGTTAAGCTTCCAGTGCTGGAGACCGAGCTGGACCGCCTGCGCGTGGAAGCCACCGCTTCCCTTGCAACTATCAGGAGTTAACACCCAGCGCCGGAAGCGGGTTATGCTACAGCCCCAGTGAACCGATCCCAGCACTCCGGCGGCTGCGGGGTGAGGGGCGGCGCCCCGAAGAGGAAGCTCCGGCTGGCTTTGCCGACCTGAGCGGACGAGGTTTGGTACTGGAACCAAGGAAAGGCCCGACCCGACCGCACATGGCAGTACGCCTCGGCCCGTACATCCTGCTGAGCAAGCTCGCCACCGGTGGCATGGCCGAGCTCTTCCTGGCGCGGCGCGACGGCCCCGAGGGTTTCCAGAAGCTCGCCGTCGTCAAGCGCATCCTCCCGCAGTACGCGGCCGACCCCGAGTTCGTCGGCATGTTCCTCGACGAGGCGCGGCTGGCGGCGCGGCTCGACCACCCGAACATCGTCCACATCTACGACCTGGGCAAGACGAAGGATTCGTTCTTCATCGCCATGGAGTACGTCGCCGGCGAGGACCTGCGCAGCATCGCCATGCAGGCGCGCCAGCACGACTACCCGCTCCCCGAAGGACACATGGTGCGGATCTACGGCGAGGTGGCGGCGGCGCTGCATCACGCCCACACGCGCACCGACGCGGACGGCCGCCCGCTGGGAATCGTCCACCGCGACGTGTCGCCGCAGAACATCCTCGTCTCCTACGAAGGCGCCACCAAGCTCACGGACTTCGGGATCGCCAAGGCGGCGCGCCAGGCGGGGGTCACGAAGGACGGCGTGCTCAAGGGCAAGCACGCCTACCTCAGCCCCGAGCAGGTGACCGGCCAGAACGTGGACCACCGTTCGGACGTGTTCGCCCTGGGCATCTGCCTGTACGAGTTCGCCACGCGCACGCGGCTGTTCAAGCGCGAGAACGAGCTGGCGATGGTGCGCGCCATCGCCGAAGAGCCCATCACGCCGCCGCGCAAGATTCGCCCCACCATCGCCGCGGGCCTGGACGAGATCATCCTGGTGGCGCTGGAGAAGGACCCGGCCCGGCGCTTCGCCACCGCGCAGGCGATGCAGCTGGCGCTGGAGCGCTTCGGGCGCGACGCCGAGCACCAGGTCGGGGCGGTCGAGCTGTCCGACTACATGAAGGAGCTGTTCTCCGACAAGATCCGCGCGCAGAACGAAGCCGCGCAGCAGGCGCAGAAGCAGAGCTTCGAGGCGCTGCTCCTGGAGGCCCCGGGCGGAGGGGAGGAGGGCGACGGCGGCGGCGGTGCCGGGCTGGAGCACGTGCTGCCCGGCGGGCGGCGTGCCGACGGCGGCAGCAGCACGTCCGGCATGCTGTTCGGCCAGGCCGAGCCGTCGGGGCGGGGGCGTGCGCCGGGGCCGCGGCGCTGGTGGCCGCTCGCCGCGGGGGCGGCGGCGCTGATCGCCGGCGTCGCCGGCTTGGCGTGGATGGCGCTGCTCGGCACGCATGCGAGCGGCGAAGGGGCGCTGTCGGCGCGCGCGCACGGGCCGGGCGGGGGCGCGGAGACGGAAGGCGAAGGGGCGGCCGGCGGCGGCGGCGGCGGCGACGACGTCGCGGGGCTGGACGACGGGCGCGACGAGTCCGCGGTCAAAGGCAAGAGCGACACGCCGGCCGCGCCGGCACGCGAGGCGGAGACCGAGGTCGGGCTCCTGTACATCACGGTTCCCGGCTACGAGGGCCCGGCGCTGCTGTACCTCGACGGCAAGCTCGTCGCCGGCAACGTTCCCTCGACCATCAGCGAAGTGCCGGCGGGTCCGTCGCACATGGTGCGTCTCGAAATCGCCGGCTACGTGCCGGCGGAGCGCGAGGAGCGGGTGGAGGCGCGGCGCACGACGAACGTGGACTTCCCGCTGGAGCCCGCGCCCGCCGCGCCGTCGCCTCCGCCGCCACCGCCGTCGCCCTCCGCGCCGGGGCCGGCGCTTCCCGCACCGACGTCACCGCGGGCGCACACGGGCGCACCGGCGCCGGGGCCCGCGCCCGTCCCCTCGCTCGCGCGGCCCCGAGGCGTGGCCGCCGCGGCCGCGCCTGCACCTGCGCCCGCGCCGGCGGGCACGATGGCGAAGCTCGCGCCCCGTGCCAGCGCCCTGGACGGGGCGAAGGGACCGCTGGCTCCGGCGGCGCCCGGCCCGGCCGCGCGGGTCCCCGTCTTCTTCGATGCCAAGCCCTGGGCGGCCGTGTACCTCGACGGCCGCAAGCTCTGCACCACGCCGTGCTACTACGACCTCGCACCCGGGAAATACGCCGTCACCTTCCGACACGACCCGGCCAAGCTGGAGAAGAAAGTGGCCATCAAGGTGATGCCGACGGGGACGAACAAGGTGGTCGTGAAGCTGCGCTAGCGGGCCGGGCCGGGCCGGGCCTTCCGTGATATGACGACCGCATGACGCGCGCCGCGCGCACGGCTGCCACACTGCTCGCCGCCGCCGCCGTCGCCGCCGCTGCCGCTGCCGGCGCTGCGAGCGCCGGCGCGGGGTGTTACCGCTACAAGGCGCCGGAGCTGAGCGGCGCGTACAAGGGGCTGGGGGAGGCGGACAAGCCCAAGCCGCCGCCCCCGCCGGCCGACGCGCGCACCTACGCGGGCGACGCGCTCGGCTACCGGCTGCGGATGCCGGCGGGCTGGACGTTCGGCGACGTGGACGACGTGGAGAACGACGCGCTGGGCGGGCGCGTCGCGCGCAAGCGCCTGGAGGCGACCGAGGGCGGCGGCACGGCGGAGACGCGCGCCACGCTCACCGTCGTGGTGCGCGACGCATTCCTGGACGGCGAGGACCTGGTGCGGCGTGACCTCGACGCATGGCTGCGCGCGCTGGCGGCTTCCCACACCGGCCTCTCGTCGCCGGCGGCACGCGCGCTCCCCGCGGGCGCGCCGGGAGGCGTGGTCTTCGCGCTCAACGGCACCGACGCGACGGGCAAGGCGTGGGCCTACGACCGCGCTTACGTGTTCGCCGTGGCGACGGCGCGCTCGTACGTGCTGACGGTGCGCCTCCCCGCCGACCGGCGCCGCGGCTTCTCGGGACAGATCGACGCGCTGCTCGAGGGACTGGAGCTGATGGACCCGCCCGAGGGCAACCCCGCCGACGCCGCCGGCTGCGTGCGCGAGGCGGCGGGGCTGCTGGCCGACGGGCGGCTCGCCAAGGCGGCACACTGCTACGAGATGTTGCTCGACAAGAGCGCCGGCGACCCAGGGCCGCTGCGCTTCGGGCTCGGGACGGCGCTGGAGCGAATGGGCCTGCGTGACGAGGCGCTGGCGGAGTACCGCCGCAGCGCCGAAGAGGCGAAGGGACTCGGCGATCGCGCGCGCGCGCGGCTGGCCGAGGGACTGCTGCTGCGGCGCGCCGAGAAGCTCGCCGACGCCGTCGTCGCCTACCAGAAGGGGCTGGAGGTGTCGCCGGGCGACCGGCGGCTGCTGCTCAACCTGGGGCTGGCGCTGCACCTCAGCGGCGATCCGGGGCGGGCCGCCGCCGCTTACGACGAGATCCTCGCCGCCGACGCGGGAGACGTGGAGGCGCTGGAGAATTGCGCCGCCGCGCTTCGCGACGCCGGGCGGCTGGACGAGGCGAAGGAGCGGCTGGAGCGCGCGATCGCGCTGCGGCGCAAGGCGGTGGCCGGCGGCGGCGACGGCGCGCTCGAAGCGGCGCGCTGGCTGGCCAAGGACGAAGAGGCGCTGGCCAAGGTGACGGAGAAGCTGAAGCGATGAGCGGCGCTGCCGCGGCGTGCGCCGCTGCCGCCGCGGCCGGCGTGGCGCTGGCGATGGCGGGCTGCCCGCGCGGCGGCGTGGTGGAGCTCGACAAGATCGAGGCGCGCTCCGCGGACGCGAAGGTGCAGGCGCAGTTCGACGCGGCGCGCGCTGCCTACGGCGCCGGCGACTACGCGCGGGCGCGGCGCGACATGGCGGCGCTGGCCGCCGCGCACCCCGACGACCCGCTCGCCCCGGCGGCGCGCGTGATGGAGGGGCGCGCCGCGCTCGGCATGGGCGACGCGGCCGGGGCGCTGGAGAAGCTGGAGCCGGTGGCGGCCCCGCCGGGCGAGGTGGGGAGCGGCGTGGCGGCGCAGGCGCGCTACTTCTGCGGCTGGGCGGAGCTGAAGCTCGGGCGCGACGCCGACGCGGTGCGCGACCTGGAGCCGTTCCGCACGCGTCTCGGCGACCCCGGCGAGAAGGTCGCCCTCGTGGCGGCGCTCGCCGAGGCGTGGGTTCGGCTCGGGGCGGCGGACCGCGCGGTGGCCCGTTACGGCGAGCTCTGGGCGCTGACGGATCTCGAGGGCGAGAAGGTCTACGCCGCCGACCAGGCGCGCGGGCTGGCGCTGGGAGCGCTCGGTGCCGAGGGTGCGCGGCGGCTGTGGGAGGCGACGGGCAAGGACGGCGGCTCCTTCGCCGGCGCGCTGGCGGCGCTGCGGCTGGCGGTGGAGGCCATCGCGGCCGGGCGGCTCGACGAGGCGCGCGGGCTGCTCGACGACAGCCGCGAGATGCGCGCGTCGCTGGGCGAGGCGGGGCTGCTGCCGCCGGGCGTCGCCGAGCCGGGCGAGGCGACCGGCGCGCCGCGGGGCGCCGATCCGCGCGCGGTGGGCGTGCTGCTGCCGCTGAGCGGCAAGGCGGCGCCGCTGGGACGCAGCGTGCTGCGCGGCGCGCTGGCGGCGGCGCGCGCCGGCGGATTGCGGTTGGTCGTGCGCGACAGCGAGGCGCCCGGCGGAGCGGTCAAGGCGGTCGACGAGCTGGCGGCGGCGGGGGTGGTCGGCATCCTGGGCGCGCCCATCGAGGCGACGGCGCGGGCGGCGGGTGCGCGCGCCGCGGAGCTTCGCGTTCCCTTCGTGGCGCTGACCTCCGGCAGCGGACTGTCGGATCCGGCGCGTGGGTTGTTCCGGCTGTTCACCGACGCCGAGGTCGACGCCGCGGCGGTGGCCGGCTACGCGGTGGGCGCGCGCGGCGTGAAGAAGTTCGCGCTGCTGGTGCCCGACAACGACTACGGCCGGCGCATGGCGCGCGCGTTCCGCGACGGCTTGGCGCGCGCCGGCGCGCCGCCCGACGCCGTGGTGGCGGAAGTGACGTACGGCGACGCGGTGACGGCGTTCGCCCCCGAGGTGGCGAAGCTGCCGGCAGCGGGTTGGGAGGCGCTCTTCGTCCCCGACTCCGCGCGGCGGGTGGCGCTCATTGCGCCGGCGCTGGCGAGCGCGGGCTTCTGGGCGGGCGGGCCCGACACGCCGGCCCCCAAGAAGGGGCGCGTCGTGCTGCTGCTGCTCGCGAGCGTGGGCGCGCGGCCGGAGCTCCTGGCGACCTCGTCGCGCTACGTGGAGCGGGCGCTGGCGGCGGTGAGCTTCCACGCGTCCGACAGCGCGCCGGAGACGAAGGCGTTCGTGGCACGCTGGCGCGCCACCGAGGCCGGCGCCGACCCCGACGTCGCGGCGGCCTACGGCTACGACGCCGCGGCGCTGCTGGGCGCGCTCGGCGCGTCGGCGCGCGGCGCGCGCAACGAGGTGGCCGCGGCGCTCGGCCGGCTGCACGACGCGCCGGGCCTCACCGGCCCGCTGGCCGCCCAGCCCGACGGCACGCTGCGCGGCCCCTCGCGCATCGTCGAGGTCCGCGGCGAGTCGTTCGTCGTGCTCGGGAAGATCTAGCCTGCCGGCGCGGCGCGCGCGGCCCAGGCGTTGGCGTCGAGCGCGCGCAGGGCGCGAAGGCGCGCCAGGTAGCGGCGGAAGTCCTTGCGGCGCAGGCGGTCGGGCGGGAGCGGCGAAAGGTGAAAGTCGGTCAGGCGGCTCACCGTGTAGCGCCAGGCCACGAAGCGTGACCAGAGCCACAGGCCCGGGACGCGCTCGCGCGGCTCGAGCGGCCGGACCGCGCCGTAGGCGGCAGCCATGGCGGCCATGTCGGCTTCGGCGAGAGCGCCGCGCGCGGCGTCGAAGCACCACGAGAGCTGGAGCGTGGCGAGGTCGCGCACGAAGGGCCCCGTGGCCGCCATCTCGAAGTCGAGCAGCGCCAGGATGTCTTCGCCGGCGCCGCCGCCGGGCGCGGCGCGCCAGAGCACGTTGTCCGGGAAGAGGTCGCCGTGGATCACTCCCTCGGGCAGCGCGAGCGCGTCGAGCCGCACGGCCAGGAAGGCGTGCTCGTCTTCTACGTCGGTGAGCGCGGCGGCGACGTCGGGGTCGCGCGCCGCGGCGGCGCGCAGCGCGGGCAGCCGCTCCGCCACGCGCGCGCGCGTGTACGCACCGGCGCGCCGGCGCGGGAAGTCCGCCCCCGCCACGTGCAGGCGGGCGAGCGCTTCGCCCAGGCGGCGCGCGCGGGCTGCGCCGGGAGGCGTCTCGCCGTCGTCGCCGCCGGACTCGACGCCGTCGACGAACGGGAAGACGGCGAGCGCGCGACCGGCGCAAGCCGTGCAGCGCGCGCCGTCCGCGGCGGCGAGCGGCACCACCACCGGCACGCCGCGCGCGCCCAGATGCACCAGCAGCGCCAGCTCGTAGGCGACGTCGTCCGCCGACTTGTCCTCGAACAGGCGGACGAAGAAGCGCCCGCGCGCCGTGTCGACGACGTAGTTCGTGTT
Organism: Myxococcota bacterium; assembly: GCA_036004705.1. GTDB lineage: Bacteria > Myxococcota_A > Polyangia > DASYRF01 > DASYRF01 > DASYRF01. The sequence continues at coordinate 21,307 of DASYRF010000152.1, forward strand.
GATGGAGCCCGCCGCCAGCCCCGCGAACGCGCGCAGCGCGCCTAGCCCGAACGGCGCGAGCGCCGCCTCCAGCTCCGCCCGCCCCAGCGCCGTGCGCACCGCCATGCGGCCTTGCAAGGTACCGAGGCCGACCGGTAGGGTCAACGCGCGCGGGGCGGAACGGGAGCGAGCGAAGATGGGCGAAGAGCAGCGGCGCGCGACGGAGCCGGGCGAGTCCGACCGCCGCGCTGGAGAAGCGTTTGCGCGGCTGGTGGCGGTGATGCGCGTGTTGCGGGCCCCCGGCGGCTGTCCCTGGGACGCCGAGCAGGACCTGGGCACGCTGCGCCCGTACCTCGTCGAGGAAGCCTACGAGGTGCTGGAGGCGGTCGACGCCGTGGTCGCCGGGGCGCCGCGCGCCGCCGACAAGCTGCGCGAGGAGCTGGGCGACCTCCTGCTGCAGGTCGTCTTCCAGGCGCGGCTCACCACGGAGCACGGGTGGTTCGACGTCGCCGACGTGGCCGACGCCATCGCCCAGAAGCTCTGGAGGCGCCACCCGCACGTATTCGGCGAGACCACCGCCGACAGCGCCGCCGGCGCGCTGCGCAACTGGGAGGCGATGAAAGCCGCCGAGAAGGATGCCGACGGCCCGCCCTCCCCGCCCGGTACGCCCGTCCCCGCCAAGCCCTCCGCCCCCAAGCGCGCCTTCGACGGCACCCCTCGCCAAGCCCCCGCGCTCCTGCGCGCTTTCCGCATCGGCGAGAAGTCGCACGCCATCGGCTTCGACTGGCCCGACGTGCAAGACGTGCGCGCGAAGATGAACGAAGAGCTCCTGGAGCTCGACCGTGCCGTCGCCGGCGGCGACCCTCACGAGATCGAGCACGAGCTCGGCGACGTCCTCTACGTTGTCGCCCAATACGCGCGCCACGTCCACGTCGAGCCCGAAACGGCGCTCCGCGCCTGCATCGACCGCTTCATGCACCGTTTCTCGCACGTCGAAGACCGCCTCGCCGCGCTTGGCAAGACGCCCCGCGAATCCACGCTCGAAGAAATGGACCTCCTCTGGGAAGAAGCCAAGCGCCTCCCCTGACCCGCGGGCGCACGCCGCGGGGCCGACCGCGCGGAGGTTCAAGAGCGTCGAGCCCGCAGAGGATCTGGTATTCGCCCCGGCGGTTCCCGTCGCCGCGGCCCCCGGCAACGAGCCGCTGCGCGAGCTCGTCTCCGGCGCGGGCGTTAGAACCCTTGCCGGTCGCGATGCGGCCGCCACCCGGCGCGTGTGAGCTTTGCCAGGGCCGGCAGGGCTTCCGCGGCACGCGTCGGAACGATGGGCCCAGGCGAGGTGGCGTAGACGACGCCGTCGAGGCACACCGAGAACGTGTAGCCGCCCGGGAGCGACGAGGACGTCGGCGGCGTGTCCGCGATGACCCAGCGATCCTGCGCCTGCGTGGCTGTCGCGAGCGTGAAGTGCTGCACGCGCGCCGGAAACGGCAGGCTGAGAACGCCGAGCGACGTCTCCACGGCGATGGAGCTGACGGTCGCCCCCGGCGCGAAGGCGGCGATCACGGCTGTCTCCTGCGTGTACTCGTCGAGGCCGTGGTACGTGACCAAGCGGAGCGCTGAAACCTCCACGCCATCGACGATCGCGTCTAGGCGAAAACGCGTGCGCTCGCTCGGTGTGGGTGCCATTGGTCCAGAAGTCGGCGAGCAAGAGCCGCGCACCGCGCTTCGCGGCGGCGCGCACGGACTTGAGGAACGCCCGATTCTGCTCGGGCGACCAGTAGTGGATGAGGTTGGCCATGAGAAACACGCCGGAGTCGACCGGCAGCGCGTCCTTCAGGACGTCGCCAGCCTTCACGTCCGAAGGTCCCTTTCCGAGGGCATCGGCGAGCTTCGCCCACACCGGGTAGCTGAGCTGGTCCCAGAAGCGCAGGAACGGCCGAAGGTCAGCGGGCGTGCGCCTCGCGAGGAACACCGCCGCGGTCTGTCCATTCCGGTACAGGTCGGCGTGACGCTCGAGAAGCCCGAGCGCAACCATCGCGTCCGCGCTGATCCGCGCCGCCCTCGGGGTGAGCCCGGTGCGCGCCGCCAACGCATCGAGCGTGGCTGGTGTCTCGGCGAGGGCCTCGAAGAGGCCCAGTTGATCACGCAGCTGTGTATGAAAGACCTCTCCACCAAACAGATCGAAGCGCGGACAACGGGGTGTGCTGGCGACGGGCGATCGCGACGGGACGCCGCGCGCCTCGTCGCCAAGCGGTCAGGTCCCCGGTGGACGCGCCGAGCGCAGCGTGGCCGCCGACGCGACCGACTGGCCAAAACTGCTGCCCACCCCGGTCCCGGGGAGCGTGCCGGCAAGCGTAGGCGCGATGGCGCCGGTTGCTCCGAAGTAGACACGCGCCAAGCCCGTGCCGGTCGAGAGTGTCGTCTCCGGCGCGCCGACGACGAGGTCGGCGACGAGGTCGCCGTTGAGGTCGCCCGCCCCCGCGACGGACGTCCCCATGCGCTCAGACGCCGCGCTAGCCGACAGCACCGTCGCCGACACGAGGGCGGGCGCGGGATAGATCCACACGGCGCCCGACATCACCCCGGCCGCGTCCGATTCCGGCAGGCCGACCACGACGTCTCCGTCTCCGTCGGCGTCGTAGTCCACCACGGCCAGCGACGCCCCGAATTGCACGTTCGCCGTCACACCGGAGATCGTCGCGTCCGACGTCGAATCGAACGCCGCGCCGGAGCCGCCGCGGAACAGGAACACCGCGCCGACGTCCGTGGCCCCCGTGTCGTCCCCGGGCGCGCCAACCACGAGGTCCGAGTACCCGTCGGCGTCTACGTCGCCGCCGGCGATCGCCGTGCCGAATAGCGTCGCGCTCGTCATCGCGACGAGCACGCCGGCGGCCACCGGGCCGGCCGGGTCGCCGTAGTAGACGCGCACGACGCCGGGGCTCGCGGGCGCCGTGCTCGCGGGTCCGCCGGCCGCGAAGTCGGCGTAGCCGTCGTCGTCGAGGTCCCCCGGCCCGGCGACCGAGGTCCCGAGTGCTTCCCCGGCGCCGGTGCCCGCCGCCACGTAGTCCGGCGTGGCGTCGGGCGTGAAGCCGGAGACGCCCTGGAAGAGGTAGGCCTTGCCTTCGTCCCCGCTCAGCCCGTCGGCCTGCGGCGCGCCGACGAGGAAATCGTCCACGCCGTCGCCGTTGACGTCGGCGGCGCAGGCGACCGCGCTGCCAAAATGGTCGTTCGCGCTCTCGCCCCAGAGCGTAGCGGCGGCAACGGACCCCGGGCCGATGGCGGATCCGAGGTAGACGCTCACGGATCCGCGATCGTCGATCGGCGTGCCGTCGGCGAGCGGCGCTCCGACGATCAGATCCGAGAAGCCGTCGCCGTTGACGTCGCACAGCGCGACCGCCGCCCCGAAGGAGTCGCCGGAGTTGATGCCGTCGCGCAAGGCGTCGGCGGCGGCGTCGAACCCCGTCCCGAGGGCGCCGTCGTAGGCGTACACGCGGCCCGTGAGCCCGCCGGCGGTGCCCTCTACCATCGCGCCCACCGCCACGTCTGCGAAGGCGTCACCGTCGAGGTCGTAGGCGTTGCGCCCGACGTTCGTCCACCAAACCGTCGAATAGGGCGAGCAGCCGCACCCCGCCGCGCACGCACGCACGTGCCAGTAGTAGCGCGTCCCACGCGGCGCGAAGATCGCCACGGAGAGGTCGATGGGGGGAGTGAACGTCGTGGCGGTCAGGGCCGTGACGATCGTGGAACCGGTGAAGTCGGTCGTGAACGCGTACTCGAGGTCGTAGGTCAGGCCCGGAACGGCGACCGGCGGGGGCGCCCAGACAAAGGCGGGCCGCAGGCTGCCCGAGACATCCCATTTTCCCACATAGGAATCGTTCTGCGGGGCGAGCAGAACCGGCGGCGGCGGAACGTCGAAGCAGCCCGCCGCATCGAAGGCCGCGCACGACGCGGCGCAGACGAGCGTCCCGCAGCCGAGCGAGGCGATCGAAGCGCAGGTCGCGCCCGCGAGGTCGGCGCCGTCGCAGAGCTCGGGCGGCGCGGCCACGCCGTCGCCGCACGCGGGCGGCGCCGCGTCGGTGCCGGGCCCGCCGGAATCGGTCCCCGCGTCCGCGCAGGCGGCCCCCGTGCAGGGCGGCGGGCCGAGCTCGACGGTGACCTCGACCAGTCGCCGCGAGCGGGCGATGGGGTCGAGCGCGCCGGTGGCCACGACGGCGCCCGCGGCGTCGAGCGCTCGGCCCGACACCGCGACCGCGCCGGCGTCGGCGCCCGCACGGACCAACACGCGATTCGTCTCGCCCGGCGACGCGAAGAAGTCCGCGGCGGCGAACGTGACGGTGCGCGCGTCGATGGCCGCGCCGGCGGCGGTCGTCTCGGCGACGTCGAGCTCTATCGTCGCGGCGGCGGCGGCGGCGGCCGGGTCCAGCACGACCGTGACGACCACGTCGAACCGGTCGCCGTGGCAAGCGGCGAGCGACACCGCGAGGGCGGCGCCGAGCGCAAGGGCGCTGCCGCGGCGGCCCGCGCCACGCGTCACGCGGCGCACGGCGACGAGGCGCGATGGCGAGCGCCGTCCGCTCATTGCCCGTTCCTGAAGTCGATCACCTGCCCGGGGTATCGCGCGCCGAAGCGGTCGGCCGCGCTGCCGGCGGCGACCAGCACGCCCACGACGACGGCGGCGGCGACGACCACCGCGCCGGCCCCGATCCCCACGCCGAACAAGAGGCCGCGACGGCTCTTCGCCGTGTGCCCGGGCGCTCCTGCGGCGGGAGGCGCGGTCGCGCTCAACGCTCCGGAGGCGCCGGTGCCCCCGACGGTGGCCGGCCCGCGCGGGCCGGCTGCGCCCGGCGTCCCGGCGGCGACCGCCGAGCCTCGTTCGAGCTCCCGGATGAAAACCTCCACGTCGGCGCGGTTGGGCGCGGTCGGGTCGGCGGCGAGGTAGGCGCGGTAGTAGTGCAGCGCTGCGGCGGCGCGCCCGGCCAGGCGGTGGCATTGCGCGATGTCGAACAGGAAGACCGGCGCAGCGGCGGCGGCGTTCGCGCGCGCGTAGAGCTCAATCGCGTCGTCGTAGTGACCTCCGGCGAAGAGCTTCTCCGCCGCGAGGTACAGCTCGCGCGCGTGCGCTTTCGCCTCGGCGCCGGGCGTCTCGTCGGCGCGCGCGGCGGGCACGGTCGCCGTGGTCCACGCCACGCAGGCCAGCGCCGCCGTGAGCGCTCCGTGGAGCCACCGCGGTCGTCGCCGGCGTCTGGACCCCCGAGCGCTCATCGCCGCGTACCTCTTCCGTGGTCTTGGCCGTTGGCTGGCTGGCGTGAGCCAGTGTGCCGGAAGGCGCAGTGCATCGCAACCCGCCGCGCAGAGATCAGCGCCGACGCCGACGCCGATACCGACGCCGACGCCTACGCCGACGCCGAGCACGAAGTCGACGTCGGCGCCCGCACGCGACGCCGGCGCCTTCCCCGCGCCTACCGCGACAGCCGCGGCAGCATCCGGGAGAGAACCGACCGCCGAACGCCGGCCCTCGGCGGTCGGGCCCTCGCTCGGCTCACGAACTCGGTCGGGCCCTCGGCGTCACGTCCGAGGCGCGTCATGCTTCATGGTCATGAGGTGCGTGGCGGCATCCTTTCCGGCGATTGCGGCGCTGCTGGCCGCGTGGCCGACGCTGGCGGACCCGCACCCGATGGCGGGTGGCGCTCACCCCGCGCCATCGACGGACGTCGCCGTCGGCATTGCGCGGGAAGTGCTGAGCGTAACCGTGGGCCCCAAGACGGCCGCCGTGGACGCGCTGTTGGTGCTGGAAAACCACGGCGCGCCGACGAAGCTCATGGTCGGGTTTCCGTGTGATGCCGGCCCTGAGCCGGGCGCCGCGGGCGTGCCGTGCAAGACGAAGATCACAGTCACCGCCGACGGCAAACCGATCGCGGCGAAGGTGCGGAAGACGTCGGCCAAGGAGTGGCACTGGGTCTGGCCCATGGCGTTCGGCGCGGCCGCGAGAGTCGCTCTCGCCGTGCGCTACGACGCGCCGCTCATCAACCCGCGGTACGAAGTGCCGGTCGAAGGCATGGGCCTGTTCCACTACCGCCTCACGACGGGCGCGCGTTGGGCCGGCCCGATCGGCGAGCTGGAGATCACCGTCAACACGCCGTTCGACGCCCTCATCTGGATCTCGCCCGGCGGTTACGTACGAGAGCCGGGGCGCTTGACCTGGAGGCTCAAAGACGTCGAGCCCGCCGAGGATCTCGTTTTCGCCCCGGCTGTTCCTGTCGCCGCGTGGGAGTACGCGGCGCTCGGCGGCGGGTCCATCGCCGAGGTGCGCGCTCGCCGAGATGCCGGTGACTTCGAGAAGAAAGCGATGCTGGCCCTGGTAGAGAGGTTGAAAGAGGACTTCGGCGAGCACGCGGAGGCGGAACGCATCGTCGTAGGCTACCTTGGCGTGATCGCGCGAATGTCCGGGCTGCCGTTGCCCGCGCCCGAGCGCCTCCGCGCCACGGCTCTGGAGTCGGCGAGGGTCCTCGAGTCGCTCGCCCTGCGCGCCGCTCGATGAGCGCGGGCGACCTCACCCGACACGCGGCGTGTCTCGGGACCGTCTGGTAGTGATCCAACCGATGCGCAATGCAGGCGTGGTCGCGGTGTTGGGGGTGTTGCTGGCGGGGGCGGTGCTCTACTGGCTCTTCGTGCGGGGCGAGTCCGGGCCGGCGGATGTGCGCGCGCCTGACGCGGCGCGCGTCGCGGCGACCGCCGCAGCGTCGGCGCCGCCACCGCCGGTGCCGCCGCCGGCCGACACGGGGACCGCCGCGCCCGAGCCCGCACGCGACGTGTGGCCGGCGGAAGAGGTCGGGACTTACGACCCGAAGGCGTTCGACGTGCCGGCGTGGGCAACGCGCGCGACGGCGGGCGCGCGCAAGCGGTGGAAGGACGTCGAGCTGGTCGTGGTGCACGCGGTGCACGTGGGTACGGACGGGCTGTCCGACCTGACCGTCGACGAGCGGCCGGCGAGCTACGGCTTTCGGCCGAAGGGCGCCGGGCCGGCGGGCGAGAAGGACGACGCCTGCGCGTTCTGGGTCGTCGTGGAGGCGACGCGCGTCTACAGCGTGGCCGATCGGCTCAGGAGCGTCTGCGGCCTGCCGGCGTTCAAGCCGGCGCCACCGCGCTGTACGCTCCCCGCGGTGCTCGCGAAGCTGGCGGAGAAATACCCGCCCCGCCCCGGCAAGCGGACCGACGCGCTCACGTTCATGCATGTGGCGACCACTCCTGCCGGACACCCCAGGAAGGACCCCGTCGTGACGGCCGATTGGTCGGTGAACGGCTTCCCCACGTTCGACGACGCCGGCGCACCCACCGGCCTCTCGATCGACGTGGCGGACGACTGCGCGCCGGCAAAGTAGTAACAATCGAGCTCTTCGCAAGGAGCCGCGATGGAGCCTCCGCGAGGAGCCGGGAGAACCGCGCTCGCCCGATGCCGCGCTCGTGGTCGGGTCCACGCTCGATTCGTCCGACGAAGTCGTTATCCTTGGCGCGCGACACACGTCCCGTC
>DASYRF010000153.1:0-40397 GCA_036004705.1 Myxococcota bacterium
CTACTTGGAAATCCCCGTTCCGGGCGAGCGGTGCAACGTGCTGGTCCTCACCACCGACACGTTCTGGGACATCGACGACGAGTCGCTGGCCCTCTTCCAGGGCGCGGGCGGGCCGCTCGACGTCTTCATCACGGCCGCCTACCTCACCGAGAACCGCGTCACCGAAGGCCCGTACCGCCCCGCGCCCACGTCCTTCACCGTGCCGTGAGCGGCACGGACAGCCGGCCGGCGGCGGCGCGCCCGCCGTGGAGACGCCGTCGCGCGATGCTCGTGGCCGCCGTCCACGCCTCGACGGCGCTCGCGGCGGCCGCGGGCGCCTCGGCGGCCGCTTGCGGCGCACCGCCGGCCGACGCCGGCGCGCCGCCGGGCGCCTACCCGGACCTCGCCGTGCTGACCGTGCCGGCGGTCGACTCGTTCACGGCGCGCGCCGACGGCACCTACGTCGTGGGCGCCACGCCGTTCCCGCTGCGTGCCGTGGCGCGCACGTTCTACGAGTCGCACGCCGACGACTACGACTTCCTCGTCGTGTGGTCCGACTTCCACGTCACCGACTGGTGGGCGTTCAACGACGTGCTGAAGAACGACATCGGCGGCATCGGGCTGGCCGAGTACTGGCAATGGGCGGGACTGAGCGCGCTCGGCGACGACCAATCGGCCATGGCGGGGAGCGCCGGGCGGCTGCAGGGCATCACGTTCATGAACGGGCCCGCCGCCTGGGCCGGCACACCCGAGTTCAGCGAGCAGGAGCTCCTGACGAACGAGCTCGGCCACCGCTGGTGCGCCTACCTGAACTTGCCAGGCAGCGGCGACCCGTGGGCGTTCGTGGACGACGTGCGCTCGCACTGGTCGATCGTGGCGAACATGGGCAACGCCGCGGCGCTCGCCTACGGGCTCACGCACGACAACGGCGACGGCACGTTCACCGCGCAGATCACGCGCCCGCTGACCTACACGCCCTGGGAGCTCTACGCGATGGGGCTCTACGACGCCGCGGCCCTCGCCGACCCGTTCTACGTGACCGGCGCGACGGCCTTCACGCCGCCGCAGACGCCCTGGGGCGCGCCGTGGACGGCGGACACGCTCGCCGCCACGACGCCCGTCACGTTCAACGGCACGCGCGTCGACGTCCCCAAGGCCGACGTCTTCGCCGCGCTCGGGCCGCGCACGCCGCCGTTCGGCGCCGCGCCCACGTCGTTCCGCGCCGCGTTCGTGGTGCTGTGCCGCCCGCGCGCGCCCTGCGGCGCCGCCACGCTCGCCTGGGTGGATGCGCAGCGCCTGGCCTGGCCCGACACGTTCACCGCCGCCACCGGCGGTCGCGCGACGTTCGAGACCGCGCTATAGGAGATGGACATGGATCAGCGCGCACTTGCCACCTTCGCCGCTCTCGCCACGGGCTTCGGCGCCGCCGGATGTCCGAATGTGCGGCCGGATCCCGACTCCATCGACTTCAACCTGCCGGACGACGCCTACTGGCCCGACCGGTCGACTTGCCCGGGCGTCGGCGACGGGCGGGTGCTGGTGACGAACAACTTCAGCGACACGATCAGCGTGCTGGACCTCGCGACGTTCGACGTGGTGGCGACGGTGCCCGTGGGGCTCAATCCGGTGGAGCGCGAGGGGCCGCACCACGTCGCCGCCGCCCCGGACGGCGAGTTCTACTACGTAGGGATTTCCAACTACGTGCCGGGGAGCGGCGCCGGCCCGCACGGCGCACACGGCGCCGGCACCGCCGACGGCCACGCGCTGAAGATCCGCGCCGCCGACAACGTGACGGTGGCCAGCGCCCGCGTCGACCGGAACCCGGGCGACATCCGCCTGACGCCCGACGGCACACGGCTCCTGATGACTCACTTCGACCTGAAGCTGATCAACGACGTCCTTTCGGCGAACCCCGACGCCGACGTGACCGAGACCTACGCGAACCTCACGGTCATCGATCCCGCGACGATGACGAAACTGTCGGCGAGCCCGCTGTGCCCGGCGCCGCACGGGCTGTTGCCCTCGGCCGACGGCTCCGAGGCGTACGCCGCCTGCTACGGCAGCGACCAGGTGGGCTGGATCCACTTCGGCGTCGCCGGCGCCGACGCGCCCGAGAGCGTCGACCTGTTCGACCTGGCGCCCGACGCGGGGCCGCCGGGCGCCACGCGCTACGACCCCTATGCGGTGACGGTATCGCCCGCCGACGGTACGGTGTGGCTGAGCTGCTGGCAGACGGGCGAGCTGCGCGTATTTGATCCGTCGACGGGGGGGGTTGACCTGGCCCGCACCGTGCTGGTGGGCGGCGTCCCCGGCTTCGGGGCCTTCACGAGCGACGGCGCGACGCTTTACGTCCCGCACGCCGGCGACGACCGCATCGCGCGGATCGATCCGAACCTTGATCCGCCGGTCGTCGAGGAGCAGATCGACGTGCCGGCGGAGTGCACGACGCTGCACGCGGTGAAGATCCTGCCGGGTGAGACCGAGGTCGCGGTCGTGTGCGAGGGCAACCACATCACCCCTGGCACCATCGTGCGGCTCGACCTCGCGACCGGAACGTTCGACCGCATCGTCACCGTGGGCGTCTTCCCGGACGACGCCGCGGTCCTCCTGCCGGAAGGTGGCTCGTGAGCGCCGCGCACGCGCCCCGGCGCTTCAGGGCGACGGCCCGGGCCAACGCCGCCGCCACCGCCGCCGCGGCGCTCGGTGTGATCGCCACCGGCGCGGTCGCGTTCACCGCGGGCTGCCGCGGCCCGGGCGCGTCCGACGCAGTCGCCTACGGCGAAGGGCTCTTCAACTCGCCCAGCATGTCGACGAGCCTCTTCAACCATTTCTCCTGCGCGACGTGCCACGCGGCGACGTCCGATCCGACGCCCGGGAGGATCTACGCGGGCTACCCGCTCGCGAACGTCGCCTTCCGCGACGGACTGTGGGGCGGCTACGAGCCGACGTTGCGCGACGCGGCGAGCTTCTGTCTAGTGTTCTTCATGCGCGGCGAGCCGCTGGCCAGCGACGATCTGCGCGGCCGGGCGCTCTACGAGTACCTGGCGAGCCTCAGCCCCGACGACCCGTCGCCCGCCCTTCCGCTCACCGTAGTGGAGACCGTCGAAGAGGTCGACCGCGGCGACCCGGCACGCGGGCGCGCCGTGTACGACGCCGCCTGCCACAACTGCCACGGCACTTACCCCGGCGGGCACCACCGCCTCGACCGCAGCATCCCGCGGCTCGTCGACCAGTTCGAGACCTACCCGGAGCATTTTCCGGGCATCGACCCGGCCCTCGTGATCGTCGAGAAGGTGCGGCACGGCCAGTTCTTCGGCGTCGGCGGCGTGATGCCGCTCTACTCGCGCGAGGCCCTGAGCGACGAGGACCTCGGGGCGCTCATCGCCTACCTCGGGTTCTGATCACGTGCGCCGCGCGCCCGCCTTCGTCACGGCCGCGCGGTGTGGCTGGCGACGCCGACGGGGCTGATGGTCTCCGCCGACGGCACCGGCGCGCTCGCGGCGGCCCCGGGCAACGCGCCGGGCACGGTGCGCTGTCTCGTCGAGCTCGAAGACGGCCTCTACGCCTGCGCCGACAACTACGGTGACGACTACGCGATCGGGCGCACCGCCGACGGCACGACCTGGGAGCCGATCTTCCGGTTCGAGGACATGGACGACCTGCTCGACTGCCCCGCCGGAACGCCCGTCCACGACATCTGCGGCCCACTGTGGCCCACCGTGCAGGACACGTTCGTGCCGCCGCCTGCGCCGCCGGGCTCGGGCGGCGGCCCGGGCTGCGCGTGCAGCGCGGCCGGCACGCGCGGCCAACGGACCGGCGCTGCGCCGGCGCTGGCGTTGCTCTTGCTCGCCCTGACACGGCGGGCGGCGCGGCGGCGCATGCCCGCGCACGGCGCGTGCGCGCGACGCCCGTGAAGCGCGTCAAGCGCGTGCCGCGGCCGTGGGAAGCCATTCGGAGACGTGCTTGACAAGGCGTGGGCCCGGCGCGTACGTCCGGTGCATGCGGTGGCGCGCGCGTGTCCTGCTCGCGTGGCTGGCGGCGGCGGCGATTCTGGCCGCTCCCGTAGCGGCGACGCTCCACGCGTTCAAGGCGCACCGCTACTGCGCGCAGCACGAAGCGGTGGAGGACGGCACGCCGCTCCGCGCCGGCGCAGACGGGACGGACGGCGGCGACGCGTTCACCAACCCCGATGCCCGCGCCGAAGCTGACGCGACGCACGGCGAAGCTTGCGCCGCTTGGGTCGCGAGCCGCACTGCCGGACTCGTCGCCTGCCCACCCTCGGTGCCCGTGTCCCCGGCGGCGCCGTGGGCGGCGCCCGCGGCGCGCGCCCGCGCGGGCCATCCGCCGCTGCGCGCGCTCGCGGTCGCGCCGAAGAGCTCCCCTCCCCTCGCGTGACCTCTCCATGGCGGAGCCGTGCGGCCGGATGGCCGGCGCGGCGCGCCGAGCTCTCGGGCGACACTCTGGTCTCGTGATGGAATCGCCGTACTCAGCGCGATCGAAGGAGCGGTGCGATGAAGACGTTGAACCTTGGACGAGGGCCGGGTCTGCCGGCCGTGCTGATATTGGGCCTGGTGACGTCGTTCGGGGCGGCCGGACGCGCGCAAGCGGCGGCACCCGCGGCGAAGGCGCTGCCGGAGTCGGCCTCTGCGCCGGCGGCCGCGCCGGCACCGCCGGCTTCGACGACCGCGGCGACGCCCGAATCGGCGCCCGCCTCCGCGCCGGCGCCTTCGGCGAAGGACGTGGAGGACTTCACGAAGCTGCTCGGCGGCAGCGGCGAGGCGGCCATGGGCGGGGGCACGGGCGGCGGCACGACGCTCGGCGGTGTCGTGGGCGCCGCGCTCCCCAACATCTCCGCCATCGGCAACTTCTACGCCGCGTACTTCAGCGGCGACCCGACGTTCCGCTTCGGGCACGACCCGGCCTCGACGGGCTTCGGGCTGCAGGAGCTGGAGATCGGCATCCAGTCGGTCGTCGATCCCTTCTTCCGCGCCGACATCTTCCTCTCCATCAACTTCCAGGAGGGGCTCGACATCGAAGAGGCGTACCTGACGTCGCTCTTCGCGATGCCGCTCGGGCTGCAGCTGCGTATCGGCGAGTTCCTCACCAAGTTCGGCCGATTCAACCCGCGCCATCTCGAGACGTGGACCTTCGCCGACCAGCCGCTGCCCTACCGGCGCTTCATCGGCGGCGAGGGGCTGCGCGCGCTCGGCATCGAGGTCTCTTCGCTCCTGCCGCTGCCCATCTACACGGAGCTGATCGTCGCCGTGCAGAACTCTTCCAACGAGCAGAGCTTCGGCGGCACCGACTCCTTCCTGGGCAGCGCCGGCGTCGGCTTCATGGAGTCGGCGCGGCTGGCGTTCGCCTTCGGCGGCGTGGACGACGCATTCGGCGGGACGTTCGGCTTCTCCGCCGCCGCCGCGCCCAACGTCCTCACCGCCGCCGGCTTCACCGAGCGGTCGGCGATCTTCGGCGCCGACTTCTTCATCCGCATCCGCCCGCGCGGGGTGATGCGCTGGGTGGACGTCACCGCCGAGTACCTGCTGCGCACGGCGCAAGTCCCCGGCGCGCTCGTCGTCGAGGGCGGCTTCTACGGCGAGGTGGCCTGGCGCATCACACGCAACTACGAGGTCGCGCTGCGCGGCGATCACGTGGGCGCGCCGGGGGCGGTCGTCTACGATCCGGCGCGGCCGACCGACCCCTACACGCCCGCGGACGAGACGCGCGGAACGGCCGCCTTCACGTTCTACCCGTCCGAGTTCGTGCGCCTGCGCTTGCAGTACTCCATCGGCCTGCTGGAGGGCCGCGCCGACAATCCCTACAACGAAGCGATGGTCGTGTTGAAGTTCAACGTCGGCCCGCACGGCGCGCACCCGTTCTAGCTGCATGGCGCGGTGCTACGCTGTTGCGGTGGCAACCCGTTCCGCGTGGCGGCGTGCGGCGGCGGCCGCCGCCGCGTTCGCAGCGCTGCCGGGCGCACTGGCCGTGGCGGCGCGCCCCGCGCACGCAAACGGCCGCTTCCCCGCCGTCAGCTCGCTGGCGCCCGACGCCGCGGACCCGCCGTTCCTGCTCGTCGGCGCCACGTTCGGCCTGGTCCTCACGACCGACGGCGAGGCGACGTGGGGCTGGGTGTGCGAGCAGGCGATGGGCTACTTGGGGACGTTCGACCCGATCTTCGTGCGCACGCACGTCGGGGCCGGCGCGCTGCTCGCGTCCACGTTCGACGGCGTCTCGCGCTCGGCCGACGGCGGCTGCAACTGGGACGCGGCAGCCGGCCTGGCCGGACACCTCGTGCGCGGGCTGGCGGAGCATCCGGGCGCGCCCGGGACGATCTACGCGACGACCGGCTATGCGGCGCCGCCCGACGTGGACGCGCTCTTCGTATCGACGGACGACGGGGCCACGTTCAGCGCGACCGCGCTGCAATCAGGCGCCATGTACTACGACGGCGTCGCCGCCTCGGCGCTGGACCCGCTGCGCCTGTACGTCGGCTCCTGGTACCCGATGCCGCGAGAGGCGTTCGTGCACCGCAGCGACGACGGAGGCGCGTCGTGGACCAGCACGGCGTATCCGGTCGCCGACCCGCAGATCCTTCGACTCGTGGCCGTGGCGCCGGACGATCCGGACGTCGTTCTCTGGGTGATCGAAGGCACCGGCGACATTCTGTTCCGCAGCGACGACGGCGGACTGACGGGCGCGCCGGTGCTGGCGCTGCCGGCACCGTTCGCCGGGCTCACCGTCGCGGGCGACGGAACGATGTACGCCGCGGCGGCGCTCTCGCAGATGTTCCAGTCGCTCGACGACGGCCTGACCTGGGAGCCGCTAGGGCCCGCGGCGCCGCCGTCCCTGTGCGTGGCAGCCGGCGCCGGGCGGCTCTTTGCCTGCAGCGATCCGTTCAGCGCCGGCGGCGCTTCGATCATGTCCAGCACCGACGACGGCGTCACGTGGACCGCCGATTACGCGCTGAGCGACACGACCGGCCCGCTCGCCTGTCCGGCGGGCGCAGACGCGACCCTCATCTGCGGGCCGCTCTGGCCGCAGGTCGCCGTGGAGCTCGGCGCCGGCGGCGGCGCCGGCACGGACGCGGGGAGCGGCGGGCCCGGCGACAGCGGCGTCATCGTCGTCGGCCGCGACGGGGGGCCAGGCGGGGGCGGCGGCGGCGCCTGTCACTGCAGCCTCTTGGGCGCACGCGGTGACGCCGGGCGCGATCGGTTCGGCGCCGCGTGGCCCGCGGCGGCGTCGCCGGCGCTGCTGCTCGCCTTCGCGCGCTATGCGGCGCGGAACGCGGCGGCCCGCCGGCGCCGGCGAGAACGGGCCGGGGGCCCGCCGAGGACGTGACTCGGCGGAGCCGACGTCGCCGGCGCTGCCACTGCGCAACCGAAGTAGCTCAAGGCCTCGGGTCCGGAAATCCGGGCACGTGGAACGGTGTCGACGGGCATGCCGTTCGCGCCGCCGAAATAGACCAGCGCCCGCCCGAAGTCGTCGCCGTTCGTCGCGCAGTCGCCGTCGGGGTCGGCGGTGCCGAGCCAGTCGCCCACCACGATGTCCGCAGCGCCGTCCGCGTCGAGATCACCGACGACCGCGGCCGCCTTCGCAAAGCCGTCCGACAGGCACGGCGACGAGATCGTGTGGTCAGGCCCGGCGAGCGTGCCCTGGCCGCCGAAGAAGACGAGCACCCGCTCCGTGGTGGGTATGCCGGCGACGAGGTCGGTGGTGCCGTCGCCGTTCAAGTCGCCCGCCGACAGGGTCGCCCCGAAGTACTGCAGGCCCGCGTCGAGCGTCTCGTCCGGCGTCGGGCTCGGTCCACCGGCGCCCCCGCGAAAGAGCAAGACCGCGCCCAGCGCCGGCGCCATGGCTGCCGGTGCGCCCGCCGCGACGTCCGCGAACCCGTCACCGTTGAAGTCGCCCACGGCGAGCGCTGCGCCGAGGCCGGGCGCGGCGCCGCCACCCAAGTCTTGGCCAACAGGGTCGAGCGCTCCCGCGGTCGAGCGGTACACGACGGCGCGCGAAGTGCTGCCGCCGGCCCCGGCCGGACTGCCGACGACGACGTCGGAGTAGCCGTCGCAGTCCACGTCCGCGCCCGCCAAGCTCGCGCCGAACGCCTCCCCCATCGTCCCGGTCAAGACCGGATCGGGCATCGCACGCAGGAGGTTCTGCGCATCGCCGTGGTACACGCGCACGCTCCAGGGAACCGCCCCGGGCGCGTTGCCCACGAGCAGGTCGTCGAAGCCGTCGCCGTCGACGTCGCCGGCGCAGCCGAGCGAGTTGCCCAGCTTGTCGCCCGTCACTCCGTCGAACTCGGCGTCGGGGCCGCCGTCGAGCGTCGCGCCGCCGCGGTAGACGCGCACGATGCCTCCCGCGCCGCCGAACGGCATGGCAATCGCGAAGTCGCCGAAGCCGTCTCCGTCGAAGTCGCAGCCCGCCAACACGGCTTGCCCGAAGTGGGACGCGGGAAGGCCCCCGCCGTCGACGGAGAGCGCCACCGCCGCGTCGAACATCGGTGCCGGCCCGCCGCGGAAGATCTGCACCAAACCGCCGTCGTTCATGAACGCACCCGCGTCCGCCCGCGGCGCGCCGACCAGGAAATCGGCATAGCCGTCTCCGTCGAAATCGTGCGCGGTGCGCCCTACGTCCACGTACCAGGCCGCCGTCCAGTCGGAGCAGTCGCCGCCGGGCGAGGCCGCGCAGCCGTCTGCGCCGGCCGCGCAGCTGCGCACCCGCCAGTAGTAGCGAGCCCCGACGGGCGGCGCAGCCGTCTCGACGGCAAGGTCGCCGGCAGGGACGAACGGCGCCGTCGCCGCGACGCACACGGCCCCCGCGGAGAACGCCGAGTCCGTCGCGTATTGCAGGAAAGAGTCGCTCCCCGCCGCGGCCTCCCAGGAGAAGCGAGGACGCAGTGAGTCCGAAACGTGCACGGACCCGACCTCGGCGCCGTTGGCGGGAGAGCGTAGAACCGGCGCGGCGTAGCAGCCCGAGGTGTCCAGCTGACAGTCGCAACCGCAGGGAGCCGCGCCGCCCCAGAGTCCCAGGTCGCTGCACGACGTTGTCCCGCTGGCAGGCTCGCACGCTTCGCCAGGATCGATCGTGCCGTCCCCACACGCCATGCTGTCGGCGTTCAGGTACAGCTCGCTGACCTCGCCGCGGGCGACCGTGACCGGGCCGGAGACGCTCACGAGCGAGACGTCGGCGGCGTCGAGAAGCGAGACGCTGACGTTGGCCGTGCCGTCGCGCGCGCCGGCCAGCGTCAGGTCGAAGCTCGCCGGGAAGGTGATGACCGCGCCGCCGGCCGCGGAGACGCGCGTCGTCGTTTCGCGACCGTTGTCGAGCGTCGACACGACGTCGAGCGCGAAGACGTCGGTCCGCGTGGAGCAAATCTCCACCCGCACGCCGGGGAACGAGCGCTTGCAGCCGGCCGTCGCGGCGGCAGCGGCGGCGACGGCGACCACGGCGGCTGCGGCGGCGCACCCCCGAAGGGCGACACAGAAGCGCACGTGCATCAGAACCTCGCCTCGAAGCCACCCAGGGTCGTGGCGCGGCTGAACGGCGGGTCAGGGCGCGGCAACGCCAGGACAATCACCGCCGTCAGCAGCGCCGCGGCGACGGCGCCGCCGCCGCCCACGCCGACCGCCAGCCAGGGGAAGCGCCGCCGCGCACCGGGCGCCGGCGCCGCCGGCGGGCCGGGCGGCCCGAGCAGCGCGAGCCGCGCCCGCGCGGTCGCCATCACGTCGGCTGGCGCGTCCACACCGGGACCGATCACCGTCCAATAGAGCGCACGCGCCTCGGCTTTGCGCCCGAGCCGTTCGAGGCACATGCCCTGCAGGACCATCGCCTCCGGTCCCGCGCCTCGCTCACGGGCGAGACCGAAATGCACGAGCGCCGGACCACACTCGTCGCGATCGGCCGCGGCGCGTCCGACTTCGATGTGAAGCTCCGCGGCGCGCGCCTTCGCGAGCTTCAAATCCTCTTCGATCGCGCCCGCCCCCGCGGTGGCGATGTACCGCTCCACCATCGCCAACGCCCCCTCCTTGTCGCCGAGCTTCTTGCGGCAGGAGCTGATGCTCAGCAGGAACACGGGCGTCGGCTCGACCTCGTAAGCCTTTTGCCAGGCGGCTTCCGCGGCCTCGAAGTCACCCTTCTCGTAGAGACGCTTGGCCTTCGCGTTCAGCGCGGCGACGTCCTCCGCGGCGGCGGACGCCGGCGCCAACAGGGCCAGCGCCAGAACGGACGCCACGACGCGCCGCCCCGAGCGGCCGGCGCAATCACCAGACCGGCTTGATCGCATCCGCACCGGCCTTGGGCTTGGGGGGGACTGCCGATTTCGCCGCGGCCGAGCGGACCGCCTTGGCGGCGCCGGCGCGCCGCAACGTGACGCTCTTGAGGGGCGCGTCGCGAGGGTCAACCGGCACGTTGAGCGCCTCGTAGCCCGCCCGCCGCAGCCGGAGCAGGCGCGGCGCGGCGTCCGACGCCAGTGTCACGACGAGGGGCGTGAAGCCGAGTGGCGTGTCCGTCGCCGCTTCCGAGACCTCCGCGCCCGTCGGGTTGGTCTGGAGCGTGACGGCCACGGGCGGGGCCGCCGCGCGGGCCGCACCGTCTGCGGCGGACGGCGGCGCCGGCGCCGGCACCGGCGAGGCGGGGACGGCCGTCGCCGCCCCGCGCGCAGCGATCCCGACGGGACGGACCGCGGGATCGTCAAACTCCGCCGCCCCCGACGCGCCACTCACTCTGCGGCCGTCGGCGTCGCCGCCGACTCCCGAGGCGGCGAGCACGCCGATGAATCCCGCGGCGGCGGCGAGCAGCGCCCCCCACAGAAGGCCGCTCGCCCACATCTTGCGGCGCATCCCACGCCGCGTCTCCGTCGCGCTGCGCGTCAGCGTGGTGGCTTCGCGGGTCGTGGTGTCCGGGTGCCCCGCGGAGCGCGGCCGCGCCCCGGCCGTGGCCGCCGCCGTGAAGCCCGCCTCGCCCGCTCCGTCCAGCGCCGGCGCGTCGCCGTGCGGGCCGCGGATCGGGTCGAGCCACGCCAGAGCCACCGAGCCGCTGCGCTCCGCCGCGGCGGCCACCCCGGCGCCGGCCTCCCCGAGGGCCAGCACCAGAGCGTCCATCGACTGGAAGCGCTGCTCCGGCCGCTTCGCCATGGCGCGCTGGACGATGCGATCCACCTCGGCGCTGGCCACCGGCGCGATCGAGCGCACGGACGGCGGCGGGGAAGTCGCCACCAGGACGATCAGCGCGCCGTAGTTGTCCGCCTCGAAGGGGACGCGCCCCGCGAGCATGCGGAAGAGGATGACGCCGAGCGAGTACACGTCGGCGCGCGCGTCCACGTTCTTCGCGCCCTGGACTTGCTCCGGTGACATGTAGGACGGCGTCCCCATCCAACTGTCGGTGGTGGTGACGACGCCGACGTCCTGCTCCTGCAGCTTGGCGATGCCGAAGTCGAGGATCTTCAACGTCCACTCTTCGGGGCGCTCCACGCTGCGCACCAGGAAGATGTTGTCGGGCTTGAGGTCGCGGTGAACGATGCCGGCGGCGTGCACGGAGGCCAGCACGCGCGCCGCCAGACGCGCGATGGCGCGCGCCTCCGGCTCGGCGATGGCGGGATGCAGCCGGAGCACGCGGGCCAGGCTGTACCCCTTGAGCAGCTCCATCACGAAGTAGGGCACGCCGTCGGGCAGCGTACCGAACTCGTAGATCTGCACCACGCCCGGATGCTCCACCCGGTTGGCGGCGCGCGCTTCGTTGAGGAAGCGCTGCACGATGTCGGCCTTGCCCGTGAAGCTCTGGCCCAGGACCTTGATGGCGGCACGGCGGCCGATGAGCGTGTGCTCCACCTCGTAGACGCGGCCCATCCCTCCTTCGCCGATCACACGGATCACGCGATAGGGCCCAATCTGCAGAGGTATGCTGCCCGGCGCCATCGAAGACGGCCATTATAGTCCGCGGCGAGCGCGCGGCGGGAGCGGCGCTAGGCGCCGATGAAGACGTCGTGGAGCGAGCGCACCGCCAGCTCGGCGTACCGGGCGTCGATGACGCACGACACCTTGATCTCCGAAGTGGAGATGCTGAGGATGTTGATGCCCTGCTCCGCCAGCGTGGAGAACATCCGCGCGGCCACGCCGGCGTGGTGGCGCATGCCCTGACCCACCACCGACACCTTGCACACGTCCGCGCGCACGACGGGCGCGGCGGCGCCGAGCTCGCCGGCGACGCGCTCGATGATGCGCCGCGCCCGCTCGAGGTCTTCCTTGCGCACGGTGAAGCTGACGTCGTTGCGCCCGTCCGCCCCCACGCCCTGGATGATCATGTCGACGTTGATGTCGTCCGCGGCCAGCGCGCCGAAGACGACGGCGGCGATGCCGGGGCGATCGGGCACGTCGGCGAGCTGGATCTGCGCCTGGTTCAGGTCGTGGGCCACGGCGAGCACGACGACGTCTTCCATCATGGGGTAGCTCTCCACCAGCCACGTGCCGGGGTTGTCGTTGAAGCTGGAGCGCGTGTGCACGGGCAGCCGGTACTTCGAGGCGATCGCCACGGAGCGGATTTGCAAGACTTTGGCGCCCAGCGAGGCCAGCTCCAGCATCTCCTCGTAGGAGACGTGGTCGAGCTTGCGCGCGGCGGCGCAGACGTTGGGGTCGGCGGTGTAGACGCCGTCCACGTCGGTGTAGATGTCGCAGCGCGCGGCGCCGAGCGCCGCGGCGATGGCCACGGCGGTGGTGTCGCTGCCGCCGCGCCCGAGCGTGGTGATGTTGCCGGCGGCGTCGATGCCCTGGAAGCCGGCCACGACAGCGACCTGCCCGCGGCCGAGCGCGCCACGCAGCTCGGCGGCGTCGACGTCGCGGATGCGAGCGTTGTTGAACGACGAGTCGGTGAGGATGCGCACTTGGTGCCCGAGGAAGGAGCGCGCCTCGCAGCCGAGCTCCTTGAGGGCGATGGCCAGCAGCGCCACCGAGACCTGCTCGCCGGTGGCGACGAGCACGTCCTGCTCGCGGCGATCGGGGAGCGCGCTGAGCGCGGCGGCGAGTCCGAGCAGCCGGTCGGTCTCGCCTTTCATCGCCGAGACGACGACTGCGAGGTCGTCGCCGGCGGCGCGGACCGCGGCGCAGCGCCGCGCCACGGCGCGGATGCGCTCGATCGTCCCGACCGAGGAGCCGCCGTACTTGTGCACGACCAGCGCCACGCGCGGTGGTTACCACGGCGGCGCCGCGACGGTGAAGCGCGGCGACCGGCGCGCAGCACGCCGCGCAGGCACTCGCGCGCCCGAACCGCGCGAAGGACGCGCCGGCGGCCCGCTTGACGCCGGGGGCCACGCCCCGATATGTGCCCGGACCATGTCCAGCAAGGCGCTGCGCCTGCGGCGGCTCTTCGACGCCCAGAGCCGGCGCACGTTCCTGGTGAATCTCGCGGGCGGGCTCGCCAGCGGCCCGCTCGCCGGGCTCCGCCACCTGGAAGAGAACCTGCCGCGCTTGTGGGCGGCGGGCGTGGCCGGCGTGGTGCTCAACCCCGGTCAGGCCCGCGCGCACGGCGAGATGGTGGCCACCACGCCTCTGGCGCTGGTGGTGAGGCTGAGCGGCGCCACCGACGCGGCCCGCGCGCCGGCGCTGCAAGTCCCGATCGGCACGGTCCTGGAAGCGCTGGAGGCGGGCGCCGACGCGGCGCTCTACCGCATCGATCTCGACGCCGGCGACGAGGGGCGCATGCTCGCCGACTTCGCGCGCACGGCCAACGAGGCGGCACGCATGGGCCTGCCGCTCGTGGCCGAGGCCTTCCCGCCGGTGCGCCGCGAGGGCGGCGCGAGCCTGGAAGGCGTGGCGCACGCCGTCCGCCTGGCGGTGGACCTCGGCGCCGACGTGGTGCGCACGTCGTTCACCGGATCGAGCAACTCCATGCGCGCGGCGGTCGGCGACGCGGCCGTGCCGGTGCTGGTGGGCGGGGGCGGCCTGCTGCGGCCGCGCGACGAGCTCAGCGGAATGGTCTCGCAGGCCATCGCCGGCGGCGCCCGCGGCGTGCTGCTGGGGCGAAACCTCTTCCAGCGCGACGACCCCGTCGAGACCGCCGCCGACCTCGCCGCGCTGATCCACGGCCGCACCTTCGTCGGCGTCTAGCCGGGGCGGGCCGCGCCGCCAGCCTGGCGCACTCGCACATCCCGCCGTCGGCGACGAGCCGGGGCGGGCCGGGCCGCCAGCCTCGCGCGCTCGCACATCCCCGCGCAGCAGCTACACTTGCACGGCAATCCCCGCGTGACTTCGCGGGCGCTCGTGCGTACTAGCTCAGGACCGGTCCCATCACCAGGACCGCGGGACCGCTGCGAGAAGGAGGCCATGAGCCTGCTGCCCGACACCGCCGAGACGCCTGCAGCCGAGGGCGCGACGCCCGAGGTGCCGAGCACCGCGACGCGCGCGGCCGCGGCGGCGGCGGCCATGACCGTGACGACAGCGGTAGCGGGCGTGGCGGCGGAGGTCGCGCCGACCGCGGCTCCGGCACGGATCGCCGCGTCGCTCGAAGACGGACCGACCGACGAGGGGCTGATGGCGCGCGTGGCCGCCACCGGCGACGACCGCGCGTTCAACGAGCTCTATCAGCGCCACCGGCGTCCGCTGCACGCGTACCTCGGGCGCCTCGCCGCCGGCGACGCGCGCGCCGCCGAGGAGATGGTGCAGGAGACGCTGGAGCGGCTCTACAAGGGGCGCGGGGGCTTCGACCCCAACCGCCGCTTCAGGCCGTGGCTCTACACCATCGCCACCAACGTGGCGCGCGACCGCGCGCGCCGCGCCTCCACGCACCGCGAGACGCACGCCGACCCGGAGCTGTGGCTGGCGAACTTGCCGGCGCCGCCGGCCGACGGCCCCGAGGCGGCCCTCGCCGCCCGGCGCCTGATGAACGCCGCCGAGCACGCGGTGCTGGCGCTGCCGGAGAACGAGCGCGCGGCGTTCCTCCTGGTGCGGCGCGCGGGCCTCGAGTACCGCGAGGCGGCGAGTGTGCTGGGCTGCAGCGTGCCGGCGTTCAAGATGCGGGTGTCGCGCGCGCTGGAGCGGCTGGCGCACGCCCTCGAGCCCTACCTGGAAGGTGAGCCATGAGCCAGCTTAGCTGCAGCGACAGCCGAGAGCTCCTGCCCGCCATCGCCTCGGGCGCACCGCTGCCGCTCGCCCGCCGCGGCGAGGGGCTGCACCACGCCGAGCGCTGCCCGGCGTGCGGGCGCACGCTGGCGCGCTTGCGCACGACCTGGGCGGCGCTGGGGCCGGACCTGCATCCGGACCCCGAGCCGACCGCGCGCCTCGACCCGATGGTGGCGCGCGCCGTCCATCTGGCCCGCGCCTCGGAGTCGTCGGTGACCGCCATTCCCATCGTGGTGGACCGCGGCGAGCCGCCGGTGCGGCGCTTGCGGCCGGTTTGGCGCGCCGCCGTGGCGGCGGGCGCGGCGCTGTTGCTCGCCGGCGGGTGGTGGCTGCGCAGCGCCTGGACCGAGCTGACGACCAGCCCCGCCGACCGCGCGCGCGCCGCCATCCCGGGACTTGCGCCCGAGGACGCGGTGGTCGTCGTGGAGACCGAGCTCACCGACCACCCGACCGACCCGGCGCTCTGGCAGATGCTCGGGCAGCTCGGCGCCGACTCCGCCGACGCCGAGTCGATGTGCCGCGGCTTCGTGCGCTACCTGGAGCTGCGCCCCGATGCGCCCGACCGCCTGCAGGTCGTGACCTTCACCGCCGATCGCCTCGCCTCGCTGGGAAGGTCGGGCCTCTGCGCCCCCGGCTCGCCACCGGTCCCATCGCCGCGCTGATGGTGGCGGACCCCGGGGAGGAGGCGGAAGAGGCGGCTTCGCCGCCCCGCCGATGGGGGGGGCATCGGAGCACGGCGTACTCGCCGCGCTCACGGGTCCCCGGGCTTACTAGAAGCTCGGGGCCATCAGGTCGGCCTTCTTCTTCGGGTCCTTCTTCGGGGGCGGCGCGGCTTTCCCGCCGGACGGCGCGCCGAGGAGCTTGAACTCGTCGTCCCCGCCCTTCGGGCCGGGCTTGCCCGGCTCCTTCAGCGTCACCGACACCTCGAGCCCGCCCTTTTTCACCGTGAAGGTCTTCTTGGCCGTCATCTTGCCCGACTTGAAGGTCACGTTCAGCTCGTCGCCGATCGGCAGGTCCAGGGTGAAAGGCGTCGTCCCCAGCGTCTTGCCGGCGGCGTCGGTCACGACCGCGCCGTCGGGCTTCGAGCCGAAGACCACCTTCGCCGTCTCTTCACGCGGCGCCGAGGTCGCCGGCGGCGGGGCCGCCGTCGTGGGCGCGGACGTCTCGGGCGGCGGCGGCTCGTCCACGGGCTTCGCTTTCGGGCCCTTGCCGCTCTTGCCGCTGCTGCTGTCGCCGTCGTCGCTCGCTTCCGGCCCGCTCTTGCCGCTGTGTTTCTTGCCGCTGCTGCCGCGATCGCGATCGCCGTCGCCCTCGTCCTCGTCCACCGACGCCACGGGCCGCGGCTTTTTGTTCGGCCCCGCCAGGACCAGGAAGCCGATGACGCCGCCCGCCGCCACCACCGCGGCCACGCCGGCGGCGATGAAAATGCCCGCCTTGGACTGCCGCGCAGGCCCAACCACCTCGCCCACCGACGAGCGCATCGTCGTGGGCGTGCCCGGAACGCCCATCCCGTAGCCGGGCACCGGCGTCCCGCCCATGCCGGGCTGCGGCGTACCCACGAAGCTCGGGTGCGGCGTACCGGTGAAGCCCGGCAGCGGCGTCGCCGAGAAGTATGGATGCGGCTGCCCGGCCATCATCGGATAGCTGCCGGTCCCCATGCCCGACATCATCCCCTGCGGCATGAACCCCATCGCCGCCTGGTTCAGCGCATCCAGGAACTCGCGCATCGTCTGAAAGCGCTGGTTCTTGTCCTTGTGGATGGCCTTCAGGATGAGGGCGTTCGTCGCCTCGGTGATCTGCGGGTTTAGGTTGCGCGGCGGCTCGGGCGGCGCGGTCAAGAGCGCCACCATGATCTGGCTGAACGTCTTGCCGGTGAAGGGCACGCGCCCCGTCAGCATCTGGTACATGATGATGCCGAGCGCGTAGATGTCGGTGCGGTGGTCCACCTCGTCGCCGTTCGCCTGCTCGGGCGACATGTAGTACGGCGTGCCCAGCACCATGCCGGTGCGGGTCTTGTGCATCTCGTCGTTGTTCTCGAGCAGCTTGGCGATGCCGAAGTCGAGCAGCTTGCAGAAGTCGCGGTCGCCGGGGCGGTTGATGAGGAAGATGTTGTCCGGCTTGAGGTCGCGATGGACGATGCCGCGAGCGTGGCTGGCGGCCAGCGCGTCGGCGGCCTGGCGCACGATGTGGAACGCGCGCGGCTGGTCCATCGGGCCGCCGCCCTTGAGCGCCTTGGAGAGCTCCTGCCCCTCCAGGAGCTCCATCACGAAGTAGTGGTAGCCGTCGGCCGTCACGCCGAAGTCGGTGATGTCGATGATGTTGGGATGGCCGACCTGGTTGACGGCCTTGGCCTCGTTGAAGAAGCGCTGCACGAGGTCCGGCTTGTTGCTCAGCTCGCGCAGCAGGAACTTGAACGCGACCTTCTTGCCGATGAGCTTGTGCTCGCCCTTGTAGACGGCGCCCATGCCGCCTTCGCCGAGCTTCTCGGTGATGAGGTAGTTGCCGATGGAGCGACCGGTCAGGTCCTCGATCTTCGGCTCCTCCTCGGTGAAAATGGCGGTGGCGTTGGGGTTGACGTTGGCGTTGACGACCGACGGCATCCGACCTGGGTTGCTCTTCGAGGGGGCCGGCGCCGCGGCGGCAGGCGCGCCGGCGGCGACGGGCGAGGCGTGGGCGCCGGACGGACGAGCGCCGAGCCCCACCGGGGGCGGCGGCGGATTGCCGCCCGCGGCGGCGTTGGCCGACGCGTGCGCGCCCGAGGGGGTAGGTGGCTTGGGGGGTGGGTTACCCATGCGTGCGTTCCTCTCCGTGCCGGTGGGGACAGCCCCTCATGGCGTTCGGACGGTCGCGACAGTCTAGCATCGCGACGCGACCGCTACAACGTATGACGCGCCTTGACAACGAACGGCCTTCCTTTCAACACTCGGCGGCGGAGCGGCGCTATAGCCAAGTGGTAAGGCAGAGGTCTGCAAAACCTCCATCCCCGGTTCAAATCCGGGTGGCGCCTCCACCCCCGGCGCGTCCGGGCGCCGTGCAGGTCCGGACGCGCCGGTGGGGCCCTTCCCGCCGACCACTGTGATAGTGTTGCGGCATGCGGGTCCGATCCTGCGGCCTGAGCGACGTCGGCAGGAAACGCAAGCGCAACGAGGACGCGTTCCTGCTCGACGACGGCTTGGGCCTCTACATCGTGGCCGACGGCATGGGGGGACACGCCAAGGGCGAAGTAGCTTCGGCGGAGGCCGTCGAGAACATTCACGCCTACGTCTCGTCGCAGCGGCAGCACCTCGCGGCGTACGTGGGCGACCCGGGCAACGACGAGATGCGCTGGTCGGCGCGCCGGCTGATCGAGGCGGCTGTGCAGAACGCCTGCTATCTCGTATTTGGAATGGCGGAGGTGGCCCCCGAGCACCGCGGCATGGGGACGACCATCTCGGCCATGGTGATCGCCGGCCCCAGCAGCTTCATCGCGCAGGTCGGCGACTCGCGCGTGTACCGCGTGCGCGCGGGGCGCGCCGACCAGGTGACCGAGGACCACACGCTGGTGCGCGAGCACGTGAAAGCGGGACTGTTGACGGAGGAGCAGGCGAAGGTGGCGCCGTACCAGAACGTCATCACGCGCGCGGTCGGCAACCGCGACTGGGTGGAGGTGGACACCATCGTCGCGCCGCTGGAGGCCGGCGACCGCTACCTTCTGTGCTCCGACGGGCTGCACGGCTACCTCGACACCGACGAGATTCCCGGCGTCATCGGAACGGCGCCGCTGGAGCAGGCCACCGAGGCCCTGGTCAAGCTGGCCAACTCGCGCGGCGGGCGCGACAACATCACCGCGGTCGTCCTCGAAGTCCTCTAGCCGGCCTCGATCGGCGTCGGTGGCGTGCCCGGTGTCGGCGTCGGCGTCGGCGTCGGCGTCGGCGCCGTCATCGGCGTCGGTGTCGGTGTCGGCGTCGGCGTCGTCATCGGCGTCGGCGTCGGCGTCGTCATCGGCGTCGGCGTTGGCGTCGGCGGTGGCGTCGCGGTCGGCGGCGGCGGCGGCGTCAGTGTCGGCGTCGGCGGCGGGGGCGGCGGGGCCGACGAGACTTTGCGGCGGAGGCGGGCGAGGCGGCGCTGCGCGTCGGGATCCGCGGGGCGGGCGGCGGCGAGCGCCTCGGCGTGGAGCAGCGCTTGCGCGAGATCGCCGCGGCGGTGCTCCAGGTGAATGGCGACGGCGCGGCGCGCGCGCGCGTCGCCGGGGTCCAGCGCCAGGATCGACTCGTGGGCGCGCGCGGCGGCGGCGTGGTCCGCCGCGTGCCGCGACGCCTCGGCGAAGGCCCACAGCGCACGCACGGCGACGGGGCGCGACGGGCGCGTCCACAGGAGATCGCGCGCCCAGCGGAGCGCGCGCGTGGCGTCGCCGGCGGCGAGCGCGGCGTGGCACAGCGCGGCGCGCTGTGCGGGACGCAGCGCCGCGGGCGTACCGAGCAGGAGCGCGAGCCGCCCGAGCCCCGCGACGTCGAGCGCGGCGTGGCGGACGACGGCGCCGAGCGGCCGGCCGTCGCCGCTCTGCAGCCAGCGCAGGTAGCGGCGCGCCACTTCCGCCCCGCCGACGTCGCCCGGGCGGCAGAGGCCCAGCGCGCGCTCCTCCAGATCGCGCAGCCGCGCGGGACGGCCGAAGACGCGACGGCACAAGGGCAGCAGGTCGTGGTGCGGGAGGCCGGCGAATGGATCGGCGGCGCGGCGGAGCGCGAGCCGCGTGCGCAGCAACGGCACGTCGAACGTCCGCCCGTTGAACGTGCAGAGCCCCTCCGCGCCCGCCAGCTCGTCGCGCAGCCAGGCCAGCAGGTCCGGCTCCTCGGAAGGGTCGCGCATCAGCCCGAGCCGCACTTCGATGCCGCCCTCGGGGCGGATGCGCCCGCACGCCACCAGGAAGACGAGGGTGCCGGTGCCGCGCGACAAGCCCGTGGTCTCCACGTCCAGCAGCAGCGTGCGCTCGAGCGGCACGCGCGCGCCCGGCAGCGGCTCCTGCGGCGGCCGAGCGCTCGGGAACAACATCGTCGCGCGCGGGGGCGGCGCGCCGGCGAAGCTGCGCACCCCCGCCAGCTCGGCGCGGGACGCCGCGGCCTCGGAGCGCGGCTCGCCCGCTTCCGCCGCTTCCGCCGCCGCCGCCCCTGCCGCCGCGTCGCCGGGCGTGGCAGGCGGCGGCGGATTCGACGACCCCGGCAGCGGCGCCGCGGGCGACAGCGGCGGCGGCGGCGGCAGCAGCCGCAACAGCCGGTCACCGAGGCTCACGGCGCGACGTCCGAAACGGCCAGCGCGCGCAGGATGGCCGCCGCCTCCTGGCGCGGCCGCAGCCCGGGCGCGGCCGCCGGACCCACGCAGCCGGGGCAGCCGGTCGCGCAGCCGCACCCTTCGACCAGCGCCAGCGCGCGCGCCAGGACCGCGCCCACCTGCGCGAAGACGTGCTCGCTGAGCCCGATCCCGCCGGGGAAGCGGTCGTAGAGGTACAGGGCCGGGCGCGGCGGCGGGGCAGGCGTGTCCTGCACGCAGCGGCCCAGGTCGTGGCCGTCGCACATGCACACGAGCGCCGCCAGCCGCTCCACGGCCGCGCCCGCGGCACCCAGCGCGCGCCGCACCCCCGTGGCCCCGTCCGGAAAGCGCGCGACGATCTCGTCGGACGGCGCGATCCAGACGGCGGCCGTGTGCAGCGTCCGCTCCGGCAGCGAGACCTCCCCGTAGCCGACGTTCTCGTGCGTGCCGAAGCGAAGCTTCTTGTAGCCAGCCACCGCTTCTTGCACCTTCACCTCTCCACGTGCGGCGCGCCAGCCGGCGGCGCCGTGGCCGGCGCTCGCGCCCTCTTCGAAGGTCTCGATCACCTCGACGCGCACGCGGGTCATCGCGGTGGTGAAGTACTCCGCGTCCACGGCGCGCACGTACGCCTTGCGGTTGTCGTAGTCGAGCCGCTGGACTTGATGTTGGCGCGCGTCGAGGTTGTAGATGGCGCCCGGATGCAGCGCCGTGTGCGCGCCGTCGAAGTCCACCTCGGCCAGCACGGCGCCGCTGGGCTCGTCGATGACGACGAAGTTCGTGCCGGGGGCGCCGCGCAGCGAGATGCGGTCGGCGGGGAAGCCTTCGGCCGCCCAGTGGTGGCGCCCGCCGGCGTGCACCAGCACGCGCTGCGCGCGCAGGAAGGCGAGCACCTCGCCGGTCTCGGCGCCGCCCAGGTCGGCGTAGCGCTCGCCGTCGTCGTAGGGCAGCTCGAACGCGCTGGCCAGGACGTGCTCGCTGAGGATGACCGGGTTGTGCGGGTCGATGCGCGCGTGCTCCGGCGAAGCGCCGAGCAAGGCGTCGGGGGTGCGCATCAGGTACTGGTCGAGCGGGTCGCTGGACGCGACCAGCAGGGCCAACGCCGCGCCGCCGCGCCGCCCGGCGCGCCCGAAGCGCTGCCAGGTGCCGGCCACGCTGCCGGGATAGCCGGCGACGACGACGGCGTCGAGCGCGCCGACGTCGATTCCCAGCTCCAGCGCGGAGGTGGCGACCACCGCCAGCAGGCGCCCCTCGCGCAGCGCGCGCTCGATGCGGCGGCGCTGCGTGGGCAGGTAGCCGCCGCGGTATCCCTGCACCAGATCCGCGTCGCGCCCGGCGCGCGCCTGGTCCTCGCGCAGGTATTTCAGCAGCAGCTCCACGTGAAGGCGCGAGCTGCAGAAGACGAGCGTGCGCACGCCGGCGGCGATCAGGTCGCCCACCAGGCGGCGCGCCTCCTTCAAGTAGCTGCGGCGCAGCCCGCGCGCGGCGTCGACGAGCGGCGGGTTGTAAAGCACCACGCGCCGCTCGACGCCTGGCGCGCCGCTGCGGTCGACGACGGCGACTGGGCGTCCCAGCAGGCGCGCCGCGTGCTCGGCGGGGTTGGCGACGGTGGCCGAGCACAGCACGAAGCGTGGGTCGGCGCCGTGGAAGGCCGCGGCGCGGACGAGCCGCCGCAACACGTTGCCTACGTGGGAGCCGAACACGCCGCGGTAGACGTGCGCCTCGTCGACGACCACCAGGCGCAGGCCGCCGAGGAAATCGGCCCAGCGGTCGTGGTGCGGCAGGATGCCGGAGTGCAGCATGTCGGGGTTCGTGAGCACCACGCGCGCGCCGGTGCGGGCGGCGCGGCGCGCGTCGAGCGGGGTGTCGCCGTCGTAGACGATGGGACGCGGGGGGCGGGCGGCCGTGTCGCCGGTCGCAACGCCTGTCGCGCCCACGCCGCCAGCGGCGTCGGAGGCGCTGCCGTCAAGGAGCGCGGCGAGCGACGCTTCCTGGTCACGCGCCAGCGCCTTGGTCGGGAACAGCAGCAATACCGTAGCGCGCGCGTCGCGCGCCATCAGGTCGAGCGCCGGCACCGCGTAGCAGCGGCTCTTGCCGCTGGCGGTGGGCGTGACGACGATGACGTCCTGCCCCTCATGCCAGCGCTCCCAGGCTTCGAGCTGATGCGCCCACGGCTCGCCGCCGGCGCGGCCCAGCGCGCCGCGCGCCGCGCCGTGCAGCCACGCAGGGGCCGGGCCGCCGGCGGCCGGCGTGGGCGGGACCGTCCGATCGGCGGCGATGGCGCCGGCTGTCTCGGGCGCGCGCCGCCAGGCCTCGACCACCGGCCACCAGCGCGTCGCAGCGGCGGCCACGGTGACGGCTTCAGCCGCGGCGTCGGTGGCGGCCGTGACGGTGATAGTGGCGGCCGTAACGGTGGTGGCGGCGGCGGCGGCCGTAACGGTGACGGCGGCCGTGGCTTGAACATCCGTCCCGTCAGAACGCATGTTCAGTGCTTACCTGGGCGGCACCGCAGCGTCAAGTTTGCAGCCGCCGGCGCCGCGCCGCTTGCCGGCTCCCCGGCGCGCATGCTAGTTGATAACCGTCAACGGTTTGCGCCGCGCCGTCAAACTGGACACCTGGAGGCCGTCATGGCGAGCTGGAAAGATCTCGAAGCGAAGCTCAACGCGCACCTGAACCTCGACCGCGCGCCGGTGGGGGTGACCTTCTGCGACACGCCGCCCGCCGGCGTGCGCAAGTTCATGGGATCGGTCCCGTCCGGCTGCAGCTTCTGGCGCGTCGCCGCCGAAGCCCCGCCCGGCAAAGGCTCGTTCTACACCGAGGCCGCCGACCACCAGAACTGCCCGATCGGCGCCTACACGCACAACATCGACCAGCTCGACGGCGGCAAGAACCTCAACGACATGCTCGGCATGATGGCGCAGGTCGGCTACGTGAAGATGGAGGAAGTGCCGCAGATCCCGCGCTGGCCGAAAACACCCGCCGCGGTCGTGTACGCCCGTCTGGGCGAGGCCAAGGTGGCACCCGACGTCGTCATCTTCGCGGTGCATCCCACGGCGGCGATGCTGCTCGGTGAGGCGGCCCGCAGCGCCGGCGTCGCTTCGAACCTGCCGCCCCTCCCCCGCCCGACCTGCATGGCCATCCCCGCCGCCGCTTCCGCGGGCGCGACCATGTCGCTTGGCTGCATCGGCAACCGCATCTACACCGGCGCCGGCGACGACCACATCTACATGATGGTGCGGGGCGCGGACCTCGAGAAGGTGACGGCGGCGCTCGAGACGATCAAGAACGCGAACGACCAGCTCGCCGCCTTCCACAACGAGCGCAAGCCGGGCCTCACACGCGCCGAGAGCTAGCTCCCCCCGGAGCCTGGGGCGCTCCTCCGGGCCCGTCGCGCCGCGAGTTTACGTTTCGTCCACGTCCGCGTTAGACTTTTCGCAACGCCGGCCGGCGCCGGGGCCTCGTAGGCTCCGCGCGCGCCGGTAGGGGTTTACGACGTGGCGGACGGCCATCCGAACGAAGACGACGCGATCCTGCGACCGGCCTTGCCGAGCGCGTGGTGCGTCCGGTGCGGCAAGCACGTGGTGACGTACCGGGACCTGGCCCCGCCGGGCGAGCCCGGGCTCTTGCACCGGTGCCTGGTGTGCGACGCGCTCCTCGCGATCGAGCCGGCCGGCGCGCCAGTCGACGACGGCGCCACCGCCACGGCCTATGTCTCCTACGACGAGGCCCTGGCCCTCGGCTTCGGCTACCCCGACGACCTCCCGCCGCCCGAAGAGAGCGGTTGCGGCGGCGGGTGCGGGAGCAGCAGCGGCGGTGGATGCGGCACGAAGCGCGGTGGCGCTCGGCGCAGCGAGGGGAACGGCAGCGAGAACGGGAGCGGGAGCGGGAGCGGGAGCGGGAGCGGGAGCGGGAGCGGGAGCGGGAGCGGAAGCGCGAGCACAAGCGCGAGCGGAAGCGGGCACGCAAGCGCGAACGGAAGCGGAAGCGCGAGCACAAGCGCGAGCGGAAGCGGGCACGCAAGCGCGAACGGAAGCGGGAACGGACGCGCGAGCGGGAGCGAGGGCGCGAGCACGGGCGGGGACCCGTCGGGAGGGGCCGCTTGAGCGACCACCTCGGCCGGTTCCTGCTGTCGGCCGGCCTCATCGACCGCACGGCGCTGACGCGAGCGCTCGACGCGCAGCACCGGCGCCGCTGCCCGCTCGTCGCGGCCCTGGTGCTGGAGGGTCTGCTCGACGAGGAGGACCTGTACCAGCTGCACCTTTATCGGGCGCGCTTCGAGCCAGCGCCCGAGCACCTCGTCACGGCCGTCTCCGTTCAAGCCCTGTCGCTGCTGCCGGCCGCCATCGCCGAGCGTTTCTGGGTGGTGCCGGTGCGGGTCTCCTTCGAGGGTTCCGGTGCGCGCCTCCTGTACCTGGCCACGACCGACCCGGAGGACACGCACTCGCTCGCCGAGCTGTCCGCCTTCACCGAGAGCAAGATCATTCCGCTCGTCGCGCGCTTCTCCGCCATCGCCGGGGCCCTCGCGCAGTGGTACGGCGTGGAGCTGGCCGAGGAGGCGGTCGCCGAGGCCGGTCCGCCCGCCGTCACGGCCGACGAGGCAGTCTCCACGACGGGCGAGGCCGTCGACACCGGCGAGGGCGACGAGCCCGCCGACGAGGCCGAGGAGGAGCCCGAAGCCGCGCCGCGCTCCGGCGCCTATGCGGCGGCGACGCTGACCGACGCGCGCGAGCTGGAGCGCGCCCGCCTGGCGCTCTTCGCCGGCGAGGAAGGGCCGGCCGGTGGCGCGGGCGACGCCGGGAAACGGCCGGGGGCATCCACGCTCGCCGACCAGCCGGGCCCCTACTCCGAGCCGACCGACCCGGGCGCGACCCAGGGAACGGCGGGCGACGAATTGCCGGCCACCGCGGCGCACGAGCCGGCAGCCACGCCCCCCGCGCCGGGGGCGGCGCGGGCACGCGCCGGCAGCGGCCCGCGCCCGCCGCCCATTCCGGCCGGGAGCGGAGCCGCCGCCGCGGCGTTCTCCGGCACGCCGCGCCCGCACCTGCGCATCTCGTCCGTCGACGGCAGCCTGGACCTCGACCGTCCCGAGCCGGAGCCGGTTCCGGCGCACGTGGCGGCCTGGGCGGGCTTCAAGCCGGGGCCCGAGCCCACCGGCGGACCCACGCTGAGCGGCTCCTTTCCGACCGTGCGTGCGGACGACGTGGCAGCGGCCGAGGCGGCGCGCGCGGCGACGGGTCAGCGCGATACGCTCGACGACGAGGAGGTGGAGCTGGAGCCGGAAGAGGTGGCGCCCGAGGACGACGCCGCCCTCGCCGCCGCGCCCTCCGGCGCCGCGGCCGCCAGCGCCGCAACCGCTGCCGCCACCCGCGCGGCAGCGACCGCTGGCCCCGCCCCCGCCCCCGCCGCCGCCCCCGCCGCCGTCGCCGCGGCCGTCGCGGCACGCGCCGCCGCCCCCGGCCCGGCCCGCGCGCGCGTCCCCACCGCCGCCGAGGCTGCCGTCCTGGTGCGCGACGCGCCCGACCGAGACGCCGCGGTGGCCGCAGCGATGACGGCCATGCAGGTTCGCTTCGCGCGCGTCATGCTCTTCCTCGTCAAACCCGACGCCGTGCAGGGGTTCGACGGCCGCGGCATCTCCGTCGAGCAGATCAAGGGCATCCGCATCCCCATCGAGATCCCGTCCATGTTCAAGGACGTCCGCGACAAGAAGTCGGCGTTCCTGGGTCAGCCCGCCAAGAACGCCGCGCACACGGTCTTCCGCGCCGCGCTGGGCATCGCCGACACCGGCGAGGTGCTGCTGATGCCCGTGCTGGCCAAGGGCAAGGTCTCGCTGTTGCTTTACGCCGACGGCAACGGCAAGGCCAGCCTCGGGCTCAGCGTCGCCGAGATCGGCGAGTGGTCCGAGGTCGCGCGCGCCCTCGGCGACGTGGTCGACCGCCTGCTCGCCACGAGTGCCGCGCGCTAGCGGTCGCGCGCGCCGGCGGCGACGTCGTCGACCGCCTGCTCACCGGGAGCACCGCGCGCTAGCCAGCGGCTAGCGCCCAGGCGGGCGCAGCGGCATGGTCTGCGCCGTGGGGGCCTCGTCGTCGGCGCGCTCCAGGTCGCCGGCGGCGTCGGTCGCGGCGTCGCCGGGCTCTTCGGCCGGCACGGCCACGCGCCCCGACGGCCGCGGCGCGTCCATCCTCAGATCCTCTTGGCTAGGCGGCCGGGGCGACGCGGGAGCCGGCGTCGGCGTCGTGCGCGCGCCGTTCTCCGCCCGCTGCCACGGGTACTCCACGCGCTCGTGGCGCTGGTTCAGGATGGCGTCCACCAGCGTCAGGCAGATCTTCTTCAGCTCCAGAAGGCTCAGGCCCGTCTCGTCGAGCTGCCCGTAGAGCAGCTTCGTGAAGACGATGTGCTCGATCATGCGCTCGACGCTCTTGGGCGTGAGCTCGCGCATGCTGCGCGAGGTCGCCTCCACGGCGTCGACGATCATCATGATTCCGGTCTCCTTGGTGTTCGGCTTCTCACCGGGGTAGACGAACTCCTCCCGGCTGACCCCGGCGGTGGTGCCCTCGTCGAGCGCCTTCTCGTAGAAGTACTCGATGAGCGAAGACCCGTGGTGCATCGGGATGAAGTCGGCGACCACCGGCGGGATGTTGTGGCGCGCAGCCAGCTTGGCGCCGTCGACCACGTGGTTGATGATGATCTCGGCGCTTTCGCCGGGGGGCAGGCCGTCGTGCGGGTTCTCTCCGCCGCGCTGGTTCTCCGTGAAGAAACGCGGGTTCAGCATCTTGCCGATGTCGTGGTAATAGGCCGCCACCCGGCACAGCCTCCCGTTCGCGCCGATGGCATCGGCGGCTTCCTCGGCCAGGTTCGCCATGGCGATGGAGTGGGCCCAGGTTCCGGGCGCCTTCTCGCGCAGATCCTTGAGCAGCGGGTGGTTGAACTCGCCCAGCTCCGCGAGGCGCTGGCGCGACACCGTGCCGAAGAGCCGCTCCAGTGGGGCGACCGCCACGAGGGCCAGCATGCCCCCCAGGACGGGTCCGGCGAACGCCGCATAGAAGTCCCCGGTGAACGACCCGAACTGAAACGCGACTCGCCCGGACATCGCCAACGACGACAGTACGAACGCGCCGACCCCTGCCGCGCCGCCGGCGGCGGCCGCCCCGAGGATGTTCTGGAGCTTGGAGCTGCGCACGAGCGACAGGCAGACGGCCCCCTGCGCCAGCAGCACCAGCAGCACTTGCACGTCGAACCGCACGAGCGACGACACGAGCAGCGCCACGCCGATGACGGTCGCGTACGCGACGCGCCGGTCCAGGTAAAGGACGGCGAACAGGGCCGGCGCGACGGCCGGAAAGAGAAACTCGCTCGCCGCCGTGTTCAGAAGGAAGAGCTCCGCCGCCACCATCATCACGAGCAGCACGCCCAGCGTGGTGGCCTGCGTGCGGAGCAGCGCGGCGCGCGCACCGCCCGCGCGCGACATGTACAGCAGCAGCAAGTACGCGAACCCGAAGTAGAATCCGAGCAACCCCAGCAAGTGCCCGAGTCCCAGATGCGCGCCCGCAAGCCAGGTCTGGACCAGCTCCCGGTCGGCCTCGGGCACCTCCTGCCCCGGGGCGACGCGGATCTTGCGCACGCCCACGGTGGCGGTGGCGCCCTTGAGCGGCGAGAACTTCTCGAAGGTGGTCGTGGTCGGCAGGCGGATCGTCCGCGTGGCGACGTGATCCTTGAGCGGGGAGTCATAGACGAGCGCCTCGGCTTGGCCGATGGCCGTCGCCAGGCCCGCGAAGGCCGCGCACAACAGCACGATCGCCGTCAGGCTGGGACGCCGCGCCGCCGCCATCTGTCTACCGGCCTCGCTCTGAGCGCGACGCCGCCGCCGTTCGCTCGACGTCGCCGCTCCGGAAGGGTCCCAAGGTCGAGGATGCTATCAGGCATGCGCAGGGCGATCAATGTGGGTGCCCTGCTGCGTACCGAACCATTCGGAACAACTTGGCTAAAGGGATTCGGTGCTCACAAATGCGCCCTCTCGCTCGGCGCCGGATTGTGATAGGAGAAGGCCGGCCGGCCGCCGGGTTGACCAAGTCGTTGCATCGCCGCGGCGACCCGACCGAGAGCCATCCTAACTTTCTTCACCTGGTCTAATGAGCCATAGCTCCATCGACCGCTTCGCCGCCTGGACCAGCGCGCTGCGTGTGCAGGACGTGCCGGCTCGCGTCACCGCCAAGGCGCGGCTGCAGCTCCTGTCCGTGCTGGCCGCCTCGTACGCCGGGCTGGGGACGGCGGCCGGACGGACGTTGCTCGACGTGCTGCGGCGCCGTGGGGCCGGCGGCAGCACGGACGTCCTGTTCCCGCCGACCGGCGAGCGCATGCGCACCGCCGAGGCCGTCCTGGCCGGCGCCGCGCTGGGCATGACCCTCGACTACGACGACTACTTGTGGCTCGGCCACACCGGCCACTCGGCGGTGTGGGCGTCCTTGTGCGTGGCCGCGCAGGAGGGACGGACCGTCGCCGAGGCGCGCACGGCGCAGGTCGCCGCCAACGAGGTCGCCGGCCGGCTCGGCGGGCTGGTCGTGGTCGGCCCGCAGAACGGGCAGCTCTGGTCGCACGTCCACCTGGGCGGCGCGGCCGTGGCGGCGGCGCGGCTGCGCGGACTCGACGCCGAGCGGACCGCCGACGCGCTGGGCATCGCGCTCTACCAGCCGCCCTTCGCCTTGTGGCCGGGGTTCCTGGGGTCCGAGTCCAAGATTCTCACCGCCGCGCTGCCTTCGTGGCAGGCGCTGCTGGCGGTGGACCTCGCCGCCGCCGGCATGGCCGGGGCGCGCGACCTGGTGGACCACGAGCGCGGGCTCGGGCGGTTCTTCGCTTACGCCCCGGCGCCGCACATGCTGGGCGGGCTGGGCGCAGCCTGGGTCAGCGACACGCTTGCCTACAAGCTCTACCCCGGGTGCGCCTATGTCGACGCGGCGGTGGACGCCGCCCACGAGGTGCTGCGCCAGCGCGCCGGCGGCGGCCCGACCGCCCCGCTCGCCGCGGCCGACGTGCGCGCGGTGCGCGTGCGCGCCGGCGCCATGACCGCGGGCATGGAAGCGCTCTCCGCGCCGCACCGCGCGCGCGACGCTGCGGCCCCCCTCACGCCCGTGGAGGTAAACTTCTCCGTGGCGTTATCGGTGGCGATGACGCTGTGCCGCGGGGGGCTGCGCGCCGCCGACTTCGCCGAGACGTCCCTGCGGGCGGTGAGCGCCGACGTGCGCGCGCTGGCGGCCCGCACGGACGTGGAGCACGACCTCGCCATGACGCTGGACCTGCTGGACGGGCTCGACCGCGCCCTGGCGCTGCGCCGCTTCGTGGCGGCGCTGGGGCCGCGCGCGCTCTGGCGGGCGGCGCGGCGCCTGCAGGACGACCTCTCGCTGGGCCAGGCGCTGCGGCCGCGCCTGGGCGCGGGGAGCGTCGGCGCGGTGGCGCGCGCCCTCTGGACGGGCGTGCTGGGTGGGGGCGGCCGGCGCAAGGCGCATGACGGCGGCACGGGCGGCGACGCGGGGCCGTACGACTTCGGGCGCGCACAGCTGGACGTGCTGGAGTTCCGCTTCAGCGCGGCCGTGGAGGTGGAGTTGCAAGACGGGACCGTCCTGCAGGCGACCCAGCGCATCCCGCGCGCGGCGCCCGGCTGGGACGCGGCCGACACGGAGCGACTCGTGCACGAGAAGTTCCTGCGCGAGGCGGCGCCGGTGCTGGGGGAGGCGCGCGCACGCGCGGCGCTGGCCGCGGCGACGGATCCGGCCGGTGACGCGCGGCCCGCCTCGGCGTTGCTGGCTGATCTGTCCGCCCGCGAGTGAGGGCGGCGGAGCCGACGCCGGCGCCCGGGCATCATTCGAGTCCGCCGTGCGTTTGAACACCGGCGGCGCCCGTCCGTCGAAACCTTGACGTACCTTCCGGCGAACGGATATAGGCTCAGGCCCACGCAAGGAGGACACAAAACGCCATGAAGAAGATCCTGTTGGGTTCCAGTGCGTTGCTACTGTGTGCGACCTTCTGGCTGGTCGGAGGGGGCGATCGCGGCGGTGCGCCGAGCGCGCGGGCCGCAGCTGCGTTCGCCGACGAGCGCCCCGCGCCGCTCGACGCGGGCAAGGAAGGCACGCTCGAGAACTACATGAAGACGAAGGTGAAGGCGGCCATGGGCGCCGGCGACATCGCCAAGGTGAAGGAGGCGTTGAAGAAGGTGCCAGGCTTCGCCCCGGAGCCCGCCTGGAACGAGGGCGCGACCGGCTGGAAGGCGATCGTGGACGCCGCGACCACGGCCGACGGCAACGTCGGCAAGGCCTGCAAGACGTGCCACGAAAACTGGCAGAAGAAGTACAAGGCCACGTACGCCGACCGCATCCTGCCCAAGTAGCGCCGTCCCCGTCTCGTTCATGACGCCCGTCCGTCCGATCCTGGCCTTGGCGGCCGCGGCGGCCCTCTGGCCGGCGTGCCGCGCTCCGGCCGATT
This sequence comes from Myxococcota bacterium, assembly GCA_036004705.1. GTDB lineage: Bacteria > Myxococcota_A > Polyangia > DASYRF01 > DASYRF01 > DASYRF01. The sequence goes on from DASYRF010000153.1 coordinate 30,834, forward strand.
CGACGACCACCGGCGAGGCCGCAAGCGCGCGCGCGACCGCGCCGGCTGAAACGACAGCGGCCGCCGCGACAGCGACCGCCGCCGCGGCGCTGGACACGGACACTCACGGCGAGACGGCAGGCACCGCCACGAGGGCGTCTGGCACGCCGGCCGCGCCTGCAACCGGGAGCAAGGCCCCGGCGGCGCCTGCGGCAACGAGCCCGGCCGCGACCGCGGCGGCGGACACCGGCACGGGCCGCGCGGGCGCTGCGGCGGGCGACGGCGACGAGCACGACGCCGACCACGATCACGGCCTCGACGACGACCACGACGGCGACCACCATCACGCCCATGACGAAGACCACGATCACGCAGACCATGCCGATCACGACCACGCCGGCGAGCACAAGCCGGGGACACTCGGCTACTGGATGAAGCACACGCTGAAGCCGGCGATGGGCACCGGTGACATGGCGGCCGTGAAGACGTTGCTCGCCAGGGTCCCGGACTGGGCGCCCGACCCCTCCTGGAACGACGGACCCAACGGCTGGAAGGCCCTCGTCGGCGCCGCCACCGGCCCCGACGGTAAGGTCGGCCGCGCCTGCAAGTCCTGCCACGAGGCCTGGCAGAAGAAGTACGCCACCTACGCCGATCGCGTGCTTCCCAAGTAGCCAGCCCCGGCAGCCGGCCCAGGGATCCGGCTTTTCGCGCGTGGCGGCTTCCCGATCCATAATCGGGCCTTGTCGCCCGCCGATCGCATAGGCCGATACCGGATCCTCGGCGAGATCGGTGTGGGAGGGATGGCGCTGGTCCACCGTGCGCACCAGGACTCGCTGGGCCGCGACGTCGCCATCAAGCAGCTCAAGTCCGATTACGTGCACGAGCCTCAGGTCGCCGTGCGCTTCGAGCGCGAGGCCCTCTCCATCGCCGCGCTCGCGCACGAGAACATCATTCATATTTACGACTTCATCAAGGACCGCGACGACTACTACATGGTGCTCGAGTTCGTCGAGGGCATCGACCTCTACGACCTGCTCGACCGCGCCTCGCGCCTGCCCGCCGACGTCGCGCTCGTCGTCGCCCTCGGCGTGGCGCGCGCGCTCGAGTACGCGCACTACCGCGGCGTCATCCACCGCGACATCAAGCCCGCCAACGTCATCCTCTCGAAGCGCGGCGAAGTGAAGCTGATGGATTTCGGCATCGCCCGCGACGAGGCGTTCCAGGAGATGACGCTGACGGGCGTGGGGCTGGGGACGCCGGCCTACATGTCCCCAGAGCAGACTTTGGGCGGCACCATCGACTTCCGCAGCGACCTCTTCAGCTTCGGAGTGGTGCTCTATCAGATGCTCGGCGGCCGCAAGCCGTTCCTCGCCGACCGCGACGAGATGGTCATGCAGATGATTCGCCTGGAGCCGCACCCGACGCTGCGCAAGGCCGTCCCCGACGCGCCGCACGAGGTGGTCGCCATCATCGATCGCTGTCTGGAGAAACAGCCGCGCGACCGCTACAAGAACACGACCGACCTGGTGCGCGACCTCGAGGATTTGCTGGCGGCGCGCGTCGAAGAGAACTACCAGTCGGTGCTGATGGCGTACCTACAGACCCAGGGCGTCATCGACGCGGCCGAGGCGGCCAGCTTCCAGTCGACGGCCGCCACCGAGGGCGCCGCCACGCCCCCTCGCCAGCGCCGACGGCGGCGGGGCCAGGCGGGCCCGCGCCCGGGCGCGGTGACGGCGGTCGTGGGCGCCGCGCTGGCCATCGGGCTGACCGCGGGCGTCGCGGGAACATGGTGGCTGGGGCACGCGGGCGCGCTGGGCGGCGCCGCGCTCGGCGCGCGCAGCGCCGAAGACGTGGGCTGGCTGAAGGTCGTGGTGGAGCCCTGGGCGGACGTGTACGTGGACGGCGCCTTCGTGGACACGACGCCGATGGGCGGGCGCATTCCCCTCGGCGCGGGCACGCATTCCGTGGAGCTCGTGAACCCGGGTGGACGCCTCGTACGCGAGGTGTCGATCACCCCCGCCGAGACCGAGACGCTGACGGTCGACCTCGACGAGGCGCTCGGCGTGGACTCCGCCTCCCCCGAGAAGACGGAGTGAAGGCGCGGCCGACGGCGTCGCCTCGCCTCGGGGATCACGATAGTCTCCGGCGCACAGGCCGGCCGACGGCGTCGGCTCGCCTCGGGGATCACCGCTGGCTCGGAGCGTGGCCGTCGCGCGCCGGGTCGGCGGCGGTGGCGGCGCTCCTCACGTTCTCCTTCGCGGACGCGCTGGCGCGGTCGCTCGATCGTGCCGGCGCAGGCGCGGTGCCGGCCAAAGGCGCCAAGGCGCCGCCGAAGACCGCGCGCCCCGCCGGCACGCCCGCCCCCGCGCCACGGCCTGTCGTCGCTCCCGCGACCGTGACGGCCGGCCCTGCGGCTCCGGCCCGTCCTCCCGTGCCACCGGTGGACCTGTTTCACGTCGTCGCCGCCGGCGAGTCGCTCGCCGCGGTCGCGCGCAAGCGCTACGGCGACGAGAAGCTCGCAGACCTGCTGGCCGCGGCGAACGGCCTGGCGAAGACCGCGCTGCCGGCGCCCGGCAAGCGCCTGTTGCTGCCGCACGCGACGCAGCACAAGAGCGGCGCCGGCGACACCTGGTCGCGGCTGGCCGAGCGGCTGTGCGGCGACGCGCGGCGCGCGGACCTTCTGGCGCGGGCGAACGGATTCGCCGGCGCCGACGCCACCGTCCCGCTCGGAACGCTGGTGCGCGTGCCCTACCCGCTGCGCCGCGTCGCCGGCAAGGCGGACACGTACAAGAGCTTGGCCGTCGCGTTCTACGGCGACGCCGCCAAGGCCGACTCGATCCGCGACTACAACCTCGTGCCACGCGCGCGCAAGCGCCCGCGCGCCGGCGAGGCGCTTTTCATTCCCATCTTCCATGCGCGCGTGCGCTCGGACGGCCCTAGCGCCGACGCCGACGCCGCCGCGGCCGACGACGACGGCGACGATCCTCCGGTCACCGCGGGCACCGGCGCGGCGGGTCCTGATAGCGCGCCTGCCGGCACCACGGCCGCGCACGCGCCGGCCGGCGACGCCGTCGCCACTGCCAAGCCGGCCGCGGCGGCCACGCCCGCGTCGCCCGCGGACGCGTTGCTCTCCCGCACCGAGCACCTCTGGCGCACGGGCGAGTACGCGGCGATCGTGGCGCTGCTGGCCGCGCCGCTCTCCGCCGGCACCGGCCTCGCCGGCGCGACGCCGGAGACCGCGGGCCGCCTGCGCGAACGCCTCGCCGCGTCGTACGGCGCGCTGGGCGACGAAGCCTCCGCCGTACAGGCGTTCCGCGATCTGTTGGCCTCGTTCCCGGACTACCGGCCGGATCCGGTGCGCACCTCTCCCAAAATACTAAGATTGCTGGACAAGGCACGGCGTTGACCGGCTCGGACGGCGCGCGCCCGCACCGCCGCGCCGCGCCGCTGCATCTTACCGAGCCCCCTGCGGCGACGCAGGATTGGGGTTGATCGTCCGGACCAACCCACGCTATACGGGACGGTCTTATCCCGGTGGGAGAGGCCAACTTGAACCAGCGCGATCTCAACCGCTTCAAGAAGCGCCTCCTCGAAGAGAAGGCCGAGCTCGAGGAGAAGGCGCGCCAGACCTTGAACGAGGACATGCAGCTCGACGTGGACGACCTCCCCGACGAGATGGACCTCGCTTCGAGCGAGTACGCGCAGTCGATGACGTTCCGCTTGCGGGGCCGCGAGAAGGTTTATCTGGAGAAGATCGACAAGGCCCTCAAGAAGATCGAGGAGGGCGAGTTCGGCATCTGCGAGGAGTGCGGCGAGGAGATCGACGTGAAGCGCCTGGACGTGCGCCCGGTGACGAACCTGTGCATCCGCTGCAAGGAGAAGCAGGAGCGCCGCGAGAAGTCCTTCACCGAAGAGTAGCTTCCCGTCCTCCGCCGCCGCGGCCCGCCCTCCGACCGAAACCCCGCCCTAGCCGGGGAAGCCGCAGCCCGACGTCGGATCCAGCAGGCAGCTGAAGTCCATGCAGTCGATCAGCATGTTTCCGTCGTTGTCGATGCCGTCCATGCAGGCGGGGCCGGTCTCGCCGCCCATCGTCCCGCCCGGCATGCACGACGGATCGATGATGCAGAAGAAGTCCGCGCAGTCGGTCATGCCGTTCATGTCGTCGTCGATGCCGTTGGCGCAGTCCGTCTCGCCGAAGCCCATCATCCCGCCGCCCATGCAGGTGGGATCGATGAACAGGCACACGAAGTCGCTGCAGTCGATGAGACCGTTGCCGTCGTCGTCGATGCCGTTCGTGCAGTCCATCTCGAAGCCCGTGCCGGTGCCGCCGCCGGCGCAAATGGGATCGGTGCTGCACTCCGCCACGTCCATGCAATCCACCAGGCCGTCGCCGTCGTCGTCGATGAAGTTGCTGCAGTTCTCACCGAAGCCGCCCCCGCACGACGGGTAGCCCGAGCAGTTCGCCGTGTCGGCGCAATCGGCCAGCCCGTCGCCGTCGTCGTCCAGGCCGTTGTTGCAGATCTCGCTTCCCGTGCACGTCGGCGTCGACCCGCACTGCGGGTCGGTGCAGTCGACCAGCCCGTCGCCGTCGTCGTCGGTGCCGTTCGTGCAGTTCTCGCCGTTCTGCACGCAGGCGGGGCTCGCCCCGCAATCGACCTGGTCGGCGCAATCGATCAGCGAGTCGAAGTCGTCGTCCACGCCGTTGGTGCACACCTCCGGCTGCGCGCAGAACGTCGTCCCGACGCACTCGCTGTCGAAGCAGTCGATGACGCCGTCGCCGTCGTTGTCGGCGCCGTCGTTGCAGACCTCGGTCGTGCCCGTGCAGTTCGGCGCCGACGCGCAGTCCGAGTCGTTGCAGTCGTACGCGCCGTCGCCGTCGTCGTCCGTGAAGTTGTCGCAGTCCTCGCCACCCGTCGTCCCGGAATCGGTGCCGGCCGGGCTCCGCCCGCCGCACCCCAGGCCCAACACCGTCACGAACAGGCCGAACGCCATCACGCACGCGCGCTTCATGTGTGTGCCCCTTGAGTTTGGGGACGCATGCAAGCGTGCCCGGCCGCGCCTGTCAAGGGCGCCGTGTGGCGAGGCGAGCTACTCGGTCTCTTCGAACTCGGCGTCGATGACGGTGTCCTTCTTGCCGTTGCCGCCCTTGGCGGCGCCCGGCGCTTCGCCCGCGCCCGCCCCGGCCGCGCCGCCCTCGCCCGCGGCGCCACCCGGCGCCTCGCCACCGCCGGCCCAGCCCGGCTGCGCGTCCCCGGCGCTGGCGCCCGCCGCTTTGTACATCTCCTCGGCCACGCGGTGCGAGACCTCCATCAGGGCCTTGTAGGCGCTCTCGATGCGCCCCATGTCCTCACTCTTCAGCGCCTCGCGCGCCACCTTCAGGGCCTCGTCCATCTTGCCCTTGCCGTCGGCGCTGATCTTGTCGCCGTGCTCACGCAGCAGCTTCTCGTTCTGGTAGATGAGCGTGTCGAGCTGGTTGCGCTTCTCGATCTGCTCCTTGCGCGACTTGTCCTCGGCCTCGTGCGACGCCGCGTCCTTCACCGCGCGGTCGACCTCGTCCTTCGACAGGCCGCTCGACGCCGTGATCGTGATCTTCTGCTCCTTCGCCGTGGCCTTGTCCTTGGCCGACACGTTCACGATGCCGTTGGCGTCGATGTCGAACGTGACCTCCACCTGAGGCACGCCGCGCGGCGCCGGCGGGATGCCGTCCAGACCGAAACGCCCCAGCGTGCGGTTGTCGCGCGCCATCGGCCGCTCGCCCTGGAGCACGTGCACCTCGACCGACGTCTGCCCGTCCGCCGCCGTGGAGAAGATCTCGCCCTTGCGCGTCGGGATCGTCGTATTGCGCGGGATGAGCGTGGTCATCACGCCGCCCAGCGTCTCGATCCCCAGCGACAGCGGCGTCACGTCGAGCAGCAGCATGTCCTTCACTTCGCCCGACAGCACGCCCGCCTGAACCGCCGCACCCAGCGCCACCACCTCGTCCGGGTTCACCCCGCGGTGCGGCTCCTTGCCGAAGAACTTCTTCACCGCCTCCTGGACCTTGGGGATGCGGATCGAGCCGCCCACCAGCACCACCTCGTGGATGTCGGCGGCGCTCTTGCCGGCGTCCTTCAGACACTTGCGGCACGGCTCCAGCGTCCGCTCGATGATTTCGCCGATCATGGCCTCGAGCTTGGCCCGCGTGAGCTTCATCGTCAGGTGCTTGGGCCCGGTGTTGTCCGCCGTCAAGAACGGCAGGCTGATCTCCGTCTCCGCCACGCTCGACAGCTCGATCTTCGCCTTCTCCGCCGCCTCCTTCAGGCGCTGCAGCACCGTCTTGTCCTTGGAGACGTCGATGCCGGTGTCGCGCTTGAACTCGCCGATGAGGTAGTCCATCACCACCCGGTCGATGTCGTCGCCGCCCAAGTGCGTGTCGCCGTTCGTCGCCACGACCTCGACCACGTTCTGCCCCACCTCGAGGATGGAGATGTCGAACGTGCCGCCGCCGAAGTCGTACACGGCGATGACCTCGTCCTTTTTCTTGTCGAGCCCGTAGGCGAGCGCCGCCGCGGTCGGCTCGTTGACGATACGTTTAACGTTCAGCCCGGCGATACGCCCGGCGTCCTTGGTCGCCTGCCGCTGCGAGTCGTTGAAGTAGGCCGGCACGGTGATGACCGCGTCTTCGACCTTCTCGCCCAGGAAGTCCTCAGCCGCCTTCTTCAGCTTCTGCAGGATCTTCGCGGAGATCTCCGGCGGCGAATAGTTGCGCCCGCGGATGGAGACCAGCACGTCGCCGTTCGGCCCGCGCACCACCTTGTAAGGCACGCGCTTCACCTCCTCCGACGACTCGTCGAAGCGCATGCCCATGAAGCGCTTGATGGAGTAGACCGTGTTCTCCGGATTCATCACCGCCTGCCGCCGCGCCAGGTGGCCGACCAGCGTCTCGCCCTTCTCGTCCCAGGCGACGACCGACGGCGTCAGCCGCCCGCCTTCCTCGTTGGTGATGACCTTGGGCTCGCGGCCGTCCCAGATGGCGACGACGGAGTTGGTAGTACCCAAGTCGATGCCGATGATCTTTCCCATGTCCGTATCCTTCTATTGGTGCCTAAACGCCCGGCTCTCGGGCGCAATCTAGTCATGCGACCTGCGCTGTCAAGCATTCCCCGTGCCGGACGAGAGCGCCTGCCGGATGGCCGTCACGGTCGGCACGTCCCCCAGCAGGATCAGCGACTCGCCGGCCCGCAGCCGGTACTCCGGCCCCGGCGCGTAGTGGTACTTCCCCTCGGCGCGGCTGAACACCGCCACCACCAGCACCGCGCCGTGCCGGCGCAGGTCGGCGTCGCGGATCTCGCGCCCGTCGAGCGGCGACCCCGCCGCCACGTCGATCTCCTCCACGCGCATGTTGCGGTCCCGGTCGCGCAGCATCAGGTCGAGGAACTCGACGACCCGCGGGCGCACCATCGCCGACACCATGCGCTGTCCGCCGATGCGGTTCGTCTCCACCACGTCGGTCGCGCCCGCCTTGCGCAGCTTGCCGGCGGCGTTGGGCTCGATGGCGCGCGAGATGATGCGCACCGACGGGTTCAGCTCGCGCGCGGTGATGACGACGAAGAGGTTGTCCTTGTCGCTGCTGAGCGCCGCCACCAGCCCGGCAGCGCGGGCGATGCCCGCCTGCTGCAGCACGTGCTCCTCGGTGCCGTCGCCCAGCACGTGCAGCGCGTCGCGCGCGGCCGCGCCGCCCATCTCGGCGAAAGCGGCAATCGCCGCGACGGACTGATCCACCAGCACGAAGGGCCGGCGCGTCGCCAGGAGCTCCTCCGCCACGTGAACGCCGGTCTTGCCCACGCCGCACACGATGAAGTGCCCCGACAGGGCGTCGATCTTCGCTTGCATCTTGCGCCGCCTCCGGATCTCGCCGAGGTCGCCTTCCACGATGAAGGCGGTCAGCGCCGACACGAGGTACAGGAAGTTGCCCACGCCGCCCAGCACCACCAGCAGCCCGAAGGCCCGCCCGCCGGGGATGCGGCCGACGTCGACGATCTCGCCGTAGCCCACCGTCGTAATGGTGGTGACGGTCATGTAGAGCGCGTCGAGCCAGGTGGTGTCGACGCCGGCGCGGTGCGCCAGCCCCCGGTAGCCGACCGTGCCGACGACGACGATCGTGACACCGAGCACCGCGGCGCGGACGAGGCGGGCCGGAACGCGCGCGTGCGCGGGGGCGCGCGGGAGCGCCGGCGCCGGCGGGCGCAGCAGGTCGTGCGGCGGCGGGTCGGCCACGGCCGCGATCTACCACCGCGCCACGCGCTTTGTGCTAAGAAACGGGCGCCATGCATCCCGTCCTCTTCCACATCCCCTTCACGAACATCCCCATCTACAGCTACGGAGTCATGCTGGGCACCGCCATCATCGTCGGCTGGAACCTGGCGATGTGGATCGGCAAGGACTCGGGGATACCGGCGCGCGCGCTGTCGAACGGCATCTTCGCCACGGTGCTGCTGGCGCTGGTCGGCTCGCGCGTCCTCTACATCCTGACGAACTGGAGCCGCTTCCACTCGCCGCTGGAGTGGTTCAGCGTGCGCGACGGCGGGCTCGTGGCTTACGGCGGCTTCATCGGCGGGGCGCTGGGGGCGTACCTCTTCTTCGTGCGCAAGAAGGTCGCCTTCTTGAAGGTGGCGGACATCATGGCGCCGTGCGTGGCGCTGGGGACGTCCATCACGCGCATCGGCTGCTTCTTGTACGGCTGCGACTACGGCAAGCCGACGACGCTGCCCTGGGGGATCCGCTTCCCGCGCGACAGCTTCTACGACCGCACGCTGAACGTCTGGAAGCCGTCGCCGGCGTGGGAGATGCACCACGCCGACGGGCTGGTGGGGAGCGACGCCACGTGGTCCCTGCCGGTGCATCCGACGCAGTTCTACGAGTCGCTGACGAACCTGCTCTTGTTCGGGGCGCTGATGTTGATGCGCAAGAAGAAGGCTTTCGACGGGCAGATTTTCCTGGCGTGGTTCATCTTCTACGGCGTGACGCGCGCGCTGAACGAGATCCTACGCGGCGACGACCAGCGCGGCGCGGTGTCGGTGCTGTCCACCTCGCAGTTCATCGGCATCGTCACGGCGGTGGCGGGCATCGGCGCCTGGTGGCTGCTGCGCAAGCGCGGCATCGGGCCGGCGCTGCTGCCGGGCTCGCCGCTGCTGGCCATGGCGGGCGCCGAGGGCGGCTCGGACGGCGGCGGCGGCGGCGGCGCGGGAGGCGTGCGAGACGACACGCCGCGCCCCAAGGCCAAGGCCGGGCGGGCGGGCGGAAAGAAGAAGCGCAAGTGAGCAGGCACGCGGCGGCGGCGGCGCAGCGCGCGCCCGGGCGCGCCGGAGGGGGCCGGCGAGCGGCGCTGCTCGCCGCGTTGAGCGCGGCGGCGGTGGCGGGCATCGCCGGCGTCGTCGGCGTGCCGGGCGTGCGGGCCGACGAGATCATCGGCTCGTCGGTCGTGGGCGCCGCCTTCGAGCTGAAGATCGCCCGTTTCGGCCACTTCGTGTTCACGCCGGAGGGCGGGGCGCTGGCCACGGTCGGCGAGGAGTCGAGCTCCTTCCTGGTGGCCTACGACGGCGACGG